>QZIL01000047.1 GCA_003599025.1 Nitrospiraceae bacterium | reverse complement strand
GTTATCATTCTCTGCTAGGGCAGTTAGCTCAGCCGGTAGAGCAGAGGACTGAAAATCCTCGTGTCCGTGGTTCGATTCCGCGACTGCCCACCACTTTTCCTCTTCTTTCCCCGTCCTGCTGTTTCCGATAGTGTTCTATTCATGAATTTCATGCCCGGATTAAATTATCAACCTGGCAATCAAATATCCTGAGATTGTCATTCCAGCTTGGGAGCATGCCCCGACTTGTTCGTAGGAATCTTCCCTCTAATAAGAGGGGGCAGTGGCGTGTTTATCTCAACATCCCCCTGTATCCCCCTCTTCTAAGGGGGAAAAGACCCGGATTCCCAACAAACCGGAATGACGGATTTCACTATTTGATTGCCGGAATATATTAAATTTGACGAAGGTGCACTTTAATGGTATATATAGTTTATTGTTGTCTGTAATTTTCAGGAATTGTCCAGCGTGAAAAATTATAGTATTTCTTCTTTTATGAAATATACGGGAATAATTTGTCATGACGAAAAATATGGAAAAGAGAGCATATAAAAGAATCCCCGCAAATATTGAGATAGAGTACTACCTGTGGAAGCCGCTCTTCTGGAAGAAGCTTTACTCCGGGACTATAAAAAACATCTCTGAAAAGGGCATGCTCATCAGTACGAAGACGCCTTCGTTCCCTATTGACTCGCTTCTTGAAATATATATTCCCTATAACAAGGATATATTGTTTATCCCTGCTAAAGACAGTACAATTGCCTGGAGTTATTGCGTAGCTGATAATTTATGTGTAGCTATAGGCGTGGAACTCGCAAATCCCCCGTGGGAGTATTCAGAAATAATTGAGAGCATCAGGAATACCACGGGATCTTAGTTGTTCGGTTATCGTCCTGTAGCAGCAAATGCTATTTAAACATCAATGGCATGAACTGCAGGTGGACTTGCTGCATGAACTGCAACCCGACCTGCCGGAGGAGGTTGCAGGTTTTTCAACTCCGCTCATGCCGAATAGTGAAAATTTCTTTGTAATATTTCTGGAATTGCACTTTGGACATGACACGTCAGGATCACTCCCGTAGACGAGCTTCTCAAAATCCTCTGAACATTCATTGCATTTATATTCGTAAACAGGCATAATGCGCTGCCTTTTCCCTATTTAGGTACCTTTTCCCAGTCAGCAAGGAATTTCTCCATGCCGATATCTGTAAGGGGGTGCTTTGAAAGCTGTTCAATGACTTTAAAGGGTATAGTGGCGACATGCGCGCCGATTCTTGCTGCATCCAGCACATGAACAGGGTTGCGTATGCTTGCAACGATTATCTCAGTCTCGAAGCCGTAGTTGTCGTAGATTTCGAGTATCTGGCTGACAAGCTCCATGCCGTATCCGCTTATGTCATCAACTCTTCCTACAAATGGGCTGACATATGTTGCGCCTGCCTTTGCAGCGAGCAGGGCCTGGTTTGCCGAGAAAACAAGTGTAACGTTTGTCTTTATTTTAAGACCGGCAAGCTTTTTTGTTGCCTTCAGGCCTTCTGTTGTCATGGGTATTTTCACCACAATGTTTTTGTGGATTTTGGCCAGGGTCTTTGCCTCCTTGACCATTCCAGCTGCGTCCAGGCTGACCACCTCGGCGCTTACCGGTCCGTCAACTATTACGCATATTTCCTTAAAAAGCTTTACCGGTTCCTTTTTTTCTTTTGCTATGAGAGAAGGGTTTGTTGTAACACCGTCTATCACTCCGATTTCCCATGCTTCCTTAATCTCATTGATATTTGCTGTGTCGATGAAGAATTTCATAACGGCCTCCTTTATTTAATGAAATGACAAATCCGCTTTATGCAGCTGCGTCTGAAGGAGAATAATTCACAGACCTCGATTTGCTGCGTATTTTAGCAAAGCTGTTGTCTTTGCAGAATGATGAATATTATAGCAGGAAATTAAAGAAATATATTGAAATGAAGCACAGGACTTTCATAATTTAGTAAAGGCTGAAAGCTGGGAGCTGACGGCTGACAGCTTGTAATCTATCCGTGCATGGCAGCATCAATTACTTCGACAATATGCTTTATCCCGAATTCTGATCCTGTCTCTTTCCTCAAGGCCTCAAGCTGCATTATGCAGCCGGGGCAGGAAGTGACGACAGTATCCGCCCCTGTATTTGAAATGTTGCTGATTTTCTTCATGCCGATGCTTTTAGACATGTCTTTAAAATGCATGCTGAACAGACCTGCAAAGCCGCAGCAGTCATCAGCATGCTTCATTTCAACCAGTTCAATACCTTTTATATTTTTCAGGATATGCCTGGGCTTGTCTCTTATGCCAAGGCCGTGACTCAGATGGCAGGGGTCATGATAAGTAACCACCGACGGGGCTATCTGAAGGTTTGAAGCTATATCATAGCGGATCAGAAATTCGTTGACATCCATGATATTGCTGATAGTATTCCCGGTCATTCGGGGATACTGGTCACGAATGACCATTGTGCAGGTTGGACACATGCTGATAATAGCTTCAGCGCGCACTTTATTAAAGTGCTCAATGTTCTTTTCAGCAAGTTTGAGGGCCTCATCTTCAAGGCCCAATGACCTGAAAGGGGCCCCGCAGCATACTTCTCCCTTAAACACAACTACTTCATATCCCTTTGAAACCAGTACATGGGACAAAGACTGGCCGAGACCCGGATAAAAGTAGTTAACGCTGCACCCGGCAAAGATCGCCATTCTGCCTGTCTTGTTTACTGTTTTATAGACCTGAAGATCGTTTTTGAAAGGCGTTGAAGATATCTCAGGAACATAACCTATTACCCCGGAGTTGTAAAGACTGCCATAAAATAATTTCTGGCCCCACCTCAACAGAGAGAATATATTATCAAATCCTGAAGACGACAATTGTAAAGCTTTTTTTAGAAGCCGTCCTTTGCTGTAGGCCTTTCTCAGTGCGGCCCGTCCCTGATAAATGACCTCAGGGATGTCAATGCCTGCAGGACAGAGTTTCTTGCATGCCCCGCAGAGCATGCAGCTGTATATCATTTCTGCAAGGACCTCAGTCGGCGCCAACCTCTCCATGTCCAGCTCACCAAGCATGGCGACCCTGCCTCTTGCACCCATGGTCTCCTTATTTGTTGTCAGATATGTGGGGCACGAGGCCTTGCATGCCCCGCACCTGACGCATTTGGAAGTCTCAGTGAGATTATATGATTTAGTCATAATGTTCAGTGAAAATTTGTAATAAGTTGCTAATGCCGTCATACCCGAAGTTCTTAATCGGGTATCCAGTTTATTAACTGTCTGGATTCCCGTTCAACGGACTGCCAACAGTAGGCGCTTTAAGCACGGGAATGACGCTGCATCGGACATTTATTCTGTTTGTATTTAATCAAAGCACTTCATTACCGCTGCCGCTTCTGAAGCCCTGCAGGTCCAGGGTAATATATTTAAAGCCGATGGAACGCAGGTAAGCTGCGATTTCATTTCTAAACGGGGCAGCAGTCAATTTTTCAAAATCATCCGGATGAATTTCAATCCGTGCGACGTCGGAGTGATTTCTTACCCGTAGTTCCATTACCCCGAATTTTCTGATAAAGGCTTCGGCCCTGCTGACTTTTTCGAGCTCCTTTGTTGTGATCTCCTGTCCGTAAGGGATCCGGGAAGCAAGGCAGGGGGTTGCCGGTTTGTTCCATGTCGGAAGGCCGAGTGCTTTTGATAGTTCACGGATTTCATTTTTAGTCAGCGCGGAATCAAGCAGCGGACTTTCAACCCCTTCTTCCTGTGCTGCCAGTCTGCCAGGCCGCCAGTCAGCAGCATCATCGGCATTAGTCCCGTCAAGAATAAAAGGGAAATTTTCATTTTCTGCGATTTTTTTAAGCTTACTGAATAGCTCCTTCTTGCAGTAATAGCACCTGTTCGGAGGGTTTTTAGAATAGTCATTGTTCCCCAGTTCATTAGTCCGTATTATCCTGTGTCTGACATTAAAGGAACCTGCCAGTTCTTTTGAGAAGGAGAACTCTTCCTCTGCTATGCTTTCAGACTGTCCTGTAACGGCTAAAACCTCACTCAGCCCTGAAATGGAGGCAGTCTTTAGCAGAAATGTGCTGTCAACACCACCCGAAAATGCGATGATGACCCGGTCCATCGTTTTCAGGGAGTCTTTTAGCTTATTAAATTTGTCGAGTAAAGATTTCGAGTTCATATTGGTAATGTAGGATGATAGTGTCAGTGTCAGTTGTTAGTGACGGCTTTTTCTTGCTGGCACTGTCACTGTGCACTGACACTTCTTACAGTGTTACAACTTCATAGTATTCCTGATGGAAATTCTTGTCAGCCTTGACGATAATCTTGAATGTGTACTCTCTTTCAATCGCCTCTATGCCTTCCCGCTCATCATCATAAATAAGGTCAGCAACATGGGGATTTGCTGATATCATTATCTTGCAGTTTTTCTGCGTCAAACCTATCCTTCTTAATTCCATAAATATCTCGTAACATACTGTTGTAGGTGATTTAATAAATCCCTTGCCGTCGCAATACTGGCAGGGCTCGCATAAAATCCTCTGCAGGCTTTCCCTTACCCTTTTTCTTGTCATCTGGATAAGCCCGAGCTCAGAAACTTCAAGTATTGTGCACTTTGCCCTGTCCTTGCTCATAGCCTCCTGGAACACGGAGAACAGCTTCTTTCTGTTGTCCTCCTTCTCCATGTCAATAAAGTCAATTATGATGATGCCGCCCAGGTTCCTGAGCATAATCTGGTATGCGATCTCTTTGACTGCCTCTATGTTGGTCTTGAAGATCGTGTCTTCAAGCGAGGCCTTGCCTACGTACTTCCCGGTATTGACATCTATTGAAGTCAGCGCCTCTGTCTGGTCAAGGACAATGTATCCCCCGGACTTTAACCATACGCGTTTCCCGAGTGCCTTGGGTATCTCGAGTTCGATGCCGAAGGCATCAAAGATAGGTTCTTCCCCTTCATAAAGTTCGATCTTGGATATAAGTTTCGGGAAATAGGTATTAACAAAGTCAAAGACTTTCTTGAAGCCCTCCTTTGAATCGATTATGAGTTTATCGATATCATGGCCGAGCAAGTCTCTTACACTCCTTAATGCAAGGTCAAGATCACTGTAAAGGATGTTAGGTGAATGGACCTTCTCTTTTTTCTTCTGGATGTTGTCCCACAGGAGCATTAAATATTCGATATCTTTCTTCAGTTCATCTTCAGTGCATCCCTCGCTTGCTGTCCTGATAATAAAACCGAAATTCTTTGGCTTTTCCCTGCTGACAATGTCTTTAAGTCTTGATCGTTCATCTTCTTCGAGTATTTTTCTTGACACCCCGATATGCTCGACACCGGGCATCAGCACAAGATATCTTCCAGGGAGTGTTATATAGGATGTGACCCTTGCCCCTTTTGTACCCATAGGGTCTTTAGATACCTGTACAAAGACCTCCTCCCCCTCCTGAAGCATGTCTTCAATAGGCAGGTTGATAGGGACACTTTCCTCAAGGTCTTCGCCAAAAATGGAATAATCGAAGCCTGAGAGCACATCAGCAGCATGGAGAAAAGTCGCCTTTTCAAGCCCGATGTCTACGAAGGCGGACTGCATGCCGGGCAGGATTTTTACTACCTTGCCTTTATAGACATTGCCTACAAGGCTCACGCCTTTTTTCCGCTCAATGTACAATTCAGACAACTGGTCATTAATGTCGATTAATGCCACGCGGGTCTGTTCTGGAGTAATGTTGATCAGAATTTTTCCGGCCATTATTTCCACTCTTTATATGCAGATTTGATTAACCTTATTATAACTGTAAAGACCGGTCCTTTTTACGCCGGCAGACTGTATCTCCTCAACGGTCTTCTGAAGCATTTCCTTTAATACTTCAAAGAGTCTTACATTAGCGCTTTCAGTGTCTATAAGTGTGATAAGCAGCGTGCTGTCCTGTATTTCTGCTTTCTCAACCATTGGCCGGATGTCCACGGTCTTTTTTTCCCTTGAAACAGGCCAGGCAAGGCTTATCATAAATGAATTTATGTTTTTAATATCTGATTTGTCAATGGTTATTTCATATGCATAGCGCGAGATAAGTTCATTCAGGGACTTCGCATTAACAGGGATGGAATCTGCACTGTGTGCCTTAAGTCCTTCCGGTAATACGGAATTAAGCCTTGCGAGAAAGTCCTGAGAATTGATAAATACAGGCATTTCTATATCAAAATACTCGTTTAACCCTTCTATCCCGGCTGCAAGGGCAGGCCCGAATGAGAGCCTCGGGAGCGGATGAAAACCGGCTGAATATGAAACAGCGATAGAGGCCCTTCTCATGGCCCTTAATATCGAAGTCATCAACTCCTGATGTGAGAGATATCTGAGAATGCCGGTCTTCGAAAATTTCACCCTGTATTTTGTTTGAGCCGGCATGTAAGGGTTCACGGGTAAAGGTTGCCTGTTCTGCTTTTTATTTTCTATTGTCTGTGTTCTGTGTTCTGTGCTCTGTGTTCTGACTTCTGTGCTCTGTGTTCTTACTTCTGAGTTCTGCTTTCTGTCCTTACAGACAAGGCCGCATGCATGACAGGTACTGCTGCAATCAGCGGTGATGAGCTCCTGAGCTGCATTTGTGAATTCTGACTTCAAAAACTGTTTTTTTATGCCGGTGTCGATAAAATCCCAGGGCAGTTCCTGCTCAGGATCGATTGAGCGTGACGCATAACCGAACAGATCAATCCCTGTCTGCTCTGCTGCCTGCTCCCATGTTTCGAACCTGAAAAATTCTGACCATCCGTCAAAACGGCATCCGAGTCTCCAGGCCTTCTCGAGCAACAGTGAGGTTTCCCTGTCCCCCCGTGCGAAGACAGCCTCAAGCACACTGTTTTCAACATGCTGTCCCTTAAAGTTTATTCCACGTTTTCTGAAGGCCCTTCTTATATAGTCCTGTTTGTTTCTCAGTTCTGATGCTGCATTCTGACCTGCCCACTGAAAAGGCGTATGGGCCTTTGGCACAAAAGACGAAATACCAACATTTACCGTCACGCGTCTTCCTGTTATCTCCCGACCTTTTTTGAGTGCCTTTACTGCCATATCTATCAGGCCGTCGATATCCGCCATTGTTTCGGTCGGAAGGCCGATCATAAAGTAAAGCTTGATATTGTTCCACCCCTCGGTAAATAGTTTCCTTAATGTTTCATCATACTCTTCATCTGTAAAATCCTTATTGATTACATCACGGAGCCTTTTTGTGCCTGCCTCCGGGGCGATGGTGAAGCCTGTCTTTCTTACACTCTTTATCTCTTTCAGAATCTCGCTGCTTATTGCTCCGACCCTCAGAGAGGGAAGAGAGACGGAGGTGTGTGTACCTGAGCACAGCCTGTTAAACCCCCTGATTAATGGAAGGAGATTGCTGTAGTCCCCTGTACTGAGGGAAGTAAAAGAGACCTCTTCATATCCTGTATTAAGAACGGATTTCCGGGCAATGTCGAGTACCGTCTCAAGGGACCGCTCCCTTAAAGGCCGGTATATCATCCCTGCCTGGCAGAAACGGCATCCCTTTGTACAGCCCCTTGATATTTCAATTGCCACACGGTCGTGGACAATCGATGTATAGGGCAAAAGAGGTGCATAAGGAAAAGGTGCCTTGTCCAGATCATCCACGATTCTTCTCCTTACTATCTGTTTAGTTCTGTCGTGTATTGAAGGGACATAGACTCCTGCTAAGCCCGCAAGGTTATTCAGCAGTCTTTCTTTGCTTGTGACTTGCGACTTGTGACTTGTGACTTCTTCTATTATTTCTTTTATGACATCCTCCCCGTCACCAATAACAAAGGCATCCATAAAAGGGACCAGGGGCAGGGGGTTGACAGTACATGGTCCTCCTGCGATAACAAGCGGATGTTCATCTCCCCTGTCTGCTGATCTGATCGGGACACCGCCCAGATCGAGCATATTGAGAACGTTTGTATATGAGAGTTCATACTGAAGGGTAAAACCGAGTATATCAAAGTCCTTTAAGGGCCTCTGATTGTCAATTGATGTTAAAGGGCTGTTGTTTACCCTGAGCCAGGACTCAAGGTCTGTCCATGGGGCATATACCCTTTCAGCAGAGGCATGAGGAAGGTTGTTTATTATTGAATAGAGTATCTTCAGGCCGATATGAGACATCCCGATTTCGTAGGTGTCGGGAAAACAGAGGGCCATTTTAACATCTCCATCCTTTCGGATAATGTTAACTTCATTGCCGATATAACGGCTTGGTTTAATGAAATTTCCGTAATTCATGAGCAATGTTCATTATCCCACAGGGTATTGTGGAAATGCAATTTGGGGAATTATTTCTGCTTTTTGGCCCTGAACCGCAGGCAGGGCATACCGGACGCCCTGAATACTGAGACAGACGGCATTTCTCTGGACTTAAAGTCCATGATCCTGCACCCTCGTGGGAATTTATCGTCCCAGGTTATAAAAAAGTGGACACATTCAAAGCAGTTGATTTTGTCTTTTTTCGTCATGCGTTATGTCTTGTCAGGGGGCACTGCTGTGCATTGAGTAATTTTACATAATTAAAGCCTGTAAATGTCATGTCTGTAATACAGGCAATTATAGACGGGCTGTTTCCGATCAGCCAGTATTGATGGAAACTTGTTATGTTTCAGACAAAAGGGGTATTATTAAAGGGTGTCAGAAAATTGCTGCAATGCACTAATGAAAATAAAAGGAGAAGTGAAATGAAGAGATTTACAGTGTTGTTTGTCTTGATGTTAGCGTTTATGGTGGTATTATCCATGCATGAAGCATATGGTGATTCCAAGAAGTCAGGGGAAGCAGCAGGGAAGAAGATGGAAACGAAGGTCCAGGAAGATGCATCTTCTTTATCGGGCAAGGTTGTGGAAACAATGGACAGCGGCGGGTATACATATGTAAATTTACAGAAAAACGGCAAGTCGACGTGGGTGGCAGTACCCCAGATGAAAGTGACTGTCGGACAGCAGATGTCTTTTGCTCCCGGAATGGTCATGAATGACTTTAAGAGTACTTCATTGAACAGGACATTTGATGCTATTGTATTTTCAACCGGAGCAGCCGGACAGGACAGTCATATGGCAGTCCAGAAACCATCTGAAGCCAAGCAGGCGGAGCCTAAAAAAGTAAAGGTAGAAAAAGCATCCGGTCCCAATGCTTATACAGTGGCCGAGCTTCATCAGAAAAGTTCATCGCTTGATAAGAAGAACGTTGTCGTAAAAGGTCAGGTTGTAAAGGTCTCTCAGGGGATCATGGGTAAGAACTGGATTCATCTCCAGGATGGAAGCGGTGATTCCACAAAAGGGACAAACGATATAATTGCAACAACTCAGGACGCACCATCAGTGGGAGACGTGGTAACGGCAAAAGGGACGCTGTATAAGGACAAGGACTTCGGCAGCGGATACAAGTATGCAGTTATTATCGAAGAGGCAAGCGTAAAGAAATAAGCTTATAATGATCGCAGGGGCTTCATTACCCCTGCGATCATTATAATATCATAGGCATGATATTCATCTATGCAGGGCTCTTAACCTTCCTAATTATTAATAACAGATATCTCCGTAAGATATTACTAGAGATCCTGTTTTTTAAACAAAAAAAGAGCTATTACGGCAACGCTTGAGACAAGGGGACTTGATGGATTAACTTGACTAACAGAGACACTATATAAATACATCATATACGGGGTTGATCGTGATTATGTAATTTATACTACCTCGAAGACTTCTACTTTAACCTGCTAAACCTTCTGAACCCCGAGCAGGCCACTATCTTCAGCTTGCCCTTTTTCTGGACTTCATCAAGAATCAGGTTTACCCCGAGATTATCGCTTGATATGTGTCCTGCTATCACGACGTTCATGTGGTGCTTTTCAGCTTCTTTCCTGTGCTCCTCACCGAGGTGCATACCGACGATAGTGCTGACTCCGGAGTTCACAAGGCTTTCAAAGATGGTCTTTGCGCCCCCGGTGCCGCCTGTCATGTCCACAAAAATTTTCCCGGCACTACGTTCGCCTGAGCCCAGAAGGACCTTGGGGCCGGCATTGTTTTTTACGGCCTCGCTGTATTCAGGGATTTCCTTCAGTATCTTTATGACATCATCAAGGGTATCGGGTGATTTTTTGTCGAATGCCTTTTGCAGATAGCCCTGGACCATGTTGTCTGCAGGTGTATGCACACACATAAACGGCATATCGAGCAGTGCAGCCATGTCTGATGCCCGGGTGTGGTTTGCTGCGGAAAGACTTCTCTCGACCTCTTTTATACGGCCTTCCAGAAGTCCTTCCGCAATATTGATCGGCACTCCGAATTTATTAAGTATGTCCGCCTGCATATGCATTACTTCGTAGAAATTGGCAAAGGCCTTGCCTTCAGGATGGTGGGCGATTACAAGGTCTATTTTCTGTCCCTTTGAAGAAAGCCTGTCAGCAAGGAGGAGCTCACCCATTTCCATGTCTATGCCGACGAGCGCGGTCCTGATCTCCTCATTCCCTGTTCCATAAAGGATCCTTGTATCTGCATACGGATTTGTAAGTGTCTCGATATCGAAAAACTCTTTCTCGTCCTTTTTCAGGTCCTTGTATTTTTTCTTTGCTTTCTCCAGGTTTTTTAAAACCGTTTTCTTGCCGCGCGGGTCTGCTTCAATCCCTTTTGCGACTACGGTTTCATAAAGTTGTCGTAATTTCACCTATGCCTCCAGCAGCTCTTTCACAATTTTACTGACAAGCTTGCCGTCAGCCTGTCCCTTCAGCCTTGCCATTGCGGGTTTCATGACCCTGCCGGTATCTTTGGGCCCTGATGCGCCCTCTTCAGTAATTACATCCTGCAGTATCTTTCTCACCTCGTCTTCATCAAGCTGTTTCGGCAGATACTCCTGTACTAACAGCATTTCATCTTTTTCCTTGTTGGCGAGGTCTTCCCTGCCGGCCTTTGAAAACTGCTCTATAGATTCCTTTGCCCGCTTGACGGATGATATCAGAATGGCCTGGACTTCTTCATCTGTGAGCGGGGCCTTCTTTTCGATTTCCTTATATTTCATGGATGATTTGATCATCCTGAGCACTGAGACTCTGTTCTTGTCCCCTGCTTTAAGGGCCTCTTTATAATCAGCGGCAATTTTCTCAGAAACAGACATTAATCCCTCGGTGATACTTTAAATCTCTTTGCGGCCTTTTTTCTGGCTGCAATGGTTTTTTTCTTTTTCCTTACACTTGGTTTATCATAATGCTCTCTTTTTCTTACCTCGGACAATATTCCTTCTCTTTCACACGCCTTTTTGAACTTACGAAGAGCATTCTCAAACGATTCATTTTCCCTGACTTTTACTAAGGGCATTCCGGTTCACCTCCCTCGCCATAACATTCCGGATAATATAACTTTTGCCATTTTATTAATGCAAGAGCCGTTATCTGACAGTTTCACCAGATCACAGACTTTCAGCAGCTGAATAACAAGATTATTTTATCCTGTTTTTCCCGTCAACTCTGATTATCCTGGGTGAAAAATCCCCGAGTTCATCTTCAGCATAATATGCATAAGAAAAGATCATGATCACGTCCCCGACCAGACACTTTCTTGCAGCAGGTCCGTTCAGGCATACAGTACCTGAATCCCTTTTCCCGGGGATTATATAGGTCTCAAATCTTTCCCCGTTATTAGCGTTGCTAATCCTGACCTGCTCGTACGGTTTCATGCCCGTAGCATCAAGCAGTGCTTCATCTATAGTCACGCTTCCTTCATACGCGATATTAGAGTCCGTCACTGTGGCCCCATGTATTTTGGCCCTCAGCATACATCTCAACATAGTCAACTCCTTCTTATTATTGAATCTTACTAAATCTTATATTGCATCCGGCCGGAGTGTCAATACTCCGGTAAAACATCCCGGAACTAATAATTTCAATATCCAACTCCCAGACAATAAATAATATTTAAATTCCAGCAATCTGATTTAAAATATGCGATGAAATCATGCAATTCATTTTTCATTTTGGTCCTGGTCATTGGGATTTTGATGATTGTGATTTAACTGGAATTTGTATTCTGTAGTTTGAATATTTTCTTTTACTCTATTATCCTGGGTACCCTGTAGAAGTTATCATTGCTTTCCGGTGCGTTTTGCAGGGCCTTTTCACGGGGCAGGGACGGTCTTGATTTGTCCTCTCTGAAAATATTCCTGACCTGAAGCACATGAGCAGTAGGCTCAATGTCTTTAACATCCAGCTCGTTCAACTTGTCAATATATTCAATTATGCTTCCGACCTGTCTGGAGAAGAGTTCTGCTTCATCATCCGTAAGTTTCAGCCTTGCAAGCAGGGCCACATGTCCGATTTCCATCAAATCCTCTCAAGATTGGCAAACTTCAGGGAGAGCCGTTTAATACCTACTGAAGAGAAATTGACCATGACCTTCACATCATCAGTTTCACCATAACTGTCTCTTACAACACCCACTCCCCACTTGGGATGCCTGACCCTTGCCCCTGCTGCATACGGAGATATTGCGGTATGCGTAACCGGCGCTTTAATTGCAGCTGAACTGATCGCATCGGCACGGGGCCTCTTCTCGATACACTGATAGCATCCTGCAGGTATGTCAGCCAGAAATCTTGAGGGCTGCTGTTCCTGGACGGAAGTATACAGCCTTCTTTTCTTTGCCCCGGACAATACAAGCATGTCCTGTGCCCTTGTTACACCGACATAGAAAAGCCTGCGCTCCTCATCGAGTTCCTCGGGGTCCTTGATGGCATGAAAATGTGGCATAAGCCCGTCTTCAATACCTGCAAGAAACACTACAGGGAATTCAAGCCCCTTGGCACTGTGCAAGGTCATTAAAGAAACACTGTCATCAGGGTTGCTCTCATCGAGACCGCTGAATAGTGAAGCGGTATCAAGGAAACTCTTCAGGTCTTTGCCTTCAGAGAATTTCCTGAGTTCAGACAGGTTATCAGCCTTGTCCTCCCCGATCCATTCAAGATATCCTGATTTTTTCAGTATCAGGCCTATAAGTTCAGGGACAGGGGTCTCTTTATGATCAATCAGGTTGTCGATAATGTTCGTAAAACTGCTTATCTTGTCTTTTAGGGAATTGGTATAGCTGCTGCTTTTCATAATATACTTCATGGTCTGATAAAGACTCTCTTCTCTCTTCCGCGCCTCATTTTCTACCCTTGTAATTGTTGCCGCTCCAATCTGCCTCGGAGGACAATTAACGATCCTCTTGAGACTGACGGAATCATCCTGATTGGCAATGACTTTAAGATAGGAAACTATGTCCTTCACTTCTTTCCGCTGAAAAAAACTTATGCCTCCGTAAACCCGGTAAGGCTGCCCATTCTCCCTCAGGGCCTCCTCAAGGAATCTGGACTGCTGGTTCACCCTGTAAAGAACAGCAATATCTTTATAGTGATATTTCCCCTTCTGGTACAACTCCTTTATAGATTGCGCTATATATCTGGCCTCTTCAAGCTCATTGGATGCAACACAATAAAATATTTTCTCGCCGCTGCCCCTGTCCGTCCAGAGTTTCTTTGGCATCCTGTTCGGGCTACGGGCAATTATACTGTCAGCGATATCCAGTATGCTCTGGGTAGACCTGTAATTCTGTTCAAGCTTGATCACTTTTGTTTTAGCGAAGTCCTTCCTGAACAAATGAATATTCTTGACTTCAGCGCCCCTGAACTTATAGATGCTCTGATCATCGTCACCTACAGCACATATGTTCTTGTGACCTGACGCAAGAAGCTTTGACAACCTGTACTGTGATGTATTTGTGTCCTGGAATTCATCAATCATTATATGTGAAAATTCCTTCTGGTATCTCTTCAGAACTTCAGGGTGACCTTCAAAGAGCCTGACTGTGCACATGATAAGATCGTCAAAATCGAGGGCATTATTTTTCTTCAGCTCATCCTGATACCTTACATAGACCCTAGCGAATTTTTCATCAAACCCGTAACTGTCTTCATTGGAAAGGAGGTCTTCAGGTCCGACTAGGGAGGCCTTGAGTGAGGATATCTTTGAGAGGATCCCCCTGTAAAGCGCCTCATGTATCTTGAAATCTTTAAGTATCGAGCGTATAAGGTTCCCGGCGTCGTCATCATCATAAATACAAAAATCTTTTCTGTATCCAAGACGATCTATGTCTCTTCTGAGAATACGTGAGGACAGGGAATGAAAGGTGCCTATCCAGTAGCCATTCGTGCTTTTCTGGGTAAGGTCCTCAATACGTTCTTTCATTTCATTTGCAGCCTTATTTGTAAAGGTCATGGCAAGGATGGACATCGGTGCAACCTTTTGTATCCCGGAGAGATATGCAAACCGGTGAGTTATTACCTTGGTCTTGCCGCTACCTGCGCCTGCAAGTACCAGTACAGGCCCCTTATTATGAAGGACCGCGTCTTTCTGCTGAGTGTTAAGATCGTTCAAAAGTAGTTGTTTAGTCATTCTCTCCCCGGAATCGGTGATATATCATCAGATATTCATGCTGCAGGAAATTAAATGCAACCGACTCAATAAGTATATCAGATTCAAACACGGAACTGCCACTTCTTTATTATATGATTGACAAATTTAATAACAGCTACTATTCGACTGTTACGCTTTTTGCCAGATTTCTGGGCTGATCAACATTACATTTTCTCAATACTGCCATATGATATGCCAAAAGATGAAGCGGTACACAAAAGATAACAGGCGTCAGATAATAATTTGTGCCGGGTAAAAAGATGATATCTGATGTACGTGAATTCACCTTTGTGTTGCCTTCTACTGCCACAGCTATAAGTTTACCACCCCTGCTCTTGACCTCTTCCATATTGGAAAGTATCTTCTCAAGCACGCTGTCATCAGGCGCAAGTGCAAGCACAGGCATGTTATTGTCTATCAGGGCTATCGGACCGTGCTTCATTTCCCCGGCTGGATAACCTTCGGCATGTATGTATGATATTTCCTTTAATTTTAACGCTCCTTCAAGGGCTATGGGATAATTAATCCCCCTGCCGAGATAGAGAAAATCCCTGGCATGATAATATTTTTTTGCAATCTTTTTTACAGCATCATTACATTGAAGTGCCATTTTAACCTTTTCAGGTAATTGAAGCAGTTCGTTAAACAATCCCTGGATCTCTTTTAATTTAAGCTTGCCCTTTGCCTTTGCGAGCGCTATAGAAAAGAGATAAAGCGCGGTGAGTTGGGTTGTGAAAGCCTTTGTTGAAGCAACACCGATCTCCGGACCTGAATGAGTATAAAAGATCCCGTCAGCTTCGCGAGCAGAAGTGCTGCCGACTACATTACATATAGTCATGACCCTGGCCCCCAACCTCTTTGCCTCACGCTGTGCTGCAAGTGTATCTGCTGTCTCACCTGACTGTGTTATTACTATCATCAGACTATTTTCAGGCACAATCGGCTTCCTGTACCGGAATTCAGATGCTATATCAACCTCGCAGGGTATCCTTACCATGTCTTCAATCATGTACTTGCCTACAAGGGCCGCATGCCAGGATGTTCCGCATGCCACAAGAAAGACCTTGTTCAGTTTTTTCAGCTGGCCTTCAGTCAAGGAGAACTCCTTGAGGTTTACCTCACCTTTCTCTATGGATATTCTCCCTCTGATCGTATCCGAGATGGCCCTGGGCTGTTCAAATATCTCTTTCAACATGAAGTGCCTGTATCCCCCTTTTTCAGCCATTGCAGGGCTCCATGTTATCTGTGTGGCCTTTTTGCTGACCGTTTTGTTATTGATCAGGTCATGAACTGTTACGCCATCTCGCGTAATTACCGCCATTTCCCCGTTTTCAAGAATCAGTGCATCCCTCGTATATTTAAGGAATGCCGGAATATCTGATGCGATAAAGAATTCCCCGTCTCCCATACCGACGACAAGAGGACTGTCTTTTTTAACAGCAATGATTTTATCGGGCTCAGCCTCATTCATGACACCGATTGCATACGCTCCTTCCAGATGTTTTAATGCCTTCCTTGTTGCCTGTTCCAGGTTAAGCCCGTTCTTTGAGTAACTTAGAACAATATGGCAGATAACTTCTGTGTCGGTTTCAGATGTAAATACATGCCCCTTCTTCTTTAATCCCTCTCTGAGTTCAAAATAGTTCTCAATGATCCCGTTATGTACGACAACTATGCCGTCCGCCCTGTGTGGATGGGCATTTTCCTCTGAAGGTCTCCCGTGCGTGGCCCATCTGGTATGCCCTATTCCTATGGTGCTTTTAAGTCTTTCTTTTT
>QZIL01000023.1 GCA_003599025.1 Nitrospiraceae bacterium | reverse complement strand
TATCCCCTGGAGTGCTGCGGTATTATAACGGACAGCAGCGGCAGGCAGACGGTCCATTTATGCAGGAACATTCAGGACAGTCTTCATAAAGATGACCCTGCCAGATATCCCAGAGACGCCCGCACTGCTTATATGATTGACCGGAGCGAATTCGACAGGATAGTCTCGACAGCAATAGAAAATGGAGGTAAAATCCTTGCCTTCTATCATTCCCATCCTGAGCATGAGGCCTATTTTTCAGAGGAAGACCATGCTGCACAGACCGTCTTCGGGGAGCCTGAATTCCCGGATGCCCTGCACGTGGTGGTCTCTGTTATGAACAGGACTGTCGCTGACATGAGATGCTTTAAGTGGGACAGCGCTGTTAAAGCCTTCAGGCCCGCAGAGTGTTAAAATGATATTTATTTTTTTAATGACCGCGGGGCCTTCATAAACAGAAAAACCATGATACAATTTAGACAGGACGATGTGTATATAAATTAAATACTAATTAAGGGGGGATAATGATGAAAATATTGCTCGCCACGGACGGTTCAGAAAATTCAGAAGCAGCAGCGGAGTTTCTTACACGGTTCAATTTTTCAGCTGATGACGAAATCAATATTCTGCATGCAATAAGCTGGACACCTGTGCTGACTGAATGGGAATCACTTTATGCGGATTTCAAGCAGATACAGGACGAAGTTGTTCCAAGGATACTTGATTCAACAGCATCAGTCCTGAAGCCCTCCAGTGCAAAAATCAGCACCTCCTCTCGTGAGGACTATCCGGACAAGGCCATTCTCGAGGCCTCGGAAGAATCAGGGGCTGATCTTATTGTCCTGGGGGCCAGGGGCTTAAAAGGTGTGGGCTCTTTCATTGTGGGAAGCGTTACAAGGCAGGTCGCAATTAAATCACACAAACCCGTCCTGATCTTCAGACAGCAGGATGTCAAAAAATCCGGCGGACTGAAGGTCCTGTTTGCGACCGATGGCTCTGCGTACTCAGACGCTGTCTGTAAAATATTAGCTTCCATACCATTCCCTGATAACACCGAGCTGACCATACTTAATGTCGTGTCCACTGTTTTTAAAGACATCCCTGAGAGGTTTGCCGTTGAAATAAATGAAAGGATTAAAAACATTGTTGCTGATACAAGGGAAAAGGAACTGAAAAGTTCCGGACAGGTCCTCGATAAGGCGTGTAAAGACCTTGACGGTAAATTTTCCAAAATAGAAAAAAGGGTCAAATTCGGTGACGCATCCATGGTAATCATAAGCGAGGCAGAAGCAGCAGATGCAGACATTATTGCAGTCGGCACAAGCGGCATGAGGGGCATTAAAGGCATGCTCGGAAGCGTTGCACGATATGTGCTCAATCATGCAAAGTCATCAGTACTTATCGCCAAAATGTGATACAAAAAGCAGGCAGACTTTTGCCGTACAATATATGAATGCCGGAGCTTAGAGGACATCATCTCATCTGCCTTCACTTCTTTGACGGAGAGGGCTATAGTGAGACTTTTACAGTAAACCTCAGAAATATACTTCAGAAGACCGGACACTCTCCTGTAGAAATATGCTCCGGCCCTGATGAGGTATGCGCGAAGTGCCCTTATCTGAAAGACACAACCTGTAATTACAGCATAAATGCTGAAAGGGACATCAGGGAGATGGACAGCAGGGCACTGGAGATGCTCAATCTGTCCCCGGGTGAAAGGGTTGGCTGGGAAGGTATAAGAAAATCCGTCCCCCATATCTTCAGCGAGTGGTATGAGTCTTATTGTAAAGAGTGTGAATGGATAACGGCATGCAGGAAGAACACATTGTTTCAGGGCCTGCTGTCTGATAAGAAATCAGACATCACGGAGGGGGAATAATTGCCCTAATTCAGGACAATCACATCCTGGGCCTGGGGACCTTTTGGTCCCTGATGAATAGTGAATTCCACTCTGTTTCCTTCTTCCAGGTGACATTCACTCTCTTCGCAAATCACTGCGCTGTAATGTACGTAAACCTCTCCTCCCTTATCGCGCTCAATGTACCCATAGCCTTTTTGAGGATCAAACCATTTGACAATGCCGGTTTCAACATCTGTCATAATTAATGAACTTTCCAGCCTAAATCCGGTAAAAGGGAAGTTTCCTGTCCCGAAAGGGGGCAGTGATAGTTTTCGAGTGTATTTTTTAACATTACGCATATTGTTTGTCCAATTTATTATTGTTATAGGGATATTATTATGTTGCAGATTAAGTTATGATGTGTTGAAAACAGCCCGGGTATTTATCATATACATCCACAGATTAACAAGATTATCACAGATTCAATACTGTCTTAATTAACTTTTCCTCTCTCATTTTTATCTGTGAAACCTGTCCGTCAGGCAGGCGGGTCTGTAGATATAACGCTGTTGTCAGGATTAGTGAAAAATAATAGACGAGTTGTCTGTGTTCATGTCGAGTTCCATGATCAGGGCGTCCTCAAGGGGCTTTTTGTAGTACCCTCTCCTTCTGCCAATTTCTCTGAACCCGTGCTTTTCGTATAGTTTGACCGCAGCTATATTGGACTCGCGGACTTCGAGCGTTATCATGTTTATGTCCGGCCTTGTCCGTCTCAGTTCCTGCAATGCATTTCTCAGAAGCAGACTGCCTATGCCCATCCTTTTGAGCCTCGGTGTAACAGCCAGGTCCATCACATGCGTAACATCAAGTATTGACCGGACACATATATAACCGACAATTTCCACGTGCAGCACAGCGACCCTCAGGATTGCATCCCTGTTCTCAAGTTCATATTCAAATGAACTAATCTGCCAGGGCGTGGTAAAACACTGCTTGCCTATTTCGTGGGCCTGCGGAATGTCGCCGGAGAGCATCCTTCTGATTATTATCGCTGCCATTTGATCTCCGCCTCGGATTTTCTTATATAAAATGGCGTAAGACTGACAGGGTCTGCAGTTAGACCCTGCTTTGTCATTTCAATTGCTATTTCAGCAACAGCAGATGCTGATGGAGACATATGTGAAGGAGGCGCAAAAATGGCACCTGTATTCAATGTGTCCGATATAATATTTCTGTATAACCTTGCACCATCTCCCGTAAAAACAACCGGGCCATTTATTTCCTTCAGCAATTCATCAGGTCTGATTGAGGTCTCGGGCATTATCTTCGTACAGATGGCATCATCCCACCGGTATAAGGCTGCATACACCTCGTTCTTTCTCGCATCGAGCATGGGGCAGACAAGGTGGCTGCAAAAGGGCATTGTACGCGCAAAGGCATCGAGTGTCCGTACAGGGACAACCGGTTTCCCGGTGGCAAAGGCAAAGCCCTTCACTGTACTTAACCCTATCCTGAGCCCGGTAAAAGAGCCCGGGCCGATGGACACGGCAAAGACATCTATCTCTTTTATGGAAATACCGGAGGCCTTCAGGAGCCACTCTACAGACGGCATCAGCCTTTCGGAGTGCGCTATCTTTACGCTGACTTTAACTTCTCCGATCAGTCCTTCAACGTCATCAACGATCGCTATGCTGCCGGCAAGTGTTGCGGTTTCAAGGGCAAGGACTTTCATGAAAGGTAGTTTAACCAATTCATTTATAATTTCTCAAAAAACCCGGCGGCAGCTAATTCTGTTCGGAACCGAAGAGGCTTTTCAGCATAATTATGACATTCTCTCTCAGCAGGTCTGCACTGCCTTTGACCATGCCCGGGCTCGTTTTGAGGTTGCCAGCAATGATGAGAGAAGGCGTTTCATCAATATTGTACGCCTTTGATTTCAGGATTGCCTCCCCGACTTCTCTTGCTTTTTCCCCGGACCTCAGCCTGCGGCTGTAATCAAACCCCAGGCCTATCTTCAAACCGATGTCATCAAGCACCTCGATATTGCCGATGTCCCTTTTATCAACAATTGCAGCCTGAAACAGGGCCTTCTTCATTTCCTCTCCCTTACCTGCCTCTTCTGCCAGAAAATAGGCCTCCCCCGGCTTTGGAGAACCATTGCCCCAGTAAATAGGCACGGTCGTCCACTTGATCTTTTTCGGGAAGTTGCCCCTTATCACAGGAATTGCCTTTTCAAAATGATAACAGTGCCCGCAATAGAAACTGAGAAACTCAATAACTTCTACCTGATTTCCGTCAAAGCTGAATTTCATATGGTCCAGCCTCTCATATACACCTTTAACAGCAGTTGCCTGTTCTGCGTATGCAGATACAGAAAGTAAAATCAGTGGCATCATTAAGATTATCTTTCTCAGGTTCATGACTTCTCCTTCTCTCATTTTAGTGCAATATCTTTTTCAGATATACAGGAAAATCAAAATCAGGACTGTTTTCTCCTGTATGGCATTTAAGGCACACTTTCTCGGTCACAGGCCGCATGGGTCTGGAGAAGTCTTCAACATGTTCCCTGTCCAGACCATGGCATTCCTCACACTGGACATTTGCAAGCTCAGGGGTTGTCTCCAGTGTGAAAAATCCGCCTTTTTCACCAAATCCCACGCTGTGGCACACTATGCATTCAGGATCATTTGACTTCCCGGCATTAACAAGGCTGTCAAAGGCTGTGGCATGTCTCGTCTTCTTCCAGCTCTCCTCATAGGTCTGATGACATGCCGAGCAGCCAGCCGTGCCCATGTACGTATCTCCTGCCGCAGGTTTTTCAGGGCCCTTTAAAAGTCCGGCGACCTTTGAATCATATTCAGTGATGACAGCGCGGACCTTCGCATCTTCCTCAACATCGCTGCCGAGAGACAGCCATTTATGAGTGAAATTCCCGGTACTTCCCTCCCCTGTGACAGCAAGAGTGATCATCCCGGTTTTCTTGCCCCTTGGATAACCGGAAAGAATAACCGTGCGGTCCTGTTTCAGAGGTTCCTCAAGAATGTCCCCTGAAGATGTGATTATAACGTCCCAGCCTTTTATGGTCATGGCTTCTGAAACAGGCCGGCCGGTAAGAAGGACATTAATTCCTTCCTCTATGTAACCATCAGGATTAACGCTTATATTGACTTTAAATCCCTTCCGGTCGATCAATATTGACTGTTTAAACGGAGGCGTGTCAGAGACTGCCGGGACCGCCTGGTCCTTTATTAAAGGAACGAGAAACTCAGGAGAAAACCCCTTCTCATTACTTACAAATGCTACCGCGTCGTATTTCATTATGTTATAGGATTTCAGCACAGCCTCAGCCTTGAGCCTCCCCTGGGGAGTATCTTTGGCGGTAAAGTTTCCAGCATCAATGAGGATGTACGGGTCCAATTCATCTCTGAGTGCAGAGAGATGGCCCGAAAGCCTTGCCAGTCCTCCAAAATCCGTTTTGGGAGAGCAGCCGCACGGTTCGAGTTCACCGTTTATGCTGCCCGTATATATTATATTAACAGTGCTCTCACCCGCATAACCCGCGAAAGGCGCGAGCAATGCAAACAGCATCAGTGTCAGAAATAACATAAAGTTCATCATTGTCCTCGAATGTATTTTAACAATAAAACATTACCATAAAAACCCCCCGGGCAGCAGGGGAAAATAAAATTGACTTCGGCCATATTCATCTATTATAGTTGAACATATGTTCAATTATAATATGGAGGGACATTTTAGTGATGAACAAGCCCGGTGATGTCTGTGAAATCAGGTCCGTGGACAAAAAGAAGGTCCGGTCTGTTATGAAGTCCATGCTTGCCGAAGATGAAGCCGCCAGCCTGTCAGAGACCTTCAGCGTACTGGCAGACCCTACCCGCATAAGGATAATCCATGCCCTGTCCTGCGCAGAACTCTGTGTTTGCGACATAGCCGGGATCCTGGGCATGAGCATGTCAGCCATTTCTCATCAGCTGAGGATACTGAGGAATATGCGCCTTGTTAAATTCAGGAAGGAAGCAAAGATGGTGTATTATTCCCTGGACGATGACCATATAACAACACTGTTTAACGAAGGGTTAAAACATATCAGAGAATAAACCGTATATCAGAATGCAAAACACCAAATTACAGATTCTCGAAAATACCTGCCGTGAAGAGCGGTCCTGCTCCTGCTGCAGCACAGACATGTTTGAAGAGAAGCCACCCTTCTGGAAACGCCGGAAACTCATTACCGGAGGTGCGGCTCTTCTGTTTATGGTCTCCGGCCTCTTTCTTAATTTCTTCACAGACCATAATTTGACCGCTCAAATTCTATACGTCATGGTGATTGCAGTCGCTGGGAAGGACATACTTATGAAGGCGGTCCGTTCTGTGCTGAAACGGCGCCTCGACATGAACTGCCTGATGAGCATTGCTGCTTTCGGGGCTTTTTTTATAGGCCACGGCGAGGAAGGTGCTGCTGTGATCCTCCTGTTCTTTATTGCCGAGGCCCTTGAAGAGTATGCAGGCGACAATGCAAAGCAGTCGATACGCCGGCTGTTGAGTCTCGCACCGGAAACAGCGAGGGTAAAAAAGGGCACCGGGGAAGCGGAGATGCATACCCATGAGATCACACCCGGAGATATAATCATTATCAGACCGGGGGAAAAGGTCCCTTTGGACGGCAAGGTCGTGACCGGCCATTCATATGTAAATGAGTCTCCCATTACCGGAGAGGCTGTCCCTTCAGAGAAGACAGAGGGAGACAAGGTCTATGCCGGCACATTAAACGAAGAGGGCTATCTCGAGGCAATAGTCACAAAAAAAGCGGAAGACACTGTTCTCTCAAGAATCGTCAGGCTTGTTGAAGAGGCCGAGAGGAAAAAATCTAATACTGAGAAATTCATAGACAGGTTCGCCCGTATTTACACCCCGGCTGTAATTGGTACAGCCTTTGCTGTATTTCTTGTACCGACATATGTGCTTGGACTCCCCTGGGACGAGTGGCTTTACCGCTCTCTGGTGCTGCTCGTTATATCATGCCCGTGTGCACTCGCAATCTCGACCCCGGTTGCCATGGTGTCTGCGCTGAGCAGCGCTGCAAGGCATGGCGTCCTGATCAAAGGTGCCACATTTATCGAGGAACTTAGCAGGACAAAGGCCTTTGCCTTTGACAAGACCGGCACACTGACAAGAGGCAGACTTGAGGTAACTGATATCGTCGGCCTGAACGGCAATTCTGCTGAAAGCGTGCTGTCAATCGCCGCATCACTGGAGTCCCGTTCCGGACATCCCATTGCAGAGGCAATTCTTAAAAAGGCCTCGGACAGAGGGGTCAGACTGCAGGAAATAACCGCCTTCAGGTCAATTAAGGGAAAAGGGCTACGGGCTGAAATAAAAGGAAACGTGTATTACGCAGGGGCAAAGAAGCTGTTTGATGAAATGTCGTTTAGCCCCCCGGCTGAACTGTCCCGTCTTGAAGCAGAGGGCAAGACCTCAATAGTTATTTCAAATGAAGACAGGGCACTCGGGATTATCGCCCTTGGTGACAAAATGCGGGACCAGACCCCCGCAACCATCGCGGACCTCAGGCAGTTAAATATAAGGACCGAGATGCTCACCGGAGACAATAAAGAGGTTGCTGCCTCACTCGCAAAAGAAATCGGCATCGATGAATATTATGCAGAACTCCTGCCTGAAGACAAGGTAAAGGTCGTGGAGAAACTGGCAGCAAGGTTCGGCTCTGTGGCCATGGTAGGTGACGGAGTCAATGATGCTCCTTCACTTGCTGCAGCCAGTGTAGGCATAGCAATGGGGACTGCAGGCGCAGATGTTGCGATAGAGACCGCTGACATAGCCCTGATGCATGATGACCTGTCGAAAATAGATTACCTCATCCATTTAAGCAAAAAGACCATGCTGGTCGTAAGGCAGAATGTAACAGCCTCAATCATTATCAAGGGCAGCCTGACCCTCCTTGCTGTAATGGGCCTTATCAATTTGTGGGTCGCGGTTGCTGTAGGTGATATGGGGCTGAGCCTTGCGGTCATATCCAATGCTATCAGACTGACAAGGGTGAAGGCCTGATTCAGGTACGTGAATATATTAAATATTTATTTATTGTTCACATATTCTTCATAATTGTTACATTATAATAGTGAGTGATCTTAAGTAATAATCTTAATGTTTAAGAACTGAAGGTAATTTGACGATAAATCCGGTAACAGCGGTCAGTAATCCCTCATCTGAAAATTGGCCTGCCTGTCATTGACTTCACGAATAATGAAACGCTATATTTAGAGTCGGAGGTTTTTTTGGAAAACAAAGAAAAGAAAGATATATTTGAATCAATCTGGGATTTCCTTGCTTCAGTAAAGCTTGCGATATTCGTCCTTATAATACTGGCGCTGTCCTCAATTATCGGAACAATCGTGGAGCAGAAGGCCGAACCTGCACAGAACCTTGCACTGCTTTCAAAGTTTTTCGGGGACTCGGCAGCACCGACCGTATATAACATATTTGCAAAACTCGGTTTTATGGACATGTACGGTTCTTGGTGGTTCACCAGTTTTCTGGTCATATTCAGTGTTAATCTTATCGTATGTTCCATCGACAGGTTCCCCAAGACATGGCGTATCATTAAGACCCCCCAGAAGCCCCTGTCAGCAAATGCGATAAAGTCCATGCCCGTAAAAAAGGAGCTGACTTTCAAGGTCGGTCTTAATACGGTAAAAGATGAATTTTTGAATGTTCTCAAATCATCGAGGTATCATGTTTCAGAAGCGACTGAAGAGGGCTCTGTCAGGCTTTATACACAAAAAGGCAGGTATGCACGTCTGGCAGTTTATGTAGTGCATTTAAGCATCATCCTGATATTCATCGGCGCTATAATCGGCATACGTTACGGATTCAAAGGATACCTTAACCTGCCTGAAGGAAGCAGCTCAAACGTTTTATACGAGTCACCTACCAAAAGCATCCCCCTGGGTTTTACAGTCAAGTGTAACTGGTATGAGACTGAATATTACGATGGCAGTGACACCCCGAAGGAATTTCACAGCGAACTTGTTGTCATTGAAGACGGCAGAGAAGTGCTTAAGAAAATCATAGAGGTCAATGATCCGCTTACATACAAAGGGATCACCTTTTTCCAGTCAAACTACGGCATCATGCCGAATGCTGTCGGTCAGTTCGCAATCGATATAACCCCCGCCGGTGGACAGGAAAAAAGGTTATGGCTGAAATTCGGGGACATCTTTGAAATACCCGGTACAGGCATAAGGGGCAGAATACACGATTTTTCCCCTGCTCTTACCCGTGACAGAAACACCGGCAGGCTGACTTCGTATTCAGAGAACATGGTAAATCCTGCTGTGGCCATTGAATTCATGCCCCCTGACGGGAACAGTTTTACCGGATGGATCTTAAAACGTTACCCGGAGACATCAAAAATCCCTGGTGGACACTCGGTCAAACTGGGCGATTACTGGGGAGTGGAGTATACAGGGTTGCAGGTGTCAAAAGACCCCGGAGTATGGCTGATATACCTTGCATCGGTCCTGATGTGTATTTCACTTTACATATGCTTTTTTATGAGCAGCAAAAAAATATGGATAGAAATCACCGGCGACAGGAAGGCTGTCAGTGTTGCCGTTGGAGGCTCCACAAACAGAAACAGACTTAATTTTGAATCCGAAATAGATCGGATAGTGGCACATGTTTCAGAGGCCATAGAAGGAAGGAGTAAAAAATGAACAGCTCTCTCTTTTTTGATATATCAGCCGGCGCATACATAGCAGCAATGATCACATATGTTATTTATCTGGTTCTCAGGAACCATACTGCTGGCCTGGTAGCCTCAGGCATTACCATCTTCGGCTTTGTGAGCCAGACAATCGCGCTTGTCATCAGATGGATAAATTCATACGACTTCTGGATGTCTTCTCATCCCATGTCAGGGGTTGTTGAGGCACTATTAAGGGCAGCCCCTCTCAGAAACCTTTATGAGTCTTTAATATTTTTTGTGTGGTCGCTCATTCTCGCTCATATTCTTGTCGAGTTTAAATATAAAAACCGATCTCTCGGCGCCTTTGTCACACCCATTGCTGCAATGGCCCTGCTTTTTATAGACATCTCAGGGACAACAAAGGAGATCCAGCCACTTATACCTGCACTGCAGTCAAACTGGCTGCTCTTTCATGTATTATTGAGCTTCCTCGGATATGCCGCTTTCGGGGTTTCCTTCGGGGCAGCAGCCGCTTATTTAATAGTGGTCACTGAATCAAAGAAGGAGATCCCGTATATTATCGGGAGCGTGATAATCAGCATATTCATAATCGTTCTCATCGGTATGGGGATAGATTTTCTTAGCCTGTCATCAGCGGAGCGTGCCCAATTAATACAAAGCCACTTTCTCAAGTCCACTCTCAGGAGCGAGTCCGGAGGTGTCGCTGCATTAAGCTGGGTTTTATCACTGGCCTTTGTCTTTGCAGTATGGCAAGTTGGTCTCCGACTGAAGTCGGTGCTGGGCAGCCTGAATCTGACTCATACGATGCTTGATGAAATAGAATACAAGAGCATAGCCGTAGGCTTCCCTTTATTCACCATAGGCGGACTGATAATGGGGGCGATCTGGGCCAACAGCGCATGGGGCAAGTACTGGACCTGGGACCCGAAAGAAACATGGTCCCTTATCACGTGGTTTGTTTACGCGCTGTACCTGCATGCGCGTTTTGTCGGGGGCTGGAGAGGCAAGCGTGTGGCGATCCTCTCTATCATTGGTTTTGTGGCCGTGATTTTTACTTATCTCGGGGTCAACCTGGTGCTCTCAGGGCTTCATGCTTACGGCAGCGGGTAAGATAGCCGGATAGTTTATTATTATGCAATATCACAGGGGCGGGTTATCCCGCCCCTTTTATTTTGAATAAGAAAGAGTTTTTTTATCTTTTGATACTGCCATTCTTCAGTGGTATCAGTTTGTTACAGCTATCTCATTTGCACTTCTGTTGAACGGCCGCAGGTGTTAACGTACATAGACCGTATCCCTCGCAGTCATTCCACGTTGCTGTCACACCGCACGCAGGGACTACCGACTCATCCCATCCATCGCCAGCACACCACCCGCCATTGTCAGTATAGCAGTGGTCATAAAGGGCGGTTCGCTGTTTTTCTATCTGGCCGTTGCAATTGTAGTCCCAGCTTGGCGGACTCCCGTAGGGAGACCCGTAATAAGATACAAAAGAACCTGGATTGACCCGTTCATCGGAATCCAGGCAGTCTGAATTATTATCCGTGTAACCAGGGAGCAATAAATCATTACAGGCGCAAACACCAGGATCATTCAGATCTCCATATCCATCATTATCAGCATCGGGATAGAACATTGTGCAACCTGGAGCATCTACAGGAGCCGCGTCATCCACAACCCCGTTGCAGTCTTCATCGATCTGGTTATTGCACACTTCCACTTCCGGCCATACCTGACCGAAGCATGAGCCATAGACGGCATTACTGCATAATCTGTTGCCGGCCCTGCAAATCCCCACATTCAGAGTTTCTGCGGGCCCCTCATAACAGCCAACCAGGTCTCCGTCCTGACACAAGGGCTGGCATTCCCAGCTTCTTGCTTTTCGCTGCAGGACGTAATTATAGGGGCAGTTTATGGAAAGCCCACTTGCTGTGACATTGGTCAGGCCTGAACCGTCCCCGGACACGCTCGCTGCAGACACTGCGCCGGTGACAGTCACATTCCCTCCAAACTGGCCAGCCTGCTGCAGCTGGTTGCATCCGACAACACGGTATTCCCAGTCCTCGCCATTATCATTCCTGATGTCCTCACAGACCATGGTCTGCCCCGCGGAGCAGGTAAACTCCGCCCAATGGTTACCATTGCATGTATCTGAACAATGTTCACAAGGATTATAGTATGCGTCGTAGGGCAGCCATTCCCCGTAGGTATCGGTACGTACGGTTGAAACATCAAGTTTGGCTGCTGGTGTCTGGGTGCCGATCCCGACATTGCCGTTGTCAAATGTAATGTCTCCAAGTCCCGGAGCAGTGAGTGTGCCGTCAACAGTAAGATCACCGGTAACTCTCGCATTGCCCTGAAAATAACCTCCGTAGCCACTGACATCGTTATTTTCCCCGTAAACACCTACTGCCCCGGTGCCGCTCGTTACACCACGTATAGCATGTTCCCCTGAAGCCCCTGTTACATCCAGATTTCCGCTGCCAGCCGGATTAGTTACGCCGGTCCTTACATTACCCGAGCTGTCAACAGACACATCACTGGCAAATACGCAAATGCTTACCAATACAAGTCCTGTCATGGTAATCAGCATTATTTTCTTCATAGTAATACCTCCCTGGTAAGTGGTTGTTGCCGGGTCAAGAAAAATAAAAAACTATTCTCAAAATCACAAGGACTATGTTGTTACATTTAATCATTAATATCGACAATTATACAAGCAATTCCTGAAATGACCAGTCGTACAGAAATCAAAGCGGACTGCAGAGAAAAGGCAATATCTACCGGCCTGTCCTTCGATATTTCCCTGATTCTCCGGTTGAATCAGTAATGATAATTTCCTGAGGAAGATGAGGTAATTGGGCCCTGAGATCAAAGTGAACATCAGAATTATTAATCAGCTCCGCTGGCTGGGAGTAATGAAATATCTTTAAGAGGCTGAAATTCAGTGCACCTTCTTCAGCCCTTACCCGGCTGAATACCTCGCACGATACACAGGAAAACGCCTTCTGTGAAAAGTCATCATGTATTTTTCCTTCACATAATGTATGAGGCACGTCCCAGCAAATCCTGCCTGCGTTTTTGCCGCTGTTTATTCCATTGGATGAAATATCCGTAGCAACGGGACAGACTCCGAGATCCGGGATATGCTTGCCGTTGGGCTCTCTCCCGCATTTCTTTATTTCCCAGCAATTCAACTTGATCATAATTCCCAATAAACCGCTATGAAAGAAAATTTCCACTATTAAAGCAAATTTACTACCAGGTTGTAACGTAATGATATTAATAGATAAATTAGTAAGAACACATACAGGATTTGTTAAATCGGTTTACACCAATCAGATATTGCGACACTCTGCGATTCCAATGCCTCATGTCTAAAAAAACAACTCAAGATTTTTCGGATATAAGTCGATACGTGCAATTATAAGGTTTTATCCTAATGTTATTTATTAATAATTAGTTATGGAGATAAAATTAAAACTGATCCGCCCTAAATTATCCATAGGCATTAAAACGCTCGCTGCCCTGACCATAGTTTTCTGGGTCCCTGTCCTCGCACTCATCATTGCGTTGTACTATACGTTCAATGACCGGCTTTCCATAGAGGGTCTTGACACAGTCAAATCAACTCTCAAAGGTGCACTTGTCTTATATGACCAGAGGACCAATACCCTGCATACCCTCCTTGATCAGGTAACCAGTCAGCCCTCCGTTAAAGAGATGATCACCCGAGGCAATAGCAGGGACCTGCAGGAACTTCTCCTCGATCTGGGGAAGAAAAACACCCATGCAGAAATATTGATCGCGGTAAATGCAAACCAGAAGGTGCTCAGCAGAAGGAATGGCAGGACCGGTGATATCGTTATACTGGGTGACGCACTGTCGAGGTCTCTTCTGACCGGCGAAACTCTGACATCAACCGAACTGATAACGCAGGAATTCCTCAAGATGGAGGAGGAAAGTCTCGCAAAACGGATACGGACCATAGGTATTGCCCAGTTCGTCATATCACCGGTACGGGCGGGGGACAAGGTTGCCGGCGCCATTATTGCCGGCATTCTGCTTTCCGGAGAATCGTGGCTTGGTAACAGCATCCATAACCAGTTTGGTGTTGAGATGGCGCTCTTTGCAGGTGAGACCTTCGAGTCTTTATTTCTCCACTCAGCAGCATCTCTGCCCCGTACAACGTGGATCGTGGGCCAGCCTGTTCCTGCCGGACTGAAAGAAGAGATTTCTCTGGGACGGCCGTATTATGGAAATCTTGTAATCGATGGAATAAACAATATAACAGCTTTTGAACCTGTCAGGGACAGCCGGAACAGGGTCATAGGGGCGATCGGAATCAGCAGCCCTGCGAAGAATATAGCCGCGATTGTTGCCGGTTCCATAGGGAAGGTGCTCGTATTTGTAATGTCCGGAGCATTGCTGATTGCGATTTTCATTACCGTGGTCATTTATCTTGATGTCACAAGGCCGATTAAAACGCTGGTCCATTCCATGCAGCGATTTGAAGAAGGAGATATGAATACATCTATAGAACTCAAGACTGGCGATGAGTTCGAGAAATTAGGCAATTGCTTTAATTCCATGGCAGAGAGCGTAAGACGGCGGGACAACAGGCTTAAAAAGCACTATGAAGTAGCAAAGCTTCTTATGTCCACAATAGACCTTTCCGAGCTTACAGATAAAATCCTGAATATAGTTATGGACGTTACCGAGTCTCAGTTAGGCATATTGTATCTGTGCAATGATGCTGACAGTAATCTGGTGCCTGTCGCTCATTACGGATGCCGTAGTGAACTGCCGACACTTAAACAGGGAGAAGGGTTGCCGGGGCGCGCCCTTCAGGAGACCAGATGCATCATAGTCAATCAACCGGCGGACAGGGACGGGGTAATCGAGATGGGGTTTGTACAGTCTGTCCCTGCAGAGATCGCATATATCCCGCTTGCATTTAATAACAGCCGTATCGGCGTACTTGTAATAGGGAACATAAATAAATACAGTCCTGATGAAAGGGAACTGTTCCATTATCTCGGCAATCAGATTGCGGTCGCTCTCGACAATACAATAATCCACCGGAGGATACAGGACCTCTCCATAACGGATCCCCTAACAGGATTGAACAACCGTCGTTATCTTGAGATACGTCTCGAGGAAGAATGGTCACGTTGTAACCGCCTGAATGAGCCTCTGTCGATAATCCTGGCTGATCTGGACAACTTCAAATCAGTCAACGATACCTACGGTCATGACCGTGGAGATGAAGTCTTAAAGAACATGGCAAAGATCATGCAGAAACATTCGCGCAAAGAGGATGTGGTAGTCCGCTACGGAGGAGAGGAATTTGTAATCGTCCAGGCCAATATGAGCAATTATGAGGCGGTTAAAAAGGCGCAGGCAATAAATGATGCCGTAAGAAATTCCAAATACTCCTGGGCAAAGGGCGAGATAACGGTGAGCGTCGGTGTTGCAACGTTTCCTGACATGCAGGTCGACAATCCGGTACATCTTCTTCACCTTGCTGACAAGGCAATGTATAAAGCCAAAACAAACGGGAAAGACAGGGTTGTCATATGCACGTAGGTCTTTAGCCGTTACCCTGTTCACATGCCATTCCTTAAATAGCGTCTGTTAAATATTCAGACGCCTGTAATTCCTGCAGGCTCCCTGCACCTGTCTATCCGGCTTGCGGGTCTGGAATCCCTGGTTGAAAGCTTCCGGACAAGCCCGAATCGGTTCGATTAGAGTAGAATGACAGGGTTAGCAAACTTATAAACAGACACTGAACAATCATATACAAAACCCCTCACAGATTTGCTAATATAAACCTCAACTACCATGCTACGTGAACTCCATATTAAGAACTTCTCCATTATCGACAATGCCAGTGTAGAGTTTCAGGAGGGGTTTAATGTGATCACCGGAGAAACAGGGGCAGGGAAATCCATTATCATTGACGCCCTCTGCCTCACCCTTGGCGAAAGGGCAGCAGGCGACCTTGTAAGGAGCGGGGAAACTGAAGCTGTTGTCGAGGCCTTTTTTGACGTCGGTCCGAAGCAGCTTCCCCGATCAGCACGCAGGTTCCTTGAGGACAGCGGCATTGACAGCAGTGATGGCCTTATCCTCAAAAGGATCATCTCTTCTCAGGGCAGAAGCAGGGCATATATAAACGGCTCTATGGTGACTGTGCAGGCCCTCTCTGATGTAAGCAGCAAAATCATCGATGTCCACGGCCAGTATGAGCACCAGTCTCTGCTTTCCCCTGACAATCAGCTTGACATGCTCGATGCATATGGCGGGCTCCTCAGTGACCGGCAGGAGGTCGCGAAACTTCATGAGAATCTGCTTGCGCTGAAACATCAGATAAGCGGGCTTATTCAGAAAGACAAGGACCGTGCCCGGAGACTGGATATATTGAAGTACCAGACAAGTGAAATTGAGGCAGCAGGCCTGAGACCCGGAGAAGAGGAGGAGCTTGCTGAAGAGCTGAGAATCCTGAGCAGCGCAGGCCGCCTTGCCGAACTCGCTAATGAGGCCCATGAATCGCTCTACTCATCAGATACGGCCTGCATTACAAACCTGACAAAAATCCTGAACAGTCTCAAAGAGATCCGCAGCATAGATACACGTGCTGATGACGCTGTAAAGTCAGTGGAGAGCGCCCTCCCCCTGC
>QZIL01000065.1 GCA_003599025.1 Nitrospiraceae bacterium | reverse complement strand
AAGAAAAACAACATGATTGCCCTGAAGCAAAAATGTAATAAGTCTTTTGTCGATTATAGACATTCTGGAACAGGTTTCCATGTCTGCCGAGATACCTTAAAAGACATTTGATAATTAATTTCATATCAGTTTTAACTCCTTGAGAAGTCCGAGAGCATCAGTAAAATGCCTTTCTATCTGCATCTCTTCAGCGCCCATTCCCATAGAGATGCCGATAAGCTCTGTTATGAAATAAACAGGCAGGTTGTTAGCTGTCCCGTATTTTTCCCGGACCTCCTCCTGATACGCGTCAACATTCAGCTGACACATAGGGCAGGTTGTCACAAAACAGTTTGCGCCCCTTGCTGCCGCGTCTTTGAATATCTTAGACATAAGCTTAAGGGCCATGTCCATGTCATTGACCGCTGCAGAGGCCCCGCAGCAGTCGGTCTTATATCCCCAGTCAAGCGGCTCAGCCCCCAGCGACTTCAGAAGGCCTTCCATAGCAGCAGGGTTTTCAACACTGTCTGACACCGGCATGTCCGAGGGAAACCGTGTAAGCAGGCACCCGTAATAACAGGCCGGCTTGAGTCCTGTAAGCTTCTTTACCGCCTTTTCTTTAATATCGCACTGTCTGGACAATAGTACTTCAAGTATATTTGATATCTTTATCCTGCCTTCCACTTTTTTTGCAAGCTCGGCATTGATCTCTGATTTTAACGCCGGGTCCCCTGCAAGGGCCTTTTGCGATACCAGCGTCCTGCTGTAACATGAAGAGCAAGGGATCATCATCTCAGAAAACCCTGTGGCATCTGCAATTCCAAGATTCCGCGCCGCGAGGGCAATTGCAAGAAAATCATCTGTCTTGCTCGCAGATGTGGCCCCGCAGCAGTTCCAGTCTTCTATTTCACTGAGTTCTATGCCGATTTTGCCCAGCACGCTCTTTGACTGGATATCGTAGAGTTTCGATGAAGCGTGTAATGAACATCCGGGATAGTAAGCTATTTTCATAATTAACCCTTAACCCCCCGCTTCTTAGCGGCTTTATTGAACAGGCCTTTAATCTCTGACTTGCCTTTTGTCCTGTCGAGCTTAAAGTGCATCCTCTTTTTCGTAAGCATGGCACGTCCGAGTTTTGAGGTGTTTTTGATGTCCTCTTTGACAGCGGTCAATCCACCCTTTTTAAAATTTTCTATCTCATACAACGCCATGAATTCCAGTTCATTGCTCCTGCCGAAATGTGCTATCGACTTAACAAAAGAGGAGTGGAAAGACGCAACCCTGGGTATGTTCGGCTCGATATGCCTTTCCTTGGCCATCTGCTTGAGCGTCTCGTTTATCCTGGACGTCTGGATGCTGTTTGGACAGCGGGTGCCGCAGGTGTAACAGGCCACGCACTTCCATATGAGGAGGTTATTTAACGCGTTTTCTTTTTCTCCAAGCAGGACCATCCGGACCAGGCGGTCAGGGGTGACCCCTGATTCCTCACCCACAGGACAGCCCGCGGCACAGCGTCGGCACTGGTAGCAGGACATCAGGTTCTGCCCTGATCGGTCCATGACCTCTTTCAGAAGGGCATCTGAAGTTTCCAAGCTATATTTTAGAGTTGAGGTTGACATGTTATTCCTCTTTTAGAAATTTATCAGGTAATAAGGAGAGGCTTATGGTCTCCCCCGTATAAACTTACTATATTAAAATCTGAGCTGTAAAATCCAGACTCTGACTAAGCAGTCATTCCTGCTTGCAGCTTGGCCGACGTGACAGTGTTCTTCATAAGCATTGTTATTGTCATAGGTCCAACCCCGCCAGGAACAGGAGTTATAGCACCAGCTATCTCCTTTGCTGCGTCAAAGTCTACGTCTCCCTTGAGGACAGGGACCATCTTGCCGGTCTTTTCGCTTTTCTTTTCTCCGACCCGGTTTACACCAACGTCGATAACACATGCGCCCGGCTTTATCCATTCAGGTTTTACCAGACCGGGGACACCGGCTGCAACTATAAGGATGTCAGCGCGTTTGCAGTGGGCCTCGAGGTTTTTAGTTCCTGTATGCACTATTGTTACTGTAGAGTTTGCGCCTCTGCCCTTCTGGAGCATTATGTTGGCGATAGGTTTTCCAACAATATTTGAGCGTCCTACGACAACTACCTCTGCTCCATTAGTATCAAACCCTGCACGTACGATCAACTCCTGAATACCGGCAGGTGTGCAGGGAAGGAACTTTGCCTCCTTGCCGCCTATCATCAGCCGTCCGACGTTGACCGGATGAAATGAGTCTACGTCCTTGTCAGGGTCTATTGCATTGAGGACCTTCTTTTCATCAATATGCTTAGGAAGCGGCAACTGGACGAGTATGCCGTGAATCTTGGGGTCTTTGTTATATTTATCAATAATCTTCAGCAATTCCGCTTCGGTCATCTCAGTATCCTGATCGTCCTGTATGGAATGAAAACCCAGTTCATGAGCTGTCTTCTGCTTGGCAGTAACATAGCTGACAGAGGCGGGGTTCTTGCCTACAAGTATCGTGACAAGTCCTGGTACAACGCCTTTCTTCTCCTTCAGTTCCGCTACTTCTTTTTTAAGCTCTTCCCTTATCTGTGCGGCTATTTCGGTACCGCTTATGATCTTTGCAGACATAGCATTCCTCCTTAAAATAATGTCAGTGTCAGTTTATAGTGTCAGTGGGCAGTCGAAACTCAAACCGGCACTGACGCTCATCAATCTCGTTTTTTTATCAGTTCCAGAAATTCGATCCTCGTTGATTCTTTTGTGCGGAATATCCCCCTGACGGCTGAGGTCATTGTCCTGGCGTTGGGCTTTCTTACACCCCGCATTGACATGCACAGATGTTCAGCGTCAATTATCACCATCGCACCTTTGGGTTTAAGCTTTTCCATGATCATATCGACCAGCTGGGTTGTGAGACGCTCCTGCACCTGGGGTCTTTTGGCAAAAATCTCAACAGCCCTGGCCAGTTTGCTTAAACCAACAATTTTCCCTCCTGAAGGGATATATGCCACATGCGCCTTTCCAATAAAAGGCAGCAGGTGATGTTCACACACTGAATAGAAAGGTATGTCCTTCAGAATGACCATCTCATCATGACTTTCGCCTTCAATAGGCTTTAAGATTTCCTCGGTGGGGGTCTGAAGCCCGGAGAATATCTCTTCATACAGTTCTGCGATACGTCGTGGCGTATCTTTAATACCAGGTCTTTCAGGGTCTTCGCCGATCCCTTCGAGAATCAGCCTCACACCTTTTTCAATTTTTTTCTTGTTCATCAGGGGTCTCTCTTTTCAGGAAAACAGTTAGAAAGTTTAACATTTGAATGTAGTTAGTGTCAAAAGGGGGGTGGGGATATGACTGATTAATTTTCTCAGCAGCGAATCAGTCTATTTTCAGTAATAATCATGTCCATTTTAATGTCATGAGGTTCCGAGGGAATTTCCTCAACAATCTGTTCTTCATAGGCAAGAGCGATAAGAAATGGTGTTGGGGATTGTGGGTCCTGGTTTAGTTCTTTTTTCCTGATACCTGATACCTGACTCCTGATTTCTGAGAGAAGTTTGTCATAATAGCCCCCGCCGTATCCGAGGCGGTTGCCTTTCAGATCAAACCCTGCGCCGGGAATTATCACTATGTCTACTTCCGATAATGAAACTTCCCTGTTCTCTCTGACCCCTGGTTCCAGTATACCCATATAGCCGTATTCAAGTTCAGACGTTGATTTAACTTCATACAGCTTTAAAACTTTATGCCCGGGGTCCACAGCCGGAAGGACCAGTTTTTTCCCGGAATTTAATAAGTCCTGAAGAAATCCCGTAGTATCTACCTCAGAACGAAAAGACACATATGCCAATAAACTCTTTGTACGATTAAACTCTTCAAGCCCAAACAGTCTTTCCCTGATTGCTGCGTCTTTTTGCGATTTCTCCTCCGGCAGGATAGAGTCTCTTTTTCTTAAAAGCCTGGCCCTGATCTTCTTCTTCAAACAAGTTTCTCTAAAGCGGATTTGATTTTGAGCGCTTCATTAAATGTCTGCTCTGAGGATTTATGTGAGGGGAGTCCCCGGATATCGGCCTCCATAATACTGTCGTTAAAACCCATTGACCCAAGAAATTCCATGTCCTTCAACTCGTTCTTAATAAATGATATGTCCTCTTCTTTTCTGACCTTGTTCGCTATAATAAAGACCCTTTTGACCCCGAGACCTTTTGCAAGGTCTTTGACTGCATGAGCGGTCTGGATGCTACGCTGTCCCGGCTCGACTACAACGAGGAATGCGTCTACACCTTCTGCCGTTCCCCTGGTAAAGTGCTCGATACCGGCCTCCATGTCTACGATTACAATTTCGTCCCGTTCCACAATAAGGTGTTTTAAGAGCCTTCTTAAAAGCGCATGTTCAGGACAATAACAGCCGGAAGCCGCTATCTTTGATTTGCCCATGACAAGCAGGGTGATGTTGTCGAGCCTGAAACCGAAACCATCCGGTATATCGTCTACCCGGGGATTGATCTTGAATATTCCACCGCTTGACCCAGGCTTGGCACCGGTCCTCTCTTCTATTAGGTCCGCCAGTTCAGCTATGGGTTTGACCTCATCTATCTTTTCTCTGGGTATGCCAAGGGCTGCGGCAAGGTTTGCATCAGGGTCTGCATCAACGGCAATCACCTTCTTCCCTTCTGATGCATATATGTAACTTAACAGGGCAGATACTGTAGTCTTTCCAACTCCGCCTTTGCCAGTGACCGCTATCTTCATAATGAGTTATGGCCAGCTATTGATAAGAAATAAACAATTTCAAGATAGTACCATGTCTAATAAATATTGTCAAAGTAAGCTGGCTTGTGATTATTTATAAGCTCCCTTGGACTGTATTAATTAACGCATGAAAATAATTATAGAGTTATAATAATACATTAAGGAAAAAGATTAGGTGAACAATCAAGTTTTAGTAAAGACTTACCGATATAAATACCAGCAATTTTCTTGTACAGGGCTGCAAGATGATTGAAACATAATAATCGGGACAGTCATTATTAATTGAACATTAGAAATATATTTAATATGAAATCAAGTAATTCTCCGGAATATTCAGACCACTTTAACCTTCAGAAATATTTTACTCTTTATAGTATAGGTTTCTTCGTTTTATTGACGTCGTTGCTGGGTCTGGTCTTCATAACACATGAAAAAAAGATATTGGTCAACTCCGCAGTTTCTGCTGCCAAGGAATTTGCTTTACAGCTCAACTATCATGTGCAGGAAAAAGGCATTGTTCCCAATATAATGTCAATTGGCAATTCAAATATTGAAAGGTCCGAAGATTATGAAAAACTGGACAAAATAATCAGCGAATATATATCAGAATTCCCGGATATAGTAAAAATCAAGATATTTGACCGGACAGGACGGACCGTCTACTCAACTGAATCTGAAATCATCGGTTCGGTAAATACTCATGATCAGCTTAAGACGGCTTTATCAGGTCAGATAGCCTCGGTCCTCACGAAGCGTATGAAGCCGATGACGACTGATAATAACGAAAACGGGAAGATGTATGAGGTTGACATCCTGGAAATATACCTTCCGATTTATGAAGGGCATAAAGGTATGAAACTTCAGGAAACAGTAATCGGGGCCTTTGAAGTCTATAAAGATGTCAGCGAGGTTTTTAATGAAGCAAAGATGGGCGGCTATACTATCTCATTGCTGTTTATCCTGTCCATGAGCATACTTTTCCTCATCTGGCAGATGATCATCCGGAAAGCAGACAGAATCATAAAGCAAAAAAATTCTGAAATCAATAAATACAATCTCGAACTTGAGGAAGCACAACAAAAAATAACCGAGAGCATTGACGAAGTTATCAAACATGAAAGCTTTCATGTCAGGTATATAAACAAAGACCTTATAATGTGCTGGGAATTAAAAAAATGTACAAAGACGGACTGCCCAAGCTATGAATCGAAAGATCTGAGGTGCTGGCAGGTCGCCGGTACATTTTGTGGGGGAAAAGCACAGGGCATATTTGCACAGAAATACGGAGACTGCAGACATTGTGAGGTCTTTAAGCATGCATTTGGCAACAGAATAAACACGATTGGCGAGAGCTTCAATAATATGATGGCCCTTCTTCAGAGCAAACACTTTGAACTGCAGGAAGCAAATCAAAAACTCAATGTGCTTATTGACATTGATCCCTTGACACAAATAGCAAACCGCAGAAGCTTTCAGCACAGAATTGAAAACACCCATTTGCTGACACTCAGATACAACCATCCGTACAGCATTATCATTTGTGATATTGACAACTTCAAACTTTATAATGATACATATGGACATCAGCAGGGAGATTATGTACTTATTTCGGTAGCGAATACAATGAAATCTTCAATCAGAAGGACAGACGAAATATTCAGGTGGGGCGGAGAAGAATTTATCGTGATTCTCCCGGAGCAGAATCATACTGATGCTTTAAAGGTCGCAGAAAACCTTAGGCTTGCTGTTCATAATCTGGGAATTAAACATCAAAAGAGTGACCTTCAGATCGTCACAATAAGTTGCGGAGTTGCATCATTTTATCCCTGGAAAACAAAAGACATTGGATGGGAGTATGTGGTCAAGCAGGCAGATGATGCCCTTTACAAGGCAAAACTCGGAAAGAAGAATTGCGTATATTCAGCATCGACTGTTTAGTTGTGACTTTATACGAGCATATTAAATCACGCCTGCCTATAAAGAAGCACAATTCTGTTATTTCTGATATTTCAATTTCATAAGCCTCTTTTCTCCATTTATATTTTTCTGTCTTCCTGTACCGACTCTAATTTTTATTCCACTATTAAGAAGTTTGGCTAAACACCCGATAATATCATATATAAAGTTTCGACCAATAAAGGAGGCACATTATGACAACACTATACAACTTATTATTTTCCCTCGTGATAATAGTTTCATTGGCAGGAATACCAATGGCTGCGAAAGTCCCCACTCCCACAGAACCACCGGAAGGAGTCAAACTGATATCTATTGATGAGGCAAACCAGCTTTTACATCAAAAAAATATGTATATATATGACATGAGAAAGGAATTGTATTATGGCAAAGGCCATATTCCAGGAGCTGTTTCATTGCCATATAAATGGACAAAAAAAGAATCCAATTACAACTACGAAAGCAAATTCGATATTACCAAACTGCCAACGGATAAAAATGCTCCTATCATCATTCACTGTGATGGTCCGGACGAATGGAAATCTTACTATACATCAAAGGCCGCAAAAGAAGCCGGATATAACAATATAATGTGGCTAAGAGATGGCTATTCCACCTGGACAACAAAGGGATACGCAGTAGAGCATTAATCAGGCAATAGAAAAATGTGAGATGTGGCAATTGTTAACAGTAACTATTACATAGACATGCACTTACATATCAATAAACCCTTTCAAAGCATTCTGTTACATTGATTAAATTTCAGATTGTCTAAAACTTCCAGTCCTCCTCAATCCCTCTCAATGCCATCCCCAAATTGACAACATAATGACACTGGATTATTATATCTCTGAATCACAGTTTATTCCCTTTGCATGTAAGGAGAAAGAATGCCGGAAGCTAAATTAAAAGTATTATTATTACGTCATACCCCCAATCCTGAGGAATCAGTAGCAATGGCAGCTAAACTCTGCTACAGTCCGTCAAATATCACATCACTTAAAGATAAGATAGAGGCCAAAGATCAGAAAGCGTTTGTAAGCAAACTAATACAAATGGGCCATCTGACCCCTATCGAACATCCTACTTTCACTTTTGCAATTGAGGGAATATCAAGGGCATGCTCACATCAGTTGGTACGACACAGATTGGCCTCATACAGTCAGCAATCTCAGCGCTATGTGAGCGAAGAATCCGGATTCGATTATGTCATTCCCCCGCTCATTAAAGAAGACAAAGAACTTAAAAGTGCATTTGTGGCCTTTATGAAAGAGGCCCAACATGCTTATAACAATATGGTAATAAAATTAAATGAAAAAGGAATAAAAGGAGAGTCGGCCAATCAGGATGCGCGGTTTATTCTTCCTAATGCCGCAGAGACAAAGATAATGGTAACAATGAACGCAAGGGAACTCCTTCATTTCTTCAGACAGAGGTGCTGTAACAGGGCACAGTGGGAAATCAGGAAAATGTCTGAAGAAATGTTAAAGCAGGTTAAAAAGATAGCGCCTATAATATTCAGCAAAGCAGGTCCGGGATGCCTGTACGCCCCATGCCCGGAAGGTTCTTATACCTGTGGTAAAATACGGGAGGTGAGGAAAAAGTACGGTATCAATAAATGAAATTGGTCTTTTTATAATTCCGACATATCCTTTCATGGGTGTCCAATAGTTCCACAACTAACACGCGTGTTTTGTCTTTATTATCAAAAATCCTATAAATAATCATTACGACTAAGCATATAACAGTAACTCGTTCTATTAAGTTTTTTTATTATTCAAATAATAATTTCTTATTTGCTAAATGCATTATTTTAGTGTTTACTATTCTCATAAGGCTTGAATAAATTACCTGCCTTGTTCGTGATGGAAAGGAAACTTATTCCGACCATATTAATTCGGGGAGCTGGAATTAGGTAAGTGTTGAGCCCCTTCGGGGAAGCCTGATCTTACTTTCAAGGCACCCACCTGAAAAACAGGGTTTATAGTTTCATTTCTACACGGCAAGGTGGGAATCAATTTTACAAAAACATATTAACAAGTTACGTTTATTAGTTTTTAGCTTATAGTCAATTGAATAAACTTAAAATTCTTGAGAAATCTTCTTATCATATACCCGCACTTCACACAACTAAAGGAAACATAGTCTTATTGGATGCTGTCTGGTCTTCCCCATATTCACGTACACTCAGTTAGGTTAGGCGCAACGACCTCCAGCTCAAATGATACCGGTACCCCAGTACTGAATTTCACCTCTGTCGATTATAGATAATTTCAATATATTCGAAAATGCTCTGCGAGTCTCTACCAATGTTTCAGGCCGACGTTTCTACACGCTCTGTCTTAAGTTTATGGAAACAGCTCTCTGAAACCTCGTTGTCGTAACAATTGCCCTTCCTACACATATTTTGGATAAAGCCATAAGCCTTCAGAGTATCCAGAAAGCCAGTACTATCGTACTGAACTCCTCTGTCGGAATGAAAAAAGCATCCCTAAGTTGGATACCGCAGAGCAACCGCTTGATACAAGGCTTTTACAGCAAATCCGGACGTCAGCCGATCACTCATAGTCCTCCCTGCCCGTGAAAGAGATGACCAACAATTCATACCACCAAGGGAATAAGTGCAGCAACTCTGGGGAACAGGTTACTAATGTGCCTTTAGCAAGTCCCCTATCATGTCTTTTGCCTTGCGCACCATGTCCCGTTCGCTCTTGTAAGACAATTTTTTCATCGCATCATCAATGGGTAACCACACCGCCTCATCGACTTCATGGTCATGATCATCCGTGCTGCCATCCAGATATTTCATAAGGAAAAAATGGACAGTCTTATTTACCCTGATCATTTCTTCTTTCAGATAATACCAGTAGGATGTCCTGCCTATTTCGTTAATTATCTCTCCGGAAAGGCCTGTCTCCTCCCTCACCTCTCTTAAAGCGGCTGTTGGCGGGTCTTCCCCTTTATTGATAATTCCCTTGGGCAGACACCAGGCCTTTCCGCCCCTGACCGAGACGATCGCGACTTCAACATCCGCTCCGGTCCGGTCTGCTCCCGTGCGGTATATGACTCCGCCGGAAGATATCCGTTTTTTTATTGAAGGGGGCCTTGTCATGATAATTACCAGTTACGTACTAAATTATAAATTAAGAAACAGCATATGGCAGCTTTATAACTGCTCCCGGGCAAACGCTTCACATATTAAAAGTCTTCCTCACCCACGGAATGACAATCCTGACGATGTCGTTATAAAAAACAAAGGTAATCAGCATTAACAGAAGGGCCATGCCGACCTTGTTCGCTGCCAGCATGATCTTCTCACTGAGGGGCTTGCGCCTCACTGCCTCAATCGCAAGGAACATTATGTGCCCTCCGTCAAGGACCGGGACAGGCAAGAGATTAAGTACGGCAAGATTGATGCTGATTATTGCAATAAAATTAAAATACGTAAACGCCCCTACAGATGCTGCCTTGGCTGCTGCGTCCACGATCAGTATCGGCCCGCCGATCTGCTTCGCAGACAGTGCCCCGCTGAAAAGCCTGAGAACAACCTCCAGGGTAAGCACGCACCAGCCATAGACCGCTTCTATTCCCTTAAAAGGCGCGGACAGTATGCTGCTACTCTCTATTATATTGGCATCCATTTTCTTTGAGATCCCTATCCTGCCTATAACAATATCTTCGCCCTTTTCATTTTTGACTGTCTCGGGCTTTGGCGTGACAGTCACATCTATTATGCCCTGATCCCTTTTTACCCTGAGTTTAAGTTCCCTGCCGGGGTTCGTGGAAAATATTTCAGCCATCTCGTTCCAGTCATGGACCTGCGTACCGTTGATCGAAACAATGGTGTCATTGCCTTTGAGCCCGGCTTCCATGGCAGGTGAACCTTCAGATACATTTTCGATCGTTGTTGTAATGCTATCCAGATTGGGTATTGCAACCGGAAGTTTCATTCCAAGAAATACCGTAAATATCAGGAAGGCGAGCACCAGATTAAAGGCAGGCCCGGCTATTACGATTGCGGCCCTTTTCCAGGCAGGCTGGTTATTAAAGGCCCTCGGCCTGTCCGCTTCATCAATCTCTTCCCCGATCTCCTCACCAAGGGGCTTGACATACCCTCCCAGAGGGATAGCTGAAAGCAGGTATTCCGTGTCCCCGATCTTCTTTCCTATTATCTTCGGCCCGAACCCCAGAGAGAATTTCAGGACCTTTACTCCCACAAGCTTTGCAACTATGAAATGTCCCAGCTCATGAAAGAATATAAGTATTCCAAAAAGTACCACTGCCCATATTATTGTCATATCTTTCTTTCTCCGTTCAAAATACCCGTTTTATTCTCTACTATTTCATTTGCCCTTTGCCTGGCCCACTCCGAGGCGCTTATCACTTCCTCAATGGTGTCCCCGCTAATCACCCTGTGTTCGGCCATCGTCTCTGATACCAGCAGGGATATGTCTGTAAATAAAATCTTCCCGTCAAGGAATGAATCAACCGCTACCTCATTCGCTGCGTTAAGTACGCAGGGCATCGTCCCTCCTGCACGCAGCGCCTTGTAAGTCAGGGCCAGCGAAGGGTATCTATCCACGTCCGGGTCCTCAAAAGTAAGCTCCCCTATCCGGGCCAGGTCAAGCGACTGCAGTATGTTGCCGAACCTTTCCGGATATGAAAGGGCGTAGCTTATCGGCCCCTTCATGTCAGGCACGGACATCTGGGATATGACACTGCCGTCTATAAACCTGACCATTGAGTGGATTATGCTCTGCGGGTGAAGGATCACGCCTATCTTTTCAACAGGCACGTTAAACAGCCAGTATGCCTCTATCACCTCAAGCCCTTTGTTCATTAGTGTTGCCGAGTCAATCGATATTTTCCGCCCCATGTCCCAGTTCGGATGCTTCAGGGCCTCGGCAGGCGTCACCTTGCAGAGGTCGTCCACGTTCTTCCTGCGAAAGGGGCCTCCTGATGCGGTCAGCACTATCTGCTCGACCTCTTCCATATTCCTCCCGTCAAGACACTGAAAGACTGCACTGTGTTCACTGTCAACAGGAAGTATCCTTACTCCTCTTCTGGAAGCCTCAGGCATGACTAAATGCCCTGCCATAACAAGTGCTTCTTTTGTTGCAAGGGCTATGTCTTTACCCGCTTTTATGGCCTCATATGTAGGGACCAGACCTGGAGAACCCACAATGGCTGAAACCACCATGTCCGTTCCATCAAGAGTCGCAGCATCAATAAGGCCCTGCTCGCCTGTCAGTATTTCGACCGGGGGGTTCTTTTTCCTGAGCTCCGCAGCAGCAGTTTCATCGTAGACTGCCACAACTTCAGGGTTAAACTGCCTGATCTGCTCCTCAAGCATCTGCACATTGTTCCTGACAGCCAGTGCCCTGACACTGAACCTGTCCAAATGCCTGGAAACCACCTCAAGCGTATTCCGGCCTATAGATCCGGTAGAACCTAATATGGAAAGCCTTTTCAAGTGTACCTCACAATTATATACAGGACCGGGCCGGCTGCAAGCATGCCGTCAAGCTTATCGAGCATCCCGCCGTGTCCCGGGATAAAAACACCGGAATCCTTGACCCCGGCGTCCCTCTTGAACATGGACTCCACCAGGTCCCCTACCAGGGCCGTTACTCCCATAACCACTCCGATTGCTGCTGCTGCAGCAAGGGAAAGCGGCATATCAAAAACCGTCCTGATAACTACGGCGCCAATTGCTCCTCCAATCAGGCTCCCGTATGCGCCCTCCCATGTCTTGTTGGGACTGATGGCAGGATACAGCTTGTGTTTCCCCATGTACGTACCGATATAGAAGGCCCCTCCATCCGCAAGCCAGACACAGGTATAAAGCATAAAAATATACTCCCTGCCGTATTCTTCTGAACGAAGAAGCCACTGGAAGCTTACGAAAATCACGACATAAAACAGTCCTGCAGCCAGCGGGCCGATTTCCGTCATGGAGCCTGACGGAGACTTTTCAGCATACAGCCTGATCACCATCAGGATAAAGAAGCTTAAAAAGATACCTTCTAAAATAAATAAGGGATAAATGCATGCCACATATAACAGCCCCCCCCCTGATATAACGCCCGGGACAGATAGCCTGGCAGGGACCCTGTACATCGCATAAAATTCCCACAGGGCAGTCACGCCCGCAATCATCAGCAATGCAATAAAATACGGGACTGGAGGCAGATAATAAATATATGCAATGAATAACGGCAGGAAAAGAGCTGCTATTATGTGTCTCTGCACTACAGAGCTTTTACTTTTATTGTTCTGCATCGTGGATTACCTGCTGTCCTCTTCATCAGACAGGGCCCCGAACCTCCTCTCCCTGCGCTTATATTCATCGACAGCAGCTTTAAACTCCTCCCTGCCGAAATCAGGCCAGTGGATGTCAGTAAAATAAAATTCCGTATAAGCCGACTGCCACAGGAGAAAGTTGCTGAGCCTCATCTCCCCGCTCGTTCTTATTATCAGGTCCGGGTCCGGTATGCCGGCGGTATAAAGACATGATGCTACCAGCTCCTCATTTACGTCTTCAGGCTGCACGCCCTTTTCCAGAATGCCCTTTATTGCATTAACAATTTCCGCCCTCCCTCCGTAGCTGAGCGCGCTGGACACAATCAGTCCGGTATTGTTTCTCGTAAGCTCCTCAAATTCACTGATCACCTTCTTTACTCCGGACGGAAGCATCTCTATAGCGCCAACAGCCCGGAACACGATGTTTTTGCTGTGGAGCCGTTTCATTTCGCTTTTGATAAAATTCTTCAGCAGGCCCATAAGGGCATTTATCTCTGCCTTCGGCCTCCGCCAGTTCTCCATCGAAAAAGTGTAGAAGGTGACCGCCTTGAGCCGGTGCTCCAGTGCAGCGTCAATTATTTCATTGACCTTTTTGACGCCGTTCCTGTGCCCTTCAATGCGCGGAAGCCCCCTCTGCTTTGCCCAGCGGCCGTTGCCGTCCATGATTAATGCCACATGTTTAATTTTCATTTTTTTATCTTTTATTTCTTACTTCCAACTTCCCACTTTTTACTTTTCCTCTGTGTCAGAAGGTCCGAATTTAAAATAAAAGAGAATACTGCGGACAGAAAATTCTCCCTGGGCCAGCCGACTGAGATATGAAGTTACACCTGCCCTCGCAATGAGGAACAATTCCTGTCCCTGTATCAGGTAATCGGTAACTGATCCATATATTTCATCCATGACCAGTGTTTTGTCCATTGAGTTTCCGTCCCACCAGAGGGAATACACCTCTGCCTTGTTCGCCCCGAGCCCCGGCAGAGCTGATAGTACCGGTTCCCTGCTGACTGCAACGATCTCCTGGCCGCGGGTTGTCTTCATGACCATCAGTCTTCCTCTCACAGACCACTTTATCACCGGATTCGCGATGGACCTTGTCCTGCTTTCAAATGAAAACGTAAAAGGCCCGTAAGATTTTTCGCTTTTCCATTTCAGCACCCTGTTGTCATCATAAAGGCACAAATAGCCGTCCTTATCATATGTCATCACATCAGTGCGGCCTTCATTCTTCCAGTCCACAAGAGCAAACCCGTATATGTTCGCCACTTCCGGAAGCACAAACGGGGCCGCCGGGTCATAACTGTTTCCATTCCACTCCGCTTTATAAACGGGTCCGCTGAATACCCTGCTTCCACTGTAGCGCTGTATCAGTAAAGTCCTGCCGAGTACCCTCATGAAATAGGGGATGTTTTCCGATATCTTCCTGTATCCGGCAGCAGGATCATATTCAAGCACAAACGAATTCACGCTCATGTCATCTTTAGACAATTCGCCTTCTCCTGTATGCATTGTCCCTGCGTTGACTGCGGACGTTACAAATATTTCAGCCCTTCCGTTTTTATTAACATCCAGTATATCCAGAGACAGGTGGCTTCCCAGGCCTTCACCCTTTATGGTCCATAGTTCCCTGAAGTCATCTTTTACATTGTAAATGCGAATGTCCCTGCCGTCGCTTACTGCTAATTCATCTGTACCGTTGCCGTCAAGATCACCCTTTGCAACCAGAAGACCGCCAGGCAAACCATACGTCGTCCACGCTCTGGTTTTTTCAAATACCCCGGGGATCAGGTCCTCATCATGCGCTGACATACCGGCAGAGCCTCTAATCTCCTCTGCAATCTCACCTGCGACACCGGCATCCTCGGCCCAGTACAGCTTAATATTTATAAATCTTGCCCCGTCTTTCTCCGGGGTTGATAAAAACAGTGCTGCTTCTGCGCCAAGCCCCCTGGCAAGCATCGCTAACGTTTCTTTTGAATAGTCCCGGGCATATGCCTCCACAAACTCAAATCGACCGGAATCCCTGAGTGCCCCGTAAAAGGTCTCTGAAACAGACCAGTCAGCCCTCCGGTCCTGAAAAAAAGCGAGCTTGATCCGTGAGGAACTGATCCTTGCCCTGTCAGCCTCCCTCACATCGCCGCTTATAATGACTCCGGGATACGCCCCCGCAACCATCTCATCCCCGGTTATCTCAATCCTTCCTGTCAGGTCCTCAGAGCTGCCTATCAGCTCGTTGGTCACAGGGTGGTAAAACGGCGCGCCCTCCCTGAACACGGAAAAGCGCATGCCCTTTCTCATATCTGCTTCACCTTCAGGCCTGACCATGACGGTCCGGGCCTCAACATTTGTGATAGCAGCATTTGAAGGCATGAAATAACCGAGCACTGCATCTCTTGCACTGTAAACCCCTTCAGGGACAGAAGCCTCTGTTTTTTTACTGACCGGCTCAGCACTTTTATCAGGCATGCTGCCCTTTACAGATTCCTTAAGAGCACACCCGCCGGCAATAATTAATGTGATAACAGCAAATGCTAAACATGTCCTGAAACTGTATCTCAATCCGGCAAACACCTCCACATGATTATGCCTCTTAACGGCGTAATAGTATAACCTATTTTTACAACTTATTTTGCCTCTGCAGACGAGCGGAAAGGAAGAAGTGTGAAGTCAGAAATAACGGGCAATTAACAGCTTGTCTATTTATGGTTCCTACTTCAATGATATGCTGGGTGCACTCCCCATAAGGTATTTGAAATCTTCGTCCTCGAACTTCAGGCCGCCGCCGACATATACACCCCTGCGGTTTGAATTGAATAAATTATCTATGCCGCCGCTCACAAAAAAGAACTTGAAAAACCGGTAATCAAGACCTATCCGGGCATGCGCATCATCCGCCCCTGCCTCATCCGCGCTGAAGTCCCATACATCGAATTTCATCCTGCCTTTTTCATCGTTGAAGAAATAATCCGCCCCAAGCCCGAAGGTGTTCTCCATCAACCCGATCCTCAGCGCCACGTTATCAAAACGCTTTGCGAACTGCGCTGTAAATTCGATCCTGCTTTCCACTTCGTCCTTTATCTCAGTGACCCCGTTTATGGTAGTCTCGGTTGTCCTTACCGAGCCGAGAGGGTCTGTAACTATTCCGAGTATGTAATATTTGTCTTCGCGCGGACGCAGGGTGAGATCAAAGTAGCCCTTCCACTCGGATTCGCCGGTGTTATATTCGGAATGGAAATCAAGATAGGTCCTGAGCCTTCCCGCAAAATCAAACGATTTTTCGACCTTTCCGGAA
>QZIL01000114.1 GCA_003599025.1 Nitrospiraceae bacterium | reverse complement strand
AATGAAATAGTCATAATATCTGATGATGAATATAAGTTAAAAAGCGTAATCGATATATTGCAGAGCAAGCTGATTAAACGGGAAGTGCCCCTGAAGGCACTGGATTACGGGAAGGTTGAACCTGCTGCTTCAAGCACGGTAAAACAGATTATTACCCTGCAGCAGGGGATCCCGACCGAAAAAGGCAAAGACATAGTCAAGTTCATCAAGAACTCAAAGCTCAAGGTGCAGGCGGAGATACAGAAAGACCAGCTCCGTGTCAGGGCCAAGAAGATAGACGACCTTCAGGCAGTCATCAAGCTGTTGAAAGAGCAGGACTTCGGGATTCATATTGAATTTGTGAATTACAGATAAGAAACAGGATTCGAGGGGCCGAGGATTCAAGGAGTCAAGGATTTGCGCTCGAACCCTTGGACCCTGGAATCCTAGAACCCTTTCTGTTTATTGTATAATACGCTCTATGGGTCTTTGGGATGACATAAGGCATGATTACAAAACCGTTTTTGAGATGGACCCTGCTGCGCGGAGCAGGCTTGAGGTTATCCTGTCCTATTCCGGTTTCCACGCGATAGTCTTCTACAGGATCAACCATCTACTCTGGAAGGCGCATGTCCCTTTCTTTCCCCGGTTCCTTTCACAGGTCGCCAAAATTATTACCGGCATAGAGATACATCCCGCAGCAAAAATAGGGAAAGGTTTTTTCATTGACCATGGTATGGGAGTGGTTATAGGAGAAACATCAGAGATAGGCGAGAACGTGCTCCTCTATCAGGGGGTCACTCTCGGCGGCACAGGCAAAGAGAAAGGCAAGAGGCATCCGACCCTTGGGAGCAACATCGTTGTGGGTGCAGGGGCGAAGATACTAGGGGCCATTACCATAGGAAACAATGTTAAAATAGGCGCTAACTCTGTTGTATTGAATTCGGTTCCCGGCAACTCAATTGTAGTTGGAGTACCGGGAAGGGTGATAAAGAAGAAGGTAGTGAAGATGTTTGCTGACGGCCCGGTCGAGATGCTTGACCATGTGCATATCCCTGACCCCATGGAAGAGAAATTCGAGGAGATCAAAACATATATAAATGAACTTGAAAGGAGAATAAGCAGTTTGGAAGGCAAAGGCGAAACCATAAAGGTCTATAACACGATGAGCGGGGATAAGGAGGACTTTGTTCCTCTCATTCCCGGCAGGGTTAATATGTATGTCTGCGGCATAACAGCGTATGACGTGTGCCATCTCGGCCACGCCAGAAGCGCTGTGGTATTTGACATTATAAAGAGATATCTGAGATACAGGGGATTTGAGGTAAGGCACGCGAGAAATATTACTGACATTGATGACAAGATCATTGCGCGGGCTGCAAAGGAGAACATCTCTACCGAAGAAGTTGCAAGGAAATATACGGCAGAATATTACAGGGACATGGAACTGCTGGGTGTGAGCCGGGCTGACATTGAGCCCAATGCCACAGACCATATAGCAGAGATGATCCAGACTATTCAGGGGCTTATTGCAAAAGGGTTCGCCTATCCTGTAGACGGAGATGTCTATTTTGAAGTGAGTAAATTCACGGGCTACGGAAAGCTTTCAAAGAAGAACCCCGCAGACCTGCTCTCTGGTGCAAGAGTGGATGTGGATGAAAGGAAGAAGAGCCCGCTTGATTTTGCCTTATGGAAGGCATCAAAAGAAGGGGAGCCTTTCTGGGAGAGCCCGTGGGGAAAGGGCAGGCCGGGATGGCATATTGAATGCACGTCCATGTCTTCGAAATATTTCGGTGACAGCTTTGACATTCATGGCGGAGGCGCGGACCTGATATTCCCGCACCACGAAAATGAGATCGCCCAGAGTGAGGCCTTTTCAGGCAGGCCCTTTGTGAAGTACTGGATGCACAACGGGTTTATCACTGTCGACAGGGAGAAGATGTCCAAGTCACTCGGGAATTTTTTCACTATCAAGGACATACTGGACAAATATGAGCCTGAGGTCGTGAGGTATTTTCTGCTCACTGCGCATTACAGGAGCCCGATTGAATTTTCAGATGTACAGCTTAATGAGGCCGAAATGTCCATTGACAGATACTATACAACGGTCATGAGGATCAACGACTACATCGAGACTGCCGGGGACAGGGAAAAGGCCGTGCCGTCATCCGAGCTTGAAGAAATGCTCACGTCCTTTAAGGACAAGTTTCACCATGCGATGAATGACGATTTCAATACTGCTCAGGCCCTTGGATATATCTTTGAACTCATAAGGGAGGTCAACAGGTTCCTTGATGCAAAACCCTCCGGACAAAAGGCCAAAGGACTGGTTGTTCAGACAAGAGACCTTCTTGCCGAGGTCGGCGGGGTGCTGAATATTTTCAACAAGACCGCCAGAGAATGGTACAGCTCTTTAATGAAGGTAAAGAAGATAGCACTTTCTGAGAGTGACCTTCAGGAGAAAATCAACGAACGGCAGAGGGCGAGGGAGAATAAGGACTGGGCAGCTGCGGACAATGTAAGGAATGCGCTTGCTGAAAAAGGCATTATCCTTGAAGATAAAAAAGACGGCACTGCATGGAAGATCAGGGTAGGGTAACCCAAATAATGCAGATGTTCATCTGCATTATTTAATAAAACTGAAATTAACAACGACTCATGGTCGTCATTCCGGCTTGTCCGGAATCATTTTTTGTTTTCAAGCAGATTCCCGACGCGCTTCGCTTGCGGGAATGACAAAAACTGTGGCATTGTTAACGTAGTTATTTTTTTGTATTAATCTCCCATTGTAAATTTTTTCAGTTGCAGGCCATGCGCGTTTACTGCGAGTGCCGCAGCATACTCAGGAGCAGCATCCAGTATCTGAAGAGACCATAAAGCCGCTTTTTCAGCATCCCCATCAATAGCGGTCAGAACAGCATGCTTTTCCGGAGTCAAAGAAACCTCCACCTTGTCCAGTCCGAAGGACAGGCCGGTCCCCTCGGCCTTCAGGTATGCTTCCTTGCATGTCCAGTAAGTGAAAAAGGCATCATGCTGTTTATCTGCAGGCAGGGACTTAAATGCAGATATCTCAGCCGGGGAATAAAACCGTTCCACAATGTGCTCTATTGCTCGGTCATGATCAATATACTCGACATCCACTCCGATCTTAAGGTCATAAGCAAAGGCGTAAAGGACAAGGTCACGGGAATGTGAAACATTGAAGCAGAGCCGGTGCTCCTGTTCTCCGGCAAGGGAAGGCTTTCCATTCAACCCGTAAATAAAACGCACGTCCCTTGCATCCGATCCGAGATACCGGCCCAATATTGACCTGAGCACTCCCCGTGCTGTGATAAAACGCAGACGATCACGCTCAAAGTGAAAGCGTTCCGCCCTTTTCATTTCATCATCGTTGAGGGTCCCGGCAAGCGCATCTCGCTGTTGCTCCGGCTGGTCCAGGGAACAGCGCCATGCGTGGATTTCATTCCGGTCCAGCGATAAATCCACCGGAGGTGTATGCCAGGCTGGGGTACATTGCATAATGTATGATACCGATTTCCGCCGAAAAAAACGGCATCGCTTTGAAGATGGGGGGATCGGCTGCTATTTAGTAGTAAAACTCCTTGTCTCACTGTCTGTTGTCCCGCCTTTGCCGTCATCAGCAGTAACTTTCCAGTAGTAGGTCGTATTCGAATTAAGGCCTGTAACTGTGTGATTTTGCAAATTGACTGATGACGTTACGCTGCTACTACTGCTACTGCCGTTACCGCTACCGCTGCAGGACACTAATATCATGGAAACAGTCAAACAGGCTGCCAGGAGCACAACATAATTCTTTTTGCTCTTTGATCTGCCAATAAAAAACATTCCAGTCAACAAGAAGCCGGAAAGACTTCCAATGCCTGCATAAATAACCTGTCCGGTTTCCAACGAAGCAACATCAACCGGATCACAGCCTGTAAAATTATCGTCCGTGCAATATCTGATATTATAAGTTACGGTATCTCCATCAGGGTCTGAGGATGGATTCCATGTGAATACCACTGTTGTATCCAAACCAGTAGTCCCGTTTGCAGGAGAGTCGAGCACAGGTGCGGTCGGAGGCGAGGCCTGGCAAGTACCCACTGTCTCCAGTGAGATGTTTGCACTGGAAAAATTATCGGTATAAAGAGCTATCAGAAAATTGTTGCAAATAGAATTATAGGCCACAGACGGAGAGTATTGCATTCCTGAAGGGTCATCAGCTATGGAAAGACTGCTGCTGTTTAAATCACCATTTGCATATAAGATTTGCCCGAATATACTGTATGTATCATCGCCGGACCAGCTTACCATAAATTGCTGGTCAGCAGTGTTGTACGCAGCTGAAACGGTCTGAAGCAGATATTCACTTGTTCCATTTGATATGACGAAATTTGTAGCGGAAGCAGTATTGAATAGCGTGCCATCTGCATTGACAAGTTGCCCGTAGATATCGCCATTTGCACAGAACGCAAAAATGTCCGCACATGGATTGCGGAAATCATACCAGCTTACAAGAAACCTCCGGTTGACGCTGTCATAAACAACTGCAGGCACCCATTGACTGGAAGAGGCATCGGTAATGACAAAGTTACTCCCGGACATGGTCCCGTCAGGGTTTACGAGCTGTCCGTAGATATCGACAGTTGCCCCACGGTCATCATCCCAGACTACAAGAAACCTCTGATTGTAATTGTCATAAGCCAAAGCGGGGTCTGCCTGACTGGCAGGGTCACTGGTAATGGCAAAATTGCTTCCGCTGAGTGTTCCGGCAGGATTAACAAACTGGCCGTATATGTCATACGTTGACATCGGATCATTACGGTCATCATACCAGACAACGAGAAATTTCTGAGACTCGGGATCGTATGCCGGGACCGGGCCATATTGATTATTGCCATTGTCGGATACCACAAAGTTGCTTCCGCCCAGGGTCCCGTCCGCATTGACTATCTGTCCGTAAATATCGTAGGTATTGTCAGGATCATTTCTGTCGTCAGACCAGACTACGAGAAAAGTTTTATTCGTACTGTTGTAAGATGCCCTGGGACTATAATGTACATTGGATGTTTCGGAAAGTACGAACTCGTTTCCATGGGCCGTTCCATCGTGTTTCAGTATCTTTCCATAGATTTCAGGCCGGCCTTCGCCGGTACATTTTGTGTATGTCATGAGATAACGGTTACTGGCAGCATCATAAGCAAGGCTTGGGCTTGCGTCACCTTCAGGTTCTCCGTTCATCGGATCACATGCAAGGACATTCTGGGCAGCGGATAAAATGACGATTAATATTAAGGATAAAAGCAAAATACATTTTCTCATGATATGCTCTCCTTCCCGGGTAAACCCCTGATTAGGGTTTATGATAGTCGTATCGACTTTGTTACAGCACGACTTTAGTATGCTTAGTGGCAAAAAGATAATTACTATTTAAGACGTTGAGGGATATGAGGCTCGTCTTTGCTTTTGCCAAGAGGGCGCCTGATAAGATCATGCTCACGGACACCCGGGATGGAAGGGATTGAGACAATATTTTCATTTCTGCCTGAATCAACCGGCTGTCCGGCTTCATCATGCATTTCTGTCACAGAAAAGGTCCTGTTCTCTAATCCGGCGGAAAGGAACTCTACTTTATCACCTTTATTGAGGTTGTTCCTGAGAGAGACAAATGTTTTATCCTCACTGACAGACAGAACAACCCCTACGAGCTCGTGGCTCATCCTGTATGCCCTATTATCGTTGTGACTGTATCCACTGTCATCCTGCCTGCCGAAAAACATTCCGGTTGTGTACCCTCTGTTTGAGGACATGGACAGTTCCTGCATCCAGTGGTCTTTGATCTTAAAAGGTCTCTCATTAAGACTATCAACAGCTTCCCTGTATGTCTTGACAACACCGGCTACGTAATTGATGCCCTTCATTCTCCCCTCAATTTTAAAGCTGTTTACTCCTGCATCAGCGAGCTTGTCGAGATGCTCAATCATGCACAGGTCCCTGGAACTCATCACATAGGTCCCCCGGTCGTTTTCATAGACAGGGAAGAACTCCCCCGGCCGGCTCTCTTCCATCAGCCTGTAGGTCCATCTGCAGGTGTTTGTGCACTCTCCACGGTTTCCTGACCTGTTATTCAGAAAGCTGCTCATATAACACCTGCCTGAATATGAAATGCACATCGAGCCGTGGACAAAGCACTCAAGTTCAAGAGAAACATGGTCCCGGATCTCCTTTATTTCTTCAATAGAAAGCTCCCTGGCAAGAACAAGCCTCTTTGCCCCCATCTTCTCCCAGAATCTTGCCGCAGAATAGTTAGTAATATTGGCCTGCGTGCTTACATGAATGGGGACCCCGGTTGCGATTTCAGTTGCTATCTCAAACACGCCGGGATCGGAAATAATAAGCGCATCCGGCGATATTTCATTTAGCAGTTTCAGATGGTCTGTTATCAGGTGAATATCCCTGTTATGCGGGAAAATATTGATCGTTATATAGACTTTCTTGCCGCTGCTCCTGACATACGCTACTGCCTGCCTGAGAGCCTCTTCAGTGAAATTGTCTGCTTTTGCCCTCAGGCTGAATCCTGACAGTCCCATGTATACAGCGTCTGCACCGTAATGGACTGCTGTGACAAGCTTTTCATGATTGCCCGCAGGGGCGAGCAGCTCGGGGATGTTCATGGAAAGTATTTTAACTTTTTATGATGATAAATTCACGGTATGAAGTGACTGCATAAAACCATTGGTTCCTGCATAATGAAATTCCTGCACATAACTGTCATTCCCATTTGTCGGGAGTCCACTTGCAAGATAGATTCCGGACAAGCCGGAATGACAAGTTTACAGTATGTATAGGACATTACTTATACAGGGATCATCAACTGCTGATCAGGCCGGTGTCCGTGAGAGCTGATTTAAATGCCTTGACAACAACCGGGTCAAACTGTGTGCCTGCATTTGACTCAATGTCCTTAATGGCGGTCTCCGGGTCCAGATGAACGGTGAATGAGTACTGGCTGGTGAGCACGTCAAACGTGTCGGCTACTACAAGGACCCTTGCGCTGAGGGGGATGTCATCCTTGTCTTTTGCTTGAAGAGCATCATTGCCGTCATACCTTTCATGGTGGTACAGAATGATATCAGCTGAATCTCTCCATTGTGATATGGACTTGATCATATCGTGACCGAGCTTTGGGTGATGCACGGACTGTCCCTTGTCCCATATGTCATTCGGGTCGATCTTCAGCATGCCTATGTCATGGAGCAGGGATGCATGATACAGTTTTTTCAGTTCAGCATCCGAGAAATTAAGCTCCTTGCCGATAAGGTTTGCATAGCTTGCCACCCTTCTCGCATGTCCCTTCCTGTTCTGTATATAGTCCTGCGCTCCAACAAGCATCTCGGTGATATGAATAAAATCACTGTGCTGTCTCTCCCTGGCCCTGTTCTGGGCAATTGATATGCTGGCCTGGTCTGCGAGACTGCTGAGCAAGGATTCATCCTGCTTTGTGAAATGCCCCTGTTTCCTGTTGCGGAGTTCAATAACGCCGATTGTTTCTCCGGCATAAATAAGGGGGACGCAGACAACAGAGGTGGTTTTATGTCCACTTCCATTATCAGGGCCGGAATTAAATCTCCCGTCCTTTGATACATCATTGAGCAAAACCGCTTTGCCTGTTTCCGCTACCTGCGCGGCAATGCCTTCGCCGGGTTTAAGGACCCCCTGTTGAACTGTACCGGAATTCGTTCCAGAACTGAATCTGCATTTCAGGTTCCTCTCTTCATCATAAAGAATAAGAGCCCCTGATTCAGCAGACGTGAGCGCCATTGCTGATTCCATAATCTTCTTAAGCAGGATGTCCAGGTGAAGTGTCTCCCTGAACTGTTTTGTAATGTCAAACAGGCTGTTTATCTTTGTGTTGAGTTCCTGGGCGGATTCGATTGATGAATTGGTCGCCTTTGTTGAGAGAATCAGCCCCAGCACCGACACCACAACTGCGAGCACAAGCAGTATGCCGATATGAATAGGTATATTGGAAGAGTCCCCTCCTGAAACATACGGGTAAACATACTGCACAGAAAAATAAACAAGCAGGGCCAGAGGAATGATAGAGGCAACGAAGTGTGATATTTTTACAGAACGGCGTATGTTGTCAAAAAAATCCCTGCCTTCAAGGTTGTGCATAGGTCTTCTCCCTTTTTTGCCTGGTTATCTTATCGGAAGAATTGGAGAAAACCTGAGAGGATAGGTACGCTCGGGTCCTGCTGTATCGGGTTAACTGTCTGAACCGGGACGGTAGTCACGACCGTCCGTTTCAGCCTTTTTCTTTTCCGGGAAACATACCGGGCAGTAATATTCCCCTTGATCAAGGCTGCATACGTGACTTCACTCAGGGCAGCAGATGCATTCCTCAACAGCCTTTTTGCAGACGTCACACATTTCTTTATCGGGCATATTAGTTCCTATGCCTCCGGCTCCTGCATCCATTTCTGGAGAGCGTCTATAATTTTACCGGCCTGTTCTCTGCTGGATATGTTGAATTTTGATTTCTGGTTGTAGTTGTCGTTTCTTTTCTGGTACCGGCGGATGCTGTAGCATTCATGCCCGTATTTTTCATTCTTGGCGTCCCACTGCTGGTATTTGAATATAATTGTGGCCCACGCGCCCTTGGAAAGTATCACCTTGTCAAGCTCTTTTACTTTCAATATATTGTCTTCTTCAAAATTAATAGTTATTTCATTTACATCTGAGGCCATTTCATTCTCCTTTTGTCAGTTATTTTGCTTGAAGATTATATGTCATATAAGATGTAATGTTCAATCTTAAGTGTCATCCCGCATTTTCGCCCCTGCGGAACACATCATTTTTTATCCACATCCAGAACAGGCTCCGTGCGCCTTTGGCATAGGCCTTTACATCATTGATGTTTCTCAATGCAAGGACCTTTTTCATTATATATGCGGGTCTTGAATAGAACCGCCTGAAGGCCAGCTGCCGGAGCTGAGCGACCTCCGCCCTTGTCATGGTAAAGGGGACAAAGGCAGCGCCCTGATATGTATAGTCTGTAAGGTCTCCGGACATGGTGCCGTACTTGTTGATATTTTCATAAAGCTCGGTGCCTGGAAACGGGGTGAGGGCATGAAAGTTTGCAATGTCGGGGTTAAGTTCGCATGCAAATTCGATTGTCTTCAGTCCGTCCTCAAAGGTCTGCCCCGGAATACCAAACAGGAAAGGTGTGTAAACAGTCAGTCCGGCAGCCTTTGCAGCCCTGACAGCCTTTCTGGTCTGCTCAAGAGTAATGCCTTTTCTGATGGCGTTGAGGTTTCTCTGGACGCCGCTTTCAGCTCCGAAGAGGACTGCCCAGCAGCCGGCTTCCTTAAATGCTGTAAGAAGTGGTTTATCGACCTGATGAACGCATGCTGAGGCAAACCATGTAAAATTGAGTTTTCGTCTTTTTATCTCTGTTGCTATCTGCATTGCCCTGTCATAATCAGCGGCAAGGGTGTCGTCAAGGAATTTAATCTCCCTGTACCCCTGCTTTATGATGAGCTCTATTTCTTCCATAACATTTTCCACACTTCGGAAACGCACCCCGTGTTTTCTCTCTTTGTCTATCTGGAAGCAGAAGATGCATCTCCTGTTACACCCCCGGGCTGTAATCATAACAGCTACGGGCTTTCTTTTATATGTAGCGGGTGGAGGAATGTAATTCATGGCATCGCCCAGGAGATCTCTTGCGGGGAAGGGGATGGAATCCACGTCCATTATCAGAGGGCGTGGAGAGTTTTTTACTATTCTGCCCTCTTTTCTGAATACAACTCCCTCCACATCATCAAGGTTCAGGCCCCCGGACAATCTGTTGATTATCTCGATCATAGTTATTTCGCCTTCCCCTGTAACAACTGCATCTATATCAGGAGAATCCTCCAGGCACTTTTCCTGTACAGCGATGGGATAGGGCCCGCCTGCGACGATGCAGGGGCGGGTTTCAAACCTGCCCTTACGAATTTCGGATGCGGTATAGACTGCCTTTTTCCAGCCGAAGGTGGTTGAATAGATGCCGATGATATCAGGGCTGAATGCTGACACCTCACTCATGATATCCGCGTGTGACATAAATGCGCCGTTGAGAAACCTCACCTCATGTCCAGCTTTCTTGATCGAAGCGGCAACATATAGAGTGCCGACAGGCTGCCAGTAGTTGATCTGAGAGCCGGCTACCTTTGACGAAAATATTTCTTCAGGGGCCCATGCGGGTATGATAAGGGCGCATTTCATATGTCTATAATAAATAATTCCGATTATTTTTGTGAGAGCGCTTCATGAGCCTGGGAGAAAAAAATTTCGGGGCGGCTCTGGGAGCGCCCCGAAACAAGATACTGCCTGTAAGATACCTTCAAAAAGGTATTAGTGTTTTGCCTCTTCCTTCTTCTCCTCACCATAACCACCGGCAGCAGGTTTCTCTTCACCATAACCGGCAGCTTCCTCTTTTTTCTCGCCGTAACCACCTGCTTCAGCCGGCTTTGCCTCTTCTGTGTGAGTTACTGCAGGTGCAGCTGCTTCTTCCTTTTTCTGGCAGCCGACGAGCAGCAGTCCGAGGGTCAAAGCGATGATACATGCGAATGCTAAAAATCTTTTCATTTAATTCCTCCTTGTTGAATTTTTTTTGTAAATCTCTCAGTTAATATTGAAAACCACTCTTTTTTTATGTGCAACAGGGGATGCCTCTTACATGAATTATACAGTAATTATCTTTAGTGTCAATTGTTGCTGTACATCCTGACATAGAGGCAAAGCCTGTAATTTTTTTTGCGTCTGCTAATGTCCTGGTCAAAACATCAATAGAGAGAAAACATTCCCTCTTTGATGACAGTATTTCCTTTAGTTGTCTCAGCAGGTCCTGTATGTCCATTTCCCGTCCGTCAAGCTCCATTCAGAAATACCAAACCAAGGTCCGTCAGCTAGTCCTGCATCGGCTTTATGAACCTGAAATAAACATTGGTCCAGTTGCCGAGAATGATGAATATAATCGCCACAAGGCTCCCGATTGAAAGCGTGGAAGCACCTGTGAGGCCCTGGCCGATATTACACCCTCCGGCTACTGTTGCCCCGAATCCCATCATGAGACTCCCCATGCAAACTGAAAGCATTTCATCAACGGGCGGGATTTTCCACTTGAATTCCTTCAGGATTTTTGCGCTTATAAATGCCCCGAAAGGGACGGCTATGATAAAAAGTGATGCCCAGGTAATTGTAAAGGGTCCGACCTCGAACATCGGGAATACCCTTGACAGGGGATGTTTGGGCAGCATGGCATTGCCTGTTAATAATGTGCCGAAAAATTCTCCTGTCGGGGTTGTAAATGACAGGCCCCTTGGAAAGCCTTCAAAGATATTTGCGAGCCAGAAGGCTGCCAGTCCGAGTATCCCCAGGAGAACACCAACTTTAGGCCACTCAAGACCCTTCTGCTTGGGGGCGGAAAAGGGCTTGCCTTTTAAAATAAAGACGATGATAGGGATAACAACTGCCGCAATCACTGCCCATTTAACTGTGGGGCCGTCACCGAATATATGCCACAGGGTGGGGGCATTGTGTCCGGCAATCGGAACCTTGACGCCTTTTAAAAGCTTGTAAACCGGGTTAAGGATTCCGGTGGCTGTCATATGGATACCCAGAAAGAAACCGAGGACTGCAATAATGGAGTTGAACTGGCCCTCGCCGACCTTGTACCAGACCCCGCTGCCGCAGCCGCCTACCATGACGATGCCGAGCCCGAAGACATAGCCTCCTACAATGTTGGCGATAGGATAAAAAGGCTGTACTGCAAGCCTGATGACTTTCATGTCATTCAGAATATTGGCTCCTACAATCATGATAACCAGTGCGATAAGAAAACCACGGAAAAGGGTCCAGTCCTGAATAAAGATCGTGTCTCTGAACGCTGTGTTCATGCAGAATCTGCCGCGCTGAAGAACAAAACCGATAGCTAAGCCGAGCAATATGCCAGAAGCGATAAAACCAAAACTTATACCTCCCATTCTGATTCCTCCCAAGAAAAAGATTTGCTAAATTATCATATAAAACATGTATTGTCAAGAAGCGTAACGCTCTTCGGACACCAAGGCCATGTTTTTGCGGACATATTAAATAGAGATAAAAAATCAGGTGCGATTTTACATATTAGTCTGAAAGGGATAATTTGTAAACTAAAATATTGTAATAAAAATATAAGATAACCTTTGCGCAATTCTGTTGTATATAAAATATAATGCGTGTTCTGCCTGATTTAACTTTCCTGACAGGGGAGCGGTTTCTGTTCGCATCATGGAATCAGTTTTTTTAACATTTAAGATCAGAAATAAGTATAATTTACTCAAAGATGCAGACAGTGGATATCATATGGATATAAAAGGGAATATAGCAAGACTGCAGGACTTCTATGTCCTGTCCGTGAAGGCGCCTATGGGTGTCTTTCGCAGGCCCTATTATTTCCGGGAGACTGTTGAACAGATGGATTACATGGGGACCGGGTCATTCTTCATAGTCTTTCTGGTCTCTCTCTTTATCGGGATGGCGCTGTGTCTGCAGATATCAGCTGAACTCGGCAACCTTGGACTTAAGATGTATACAGGGAAAATAGTCGGCATATCTATTATCAGAGAGATTGGCCCCGTATCAATCGCCCTGGTCTATGCAGGGAGGGTCGGTTCTGGAATGGCATCAGAGCTGGGCTCAATGATGCTCGGTCATCAGGTTGACATACTGAGGGTGCAGGGTGTGGACCCTGTAAAAAAACTGGTGACCCCGAGGATCATCAGTTCTGTCCTGATGCTCCCGATGCTGACCATTATCGGTGATGCTGTTTCATTGCTGGGGGGATATTATATTTCAGTATTTGTGAGCCATCAGAGCGGGTTTTTTTACTGGAGTCAGATCAAGGAGATCATGAGTTTCGAAAATATCATTTCGGGGATTGCGAAACCCTTTATATTTGGTTACATCATAGCGTGCATAAGCTGTTATGCCGGGCTTTCGACAAAAGGTGGTGCCCGCGGGCTCAGAGAGTCAACGACATCTGCAGTGGTCTATTCCATGATAATGATCATATTGTCCGACTTTATTCTTACAAGGGTTCTGTTCTATGTTCTGGGGATGAAGGTATGATCGAATTCCAGAACGTTTCATTGTCTTTTAACAATAACCACGCTGTATTGAATGATATAAGCTTTAAGGCGCACTTTTATGAAAAGATTGCAATCCTGGGCATGAGCGGAGGTGGCAAGACCACTTTGCTGAGGTTGATGCTGGGGCTTGTTCGTCCTGATTCAGGGAAGATTCTGATTGACGGTCAGGACATTGTCACGTTGTCGGAATCCGAATTAAGGGACATAAGGATGAAATTCAGCATAGTATTCCAGGAAGGGGCGCTTTTTGATTCACTTAATGTTCGCGAAAATGTTGTGTTCTTTTTCAGGGAATACTCAAGCCTGTCAGAAGAGGAAATCGAAAAAAAGGCGAGGGAACTTCTTGGTAAATTAGGGATTGAAGAGGCGATTGACCTTATGCCCGAGGAACTGAGCGGCGGCATGAAGCGGCGGGTCGCCATTGCCAGGGCCCTGGCAGGATGCAATCCGAGAATGGTCCTTTATGATGAGGCCACATCAGGGCTGGACCCGCTGACTGCTGACAATATATGCAGTCTGATAAATGACCTGGCAAAGGGAGAACCTCCTGAGAGGACAGGATTTATAATAGTGACCCACAAGGTGACTGATGCAATAAAGGTAGCGGAGAGATTTATATATTTACGAAGCGCTGAAATAGCGTTTGACGGTGACATATCAGCGCTCCGTAATACAGAGGACCCGGAATTAAGGTCCTTTACAGAAGAGCTCCATATAGCAGAAAAATATATTTGACCGGGGGTAGAGAATGTACGATTATGTAAAACAGCATAAATGGGCAAAACTCAGGGTCGGGATTGTGAGCACAATCGCCCTCATTACCATCCTTCTGGCAGTGATGTTTGCCGGGAATATAGAAGAGCTTTTCACCCCCAAGGTAATGATATATGCCATGGTCCAGGACGTGAAAGGCCTGCGGGACGGTTCTCCTGTGTGGTTTTCAGGGGTTGAAATTGGTTCGGTCAAACATATAAAGTTTACACCCGACCAGAAAGTAAGGGTAGCTATGACTATTGAAGCGGAGTCCCTGAAGTACCTTAAAAAAGATTCCCGTGCAAACATCATGACACTGGGGTTGCTCGGTGACAAGTATGTTGAGATAACCCCCGGTTCGCACGAGTCTGAAGGACTCAGTGCAGGAGGTGCGGTAGAGGGAAGGACACAGACAGAAATACAGGATGTTGTGCAGGCGAGTCAGGACTCGATTGCAAAAATATCTGATTTTGTGAGCAAGCTTGAGGAGATTCTGGTAAAGATCGAGAAGGGCAAAGGGAGTATATCCAGATTTATACAGGACCCTGCTGTATATGAAAATCTTAAAGAAGCGATAGGAGAGTTGACGGTACTTGTCCGGAAAATTGAAGACGGGGAGGGGACAATGGGGAGATTATTAAGTGAAGACGTTCTCTATAATGACCTTGCTTCCTCTGCCCGGGATATCAGGCTGTTTGCCCAGACACTGCAAAAATCAGACGGGACACTGAATAGACTGATCCAGGACCCTTCGCTTTATGACAGGTTCCAGAAGGCATCGACAACCTTGGATTCATTCACGCAGAGACTTGCCACATCAAAAGGCACTGTCAATAAACTGATCGATGATGACTCCCTTTATGAGAACCTCAATTCCGCGTCAGCGAAAATGAACAAAGTGCTTGATCGTATTGATAACGGTCAGGGACTGATGGGCAGTCTTGTAAAGGACGATGAGCTTTCACAGGAACTGAAGGCAACGATCAGGGAGCTTAATGCCCTGATTAAGGACATAAAAAGTAATCCAGACAATTATTTCAGGTTCAGTATTTTCTAGTTAGTTCCTGTTGCGGAAACTGTACAATACTTACGTAGCTGTATTGTCATTTCGACCAGCGGGAGAAATCTTTCGGTATTGCAACAGGTCAAGATTTCTCGCTTCGCTCGAAATGACACGCCAACGGGTTTGTAAATCTTTTTTGAAATTAAACAGGTACGGATTTTGAACCTTCTTACCGGCTGTAGAAAGCTTCGTGTGTTACCCCGCGGCTTATTAAGAGGTCAACTACTTCTCTTGGTTTGAAATACATCCGCAGCTTGCTTGCGCTCCTGCTGCTCCCGCTGAAAATGCTCTCATCAAGGGTCTCCATAAGCTTAATTATCTTTTCTACATCTTCATCGCTGAAATCAGTTTTTATTTCAGCATTGGCAGTAAGGCTGGTCCGGGTTAATATTTTGTCCGAAATATTCTTGACTGCCTCGAGATAGGATTTACCGCTCCAGCTGGTTAAAAAGGCTGGTATTTTCAATAAATATCCTGATATCTCGGGATTATCCGGAAGGTTGCCGACATGTTCAATGCTAACACCGAGTTTATCCCGGCAGAGGGCGATAAGGTTTCTAACAAGCACATGCTTATGCCCCTCTGAGATCCTGTTGACAACAAGTGCAGGGCAAAATTCATTCTCAATCTCCTCTATAAGGGGCAGCATGTCAGGAGAAAGAGTTCTTATCTGCTCAGTGAGCATCTCCAGGCTCAGCCCGCCTTCCCCTCCGGTCTTTTTAGTCTCTGCATCAATCACAGGACCTATCTCCGGGTGGTTTTTAAAAATATGCTGCAGTCTTCTGAACAGGGCCCCCTTAATAAAACTGTATGCGTTCATCACAGCCCCTGGTTCAGGTGCGGTCACTACTATCCCGCGATCAGACATGCTGAAGAAATCGAGAGTATTAAAATGCACACCGGCCCCGAGGTCGATAATAATATAGTCTGCCGAGAGGGCCTTTACATGCCGCATTATCTTTAATTTCATCCAGTGGGCCGGATTCGCCATGCCGGGTACAAATTCTGCCCCGCTTATTATCTTCATGTTATCCTGGGAAGTCTCGACCAGGATATCTTTAAGTGACGGGACTTTTTTTAATATGAAGTCAGCGATTGTCGGGGTCTTTTTAATTATGCCGAGATATGTGTGCAGGTTTGCAGCGCCGAGATCTAGGTCGACAAGGGCCACGCTGTGACCGTCCATTGCGAGTTTTGTTCCGAGTGAGACGGAAAAAATACTCTTGCCGACGCCGCCCTTTCCGCCGGCCACGGAGAGAATCATTTTAGGTTTGCTGTCCGGTTTCATCAGGTGTTGGAGAATTATATCATAAATAGAACTCCTGAAATCCTGATGTCAAATTAGGTGGTTGGTTCTGTTATAATCAAAAGCCGCACCAATTCGAAATTAATGCAAAGGAGGATATTAATGAAGAATATCAAATTCGGTTTGATGATCATATTAGTGCTGGTATCTGCTGTTTCAGCATATTCTGAGG
>QZIL01000019.1 GCA_003599025.1 Nitrospiraceae bacterium | reverse complement strand
TGTTGAGCTTTGTCCTGAAGTATTTGAACTGGGCAGTGACGAAAAGGCATTTGTCAAAGCTGAGGACAAGTGTGATACCTGCGATTGCCAGGAAGCGGCTGATACTTGCCCTTCAGAGGCGATAACTTTCGAGTAACAAAACCTGCCGTATTACTTCTTCTTATCAATACGCCCGCGGGCAGATGTAAAGATTCTGTCTGCGGGACTTTTTTCTCAGGGGATAATAGGCCCCGCCTTAGAAATATTACGACTCATTCATTTTCTCCTGGTACTACTAATTCATTGTGTCTAATTGAAAATGAATTTCAATTTCCTTGACAAAAAAGGCTGTAAATTTATACAATTTAAGTCGTGAAGATATCCGGAAGACCAACTACAGAGGGCAGCAGGGGGATTAAGCAGAAAAAGGAAAAACTAAAGAACTTCCTTAAAGAAAAAGGCTTTAAATCGACCCGTCAGAGGGACCTTATTGCCTCGGAATTTCTTGAAATGGGGGAGCATGTTACGGCAGAAGAACTCTACAGGGAGATCAGTAAAAAATACACTGATATCGGATATACGACGGTTTACCGCACACTAAAGCTCCTGAATCAATCCGGTCTTGCTGCAGAGAGGGTCTTTGCAGATAACCTGACCAGGTATGAACCGTTATCAGCAGAGGACCATCACGATCATCTCATTTGCATGAAATGCGGATCAATTACAGAATTTCAGGACCTCAGGATTGAAAGACTGCAGGAGCGCGTTGCCGATGAGTTCGGTTTTGTTGCTGTATCTCACAAAATGGAACTCTACGGATACTGCAGGAAATGCAAAGACAATGCATAGCTTCCCCGGAACAGAACCACCATATGTTTTATTGATCAAATTAAATGCAGGAACCATAATCCACTGAAATAGAGAATTGACAGAGAACAGGAGATTTAAAGCGGATGCACGACCACAGTATTAAACAGAAAGATACAGAGAGCGATTCCCCGTCTATTTGTCTTGTTGGTAATCCGAATGTCGGAAAGAGCGCCATTTTCGGTCTGCTGACAGGACGTTATGTAACTGTATCCAACTATCCCGGGACAACTGTAGAAATTACCAGGGGTGAAGCATACATTCACAAGAAAAAATATCAGATCATTGATACCCCCGGAGTCAACAGCCTTGTTCCCATGAGCGAAGATGAAAAAGTGACCCGGGACATTCTTCTCCAGAAGAAATCGGACACAGTTGTACATGTAGCTGATTCAAAGAACATGAAGAGGTCCCTTTTTATAACCATACAGCTTATTGAAATGGGGCTTCCACTCGTAATTGACCTTAACATGAGAGATGAGGCATCAAGCCGGGGGATAGATATTGATGAAGATGCGCTCAGTGAAATATTCGGGCTGGATGTGGTCTCAACCATAGCTGTGCAGAAGAAGGGCATAAATACACTTAAAAAGATCGCAGTAAAACCGGGGATATCACATTACACGTTCAATTATGATGATCATATCGAGGAATATATTTCCAGGATTGGACCGCTTCTGCCCGAATCCCATATATCCAGGCGGTCGGTCGCACTCATGGTGCTTTCAGGAGACAGGACGCTCAGGGGATGGCTTTTAGACAATCTGAGCAAAGAAAATATCAAGCTTATAGAATCATTTGTGAATGATGCTGCAGCGAAATATTCCGAGCCGCTCAGCTATGTAATAAGCCAGCAGAGACTTAAGGCTGTTGAGGCAGTGGCAGGCAGGATCATCAGGAAGTCGGCCCCTCAACAGAAAATGCTGTCAGGGTTTTTTGAGAAGGTCACAACACATCCTGCCTGGGGTTTCCCTTTCCTCCTGGTGGTTCTTTATATTGTTTATCAGTTTGTCGGCAGCTTCGGGGCGGGTACTCTCGTGGATTTTTTTGAGGAGACCATTTTTGGTGAATATCTTAATCCGTGGGCTGAAAAAATAGTTACGGCACTAATACCTGTTCAATTTCTGCAGGAGCTGTTAATAGGGCCATATGGAGTGATAACCATGGCTCTCACATATGCTATTGCCATAATTCTCCCTATTACAGCCACTTTCTTTATCGCATTTTCAATAATGGAGGATTCGGGTTATCTGCCGCGTCTTGCAGCCATGTTGAATAAGGTCTTCCGTATCATGGGACTCAATGGCAAGGCAGTGCTTCCCATGGTTTTAGGTCTTGGATGCGATACAATGGCGACCCTTACAACCAGGATTCTCGATACTCCCAAGGAGCGGCTTATTGTTATTATCCTTCTTGCCCTGGGGGTTCCGTGTTCAGCACAGCTTGGTGTTATTCTCGGAATGTTCGGGAAGCAGCCGTTCAGCGCAGTATTAATCTGGGCCGGGACTCTTGTTGCAGTGACTGTTTTTGTCGGATTCGTGTCCGCAAAACTGATACCTGGACAGCGGGCCGATTTCATACTTGAACTGCCTCCTCTCAGGCTTCCCCAGTTTTCTAATGTCCTTATAAAGACGTTATGGCGGATTGAATGGTATCTGAAAGAGGCCGTCCCTCTTTTTATACTTGGCACACTGATATTGTTTACTGCTGATAAACTGGGTCTTCTTCCATTCGCGCAGAAAATGGCGTCTCCCGTTATTGTCACTGTCCTGGGACTTCCGGCCGAGGCTGCGGAATCATTTATTATGGGATTTCTGAGGCGTGATTACGGGGCTGCGGGTCTCTTCAATCTGCAGGAACAGGGGTTGCTCAACACAGAACAGGTGGTAGTAAGTCTGGTCACGATAACCCTGTTTATACCGTGTATTGCGAATCTGTTTATGATTATAAAGGAGAAGGGAATGAAAGTTGCAATGCTGACAGCTGCCTTTATTTTCCCGTTTTCCATACTGGTGGGGGGTGTGCTTCACCGGGTGCTTTTGATGCTGAAAATATTTGAATAATGTAAAATAAAACTGGCTGCATGGCTTGTTTCATCCTGTTATAAAAACGGATATATATGAAAGAGTAAAGATGAATGTTCAGGACCGTGTTGAAACAGCCGTATCCCAGGTCCTTGATTATTAGACGAGGGGGCATTACTTGTATACTGAATGTAATATGGATAAGGTGGAAAGAAAAGATATCAGTCTGGGTCTTGCTGTATTCTTCTGGCTGCTTACTGTTGGCTATATGGGACTAATTTATTATCTTTCTTCCCAGCATATACATATCCCGAGAATGCCCAGAAATTTTGATAAAGTCATTCATGTTTGTGCTTATATTCCACTTGCTTATCTGTTTTACCTCTCATTAAAGAAAAGCGGGATCAACAGATATACTTTTGTACTTGCTGTTATATGTGCAAGTATATACGGTCTGACCGATGAGATTCATCAGTTTATAGTTCCCGGGAGAGATGCGTCTGTCGGTGATTTCCTGGCGGATGCCCTCGGTGCTTTGCTGGGAAGCATAGCTGCACGTATAACATTGACATAAAACGGGGCTGCTCTATCTGGATATAGAAGGTATAACAGGGCCAGTGGCTTTTTCAACCCTGTCCTCAGGATCATGATAATATTTGAATCTGAACAGTGCATCAAGCCCATGGCAGTCTACACAGAGCAGATCGTAGGTCTGATGCCTCAGGAAACTGTCGGTAGAGGTGCCCTCGATATTGGCCCCTTTCCCTTTTACAAAAAACCGCGGGTCCCATTGATGAACAGCATGACATGAAGCGCATGAAATATTTCCGACAGTCGAACTGTTGCCCGTGCCCTTGTCAAATATAGGGAAGAAGTTCGGGGAGCCTTTTATATCTCTTCCGGCATTTGTAATAAGCATATCATCAGGATGGGTGTCTATCTGAGGTATCTTTGCTTTAGCCACGCCTCCGTCCGAGTGGCAGGTATTGCACATCATGTCCATTATACTTGCCCCATCACCAAAGCCTTGTGCCCAAAGTTTGACTTTATTTTTTCCGTTATGCACCAGATGACATACGCCGCAGGTCCCGGATTCAGAAGGTGTCTGCCCGGCAATATTTTTCTCGGTTGGAGCTGTTACGATCAGGTCATGGTCGGTTTTTTCGACATAAGCCTGCTCTCGATGACAATTTTCGCACAGTTTGGGAGATGGGGAGTTTTCCAGTCTTAAAAAACTGTTTTGCGAATTGCCTTCATCCCTGGAGTGGTCTTCTTTAATAATTTTCGCGGGGTCCCATCGATGGGGGTCATGACAGGTCTGGCAGGCCATGACTCCTTCCTTTGATACTTTCCCGTTTTTATCAAAAAGGGGAAGTGTAGTAGAGAGACGTTTTTCAGAAGGTGAAACATTGACAGGATGAGAATGTTCCTTGATTACTTTTTTACTTGCCATCCCTTTGTCATTATGACAGCTGGTACACAGGTCCATTGCAACGAAGCCGCTTTTCGTCGTCATTTTTCTTCCCCACAGATAGCTTTCCTGTCCTCCATGGATGATATGACAGACCCCGCAGAGACCCGACTCGGCAATTGTCTGGTCAATATAATTTTTTTCTTCAGGGGCCACTTTTTCAATATCGTGCTTTGAGTTGGCTATTGCAAATTTTGTGTTATGACATTCACTGCACAGCTCGGGTGAGGACCTTCTGAGGAATGAGGTTGTATGGTCCCCCTTTACATCCTTGTTTATTTCTCCTTCTGTTGAGTCTGAACGCCATCTGTGGGGATCATGGCAGGTTGCACAAGTTACAGTGCCGTTTATGTCCTGTGCCCCGTATTTATTGAACAGCGGGAGTTTTAATTCTTCTTTTTTTACACCTATGGTAGTTAGCAGTATGTCTGGATTGTCAATTGCAAAAGGGTTTACATCAACGGGGTGCTTATAATCAGCGGGGATGGCCTTCTCCGCGATATTGCCTTTCTTATGGCAGCTCATGCAGAGCTGAGTGGTAAAATCCGAACCTTCTCCTGCCTGCCGGGCCTCCTTGTGGGGCAGGTGGCATGGGGAACACAGACCGCCTTCCTTTACTGTCTTGCCTTCAAGGTTCTTTTCATCAGGCGCGGAGTGGTTCAGGTTATGTTTTGTGTTTGCAAGATACTGCTTGTCTGTATGGCAGGTGAGGCATAAACCTGACTTGTCATCCTTTTTTATCAGCAGCAGGTTTGTTTCAATGGTGCTATTATGGATCTTGTGACAAGTCTGGCAGATTATTTCTCCGTTAGGCCCTAATTTAGCGCCCTTATTAATCAGGTCAGCAGGTATTTTTACCTTTCCCGGCACGGCATTTATGACATGGAAATGGTTCCTTTTACCCTCGGGTGTAAAAATATTTTTATCAGCATGGCATTCAAGGCACATCCGGGAGTTCCGGGCGCTCTCTATCAGAAAGCTTTCATTCGGAGAACCATGGACTGTATGGCACGTCTCGCAGATTATATTGTTTTTCCCTTCACCCACAACTGCGCCGTAATCCAGGAGCTGCTGGGGGATTTTCATTTCAGAGGGACCTACAGGATGGTTGCCGAATTTAGGACCACCGTCTTTGTCTGCATGGCACATTCTGCACATGCCTGAGTCTTTATTGGAGGCCCTGATGAAAATGGTCTTTTCAATACCCATCTCACTGGCCACGCCGTGGGCTGTGTGGCACGTAGAGCATTGCATGTTGCCGTCTTTATCCATAGGGAATATTTTAGGAATATTCATATTGGCAGGAGGAGGTTTATTTATCTTGTGCCTGAGATCGTTATACACCCTGGCCCTTGAATCAACCACACTGCCGTCATGGCATGAAAAACATATTTCCGGTTTGGCAGCGACCTTCTCTGTCTGATACTCAACCAGATCAGACCCTCTCCCGTCAATATAAAAGGTGTCGATCCAGTTGTAATGGCATATGGCGCATTCTTTTGCAGAATCCGGATTTCTCGGGGCCTGGACCTGTTCGGCATATGAGTTATCCAGGTGAAGCACTAAAGAGAATGCAATCAGACTGAAAATTGACAATGTAATGTCGACAATTTTCATTCCGTATCTCCTGCAAGATTATAGACGCTGATTTTGTCAGCAAACATCTCAACCACGTAAAGTCTGTTGTTGTCAATAAATAATCCGGACGGGGTAACGAATTTCTTGACCGAGGTCTTGCCCTGATCGCTGATAGCGGAATAAAATTCACCATTGTTTTTAAATACCTGGATTACCCCCATATAACTGTCGCTTACGTATACTCTGCTATGTTTATCTACTGCTATACCCTTGGGTCTGAAAAAATGGCCTTTCTCTACTCCCCATCCTCCGATGACTGTAACAAACAGGCCTTCCGGATTGAAAACCTGCACTCTTGTATTTACAACATCCGTTACAAAAATATATTTATTCCTGTCAAAGGCCATCTGAAAAGGGTATCTGAATTCGCGCTCCTCTATGCCGGGGGCCCCCAGGGTTTGCAATAACTGTAAATTAGACAGGTCATATACGAGAATATAATGGTTGTCATTGTCCGCTACATAGAGCCTGTTCAGTGCCTCATTGGCCAGAACATCTGTCGGGTCTGCTGACTTGAGCTTTGAACGGAGTTTTATCTGGTTCAGGTAATTACCATTCGGACCGAATATCTGTATCCTGTGATTTCCGGAATCAGCGACATACACTTTGCCGGAGCTGCCGACATCGATACCCATGGGAAATTGAAACTGGCCGTTGAGAGTACCCTGGCTTCCAAAGGAAAAAACAAATTTTCCTCCCTGATTAAATACCTTTATTGAGTTGTTAACACCATCCACGACATATATCAGGCCGTCTTTAGAGACAGCTATATCACTAGGCTGGCTGAAGTTGTGAGTTATATCGAAAAGATGTTTGACTGTCGTGAGCCTTATTCCGTAAGCTGATGAGATAAAAAGAATAAGGCAGAATACCCCTGTAATGGCCGCTGTGGGCAAAAGGGACACCTTATATTCCGGGATTCTCTTCAATGTACAGAGTTTGGCCTTATTGTGGTTGATAATTAAATTTAAGATTAATTTAAGGATACAAAGATTAAATATATTTTACAATATGCTGAACAGGAAAAAAGGACCGGTTCATGCATGCACCTGGTGTTGCAGCCTGCAGGAATAATGGCTCCCTCATTTAAAAAGAGCTCATCAGGACGGACCATCACATCGAAATAAATAATTTCATGTTTTCCCGGGATCAAAGGAACCTCTTTTCCCGGAGGAACGTTACTCCACAACAAGCTGGAAACATAAACGGCTTACTATGACAAGCATGCCGGAACGGTTATTGCTTTTTAGCTTCCTCGCCGGGCTGCAGCATCTTGGGCATATAGAACTTGGTATAATTCTTTATCATGCCGACAACCTCTGTGCTTATGATGGAATCGATCCTTTCCTTTGGATATCCGATGTCTTCCAGCGGCAGCAGCGGTCTTTCTTTCTGGTGGCAGTCCTCGCATAAATAGGGCTGTTTATTGACTATTTTATGTATGAGTTTCTTGGCCTTGGATTTCTGCGCTTCAGAGAGCTTTCTTTCGTTTTCCCTGTATTCAAGGGCGAAACTGATTTTGTCATCGGAATCTACCCTTTGAATTGCGCCGTTGTGTTTCTCGAATGGTATTATTTTTGCCTTGAATGAACCGGGACTGCCCTTCTTCACAGGGCTTGCGACAATCTCGCCTGTTGTGCGGTCATACCACTTGAAGACGCCTGTCTTCTGAGGTCCTTCCAGTTTTATGTGACATGTCTCGCAGGCGACAAAGAAGGCGTGCATATTCAGAAAAGCCCGTAATTCCTTAACTGCATCATGCGGCATATCGCCGTGGCACTTTATGCAATACGATCTTTTGTCCGGTCCTATATCAAACCCGATATGATGAAAATGGCCTTTTATTCTGACCTCTTCAAGAATTCTGTATCCGAGATAGTGCTTTACCCTCTCCTCGCTTTCAAGAATGACCTTCTCAAACTTTGTTTTCTCTACCTTCTGTTCCTGCTCCTCTTTGAATTTGGCTATTTCCTGGCTCTTGTGCCGCTCATGATATTCATGCAGAATGTGGGCAAAAGTAACTTTCCAGATTATAACCATAAAGAAGACAACAAGCACCATAAAGGCCAGCATATAAATCTTAAAGAAGAAATTTTTCATGAGGATGCCCCTCCTTCGTGTGATTCATGTCCGTGCGCACCGTGAGGCGGAAGTATCTCATGTTCAAGGCCCGCTTTCTTCATTACTTCTACATAGTACTGGTAATGTTCCTCAACCATGAGTTCCTCTGATAGATAACCTGTTAAGAATACCGTTCCCATAGGGAAAACTGATATTGAAAAATGGACGTTATACCAGTGCCAGATAAAAAGAAAAAGTGCGGCCAGGAGTGCCTCATCACTGTGGGCGATCAATAAAAAGTTCAGGACTCCACCCGGAAGTATTTGCGTAAAAAGCTCCTTGCTCCACAAAATAACCCCTGAGGCCCCTATGACTACCATACCCCAGAAAGGTGCCCAGTAATCAAATTTTTCCTTCCAGGTCATCTCGTCACCGTCTGGTCGTTTGGTCGTCAGAAAAAACAGGTACTTCATTAGGTCCCTGATATCATACGCATCCTTAAGATTAGGCACCATCTTTTGAGTGAGTACCATTTTTAAGGCATCATATTTTTTTAGCTGCCCTCTCTTTTTTGCCGGTTCGATATGGTATTTGCGTATTACATAAATCAGGTAGAAAATATGGTAGAAAAATAGCCCAACCAAAATGGCTCCGTTGACCTTATGGACGGTCGGTGCATACTTAATGCCTCCGAACAGGGAGTAAAGATAAGGCGCCCATGAAGCGTCATGAAATTTAAGCGGCATGCCGGTTAAGACCAGAATTACGATTGTGAAGGCCAGAATGAAATGCTGTATCCTCTGGTTAAGTGAAAACCTGTAAAAGTATTTTTGACCGTCTTTTATTTTTATTGCCGGATATTTTTCCATGGTCTATTTCCTCCGTCCTATTGTTGCATGCGGGAAGAACCTCCTTACCAGATCAAGGAATATAATCCCCATGAGTGGAAGCAAAGTACCGCCGGTCAGAACTATAAAGAAAAATGTGAAAAAGTATTGAGCCGGGCTTTGATTCAGATTGAATTCAGAATGGACCCCATAGTTTGCAAGCTTTGGAGAAGCGCTTGGATGACAATCTATTGTTGCGCAGACTTTGCCCTTGTTCTTTTCATGTATGGAAGATAGTGGGTCCTTATGGCTGAGCATCTGGTGAACTGACTCCCCTTTGTTGACATGACAGTCCAGACAATCGGGCACCCTTTCATCGAGGAAAGTTGCGGCCTTGCCGTGGAAGGTCTCTCCGTATGAAAAAACCGCTTTTGTCGAAAGACCGTGCCTGGCAACCAGTGCGGAATCGTCATGGCACCTTGCGCACATCTCTGCAATGTTCAGAGGGTTTCTGCTCTTGTGCAACCGTGTCGTAACATGGTTGTAAAACTGATAAATGAAATCATCTTTTTTGTGACATACCCTGCATCTGCCCAAAGATGCCTCCGAGATGCCGGGACGCACCTTTTTGAAGAAAGAAAGAGGTCTGTACAGAGGGTTGTCGTGACAGTCTTTGCAGTCAGGATAGTCCTGGACAAATTTTTTCTCGTTGCCTGCACTGTCAACCTTGCCATGTACACTTGTTTTAATAAAAGAGGCCACATCTTTATGTGAGAATTTTGTTTCAGTTGAGGGTTCTACGATATGACATTCTACAAGACAGTCGACTTTTATGGCGGGCTTATGCGGTATTTCCGTAATATCTGTATGACAACCTTCACATTTTACTTTTGCATGAACGCTGTTATTGAAAATAGATTCATTAATAAAAAACAGTCTCATCTGCCCTTCTTCATCTATTCTGCTGAGTCCGGGATATTTATGGCATAGGAGACAGTTGCCGATGTCTGCGGCCAAAGAGGATGTTTGTAACGGATACGATATGAAAATCAACAGTGATAAAAAGATGACAGGGAATATTTTCTGAGCCCGGGTTAAAATCATGTGTTCAACCCTCCTGAGTTGAAATTGTCGTTAATGATAAGGTCTGCCCACGATATGAACATAGTAACCCCTCTGGTAAAACTATATTTAACTAATGGACAAGAACAATTTGTTTCTATTCGCAACTCATAGATGAACTATGAGTAACTCATATTCATCAGGATGGCTTTATTATTACAACAAAATATTTTGTTTGTAAAATAATTAATTATTATAGGTCTATTAAACAGGATTTAAATGCAGATGTTATTCGATGAATTTGATTATTGAAGGAGGGGGTTCGACCCTTTCCTTGGGGTCATGATAATACTTATATCTGAAGATAGCGTCAAGACCGTGGCAGTCAATACAGATATTATTATAGCTGACATTTCGCAAAAAACTGTTGGTGGCATTTCCCTCAAGATTCTTGTTGACACCTTTTTCCTTAACAAGTGGGCTCCACTGATGGGCATTGTGACAGGAAGGACAGGAAATGTTCCCGACATTTACCTCTGCCCCGGTCCTCTTGTCGAATATAGGGGAAAAATCGAGAGAGTCCCTGTTGCTCCGCATAATATTGTTTATCAATCTTTCTTCGGGGTGCGTTGCGATAACAGGGATTTTATCTTTAGCGATGCCGTCCGGAGAATGACAGCCGTTACATAGCGAATCAATGATGTCTTCGTCACTTGTTATTCTTCCGAAGGCACGGCCCCACAATTTCATTTTATTTGGGCTGTTGTGGACCAGGTGGCAGACCCCGCACTGGCCGGATTCCCTGACGGTTTGCCCCAAAAGGTTTGTCGCCTCAGGATTAGTGATATTCATGTCGTGGTCTGTCCCGTCAACAAATGCCTTATCTTTATGGCATTCCTTGCACAACTCGGATGACGGAGAGTTTGATTTTCTGAGAAAACTGTTTCTGGCATCGCCCTCAATATTTTCAGAGGTATAATTTGAGACCGTATTTACCGGGTCCCACACGTGAGGGTCATGACATGTGAGGCAGGCAATTTTTCCGTCTGCTGCCTTATTCGCTTCACCGTCGTATAAAGGAAGGGTTGTCTTGATGTGAAACTTATCGAGTGTTACATCTACTGCATGATAGTTGTCACCGAGAAGTTTGGCCTTTGCCGCGCCGTTTTTGTTATGGCAGCCGGTGCAAAGTTGGGAAACGATATCTTTATCACCGGTAAGTCTCTTTGCCCATAATCGTTTTGAAACAGCGTTGTGCGGGATATGACATACACCGCAGGGTCCGGAAACCAAAGGGGTAAAACCCTGCACGTTTTTTTCTTCAGGTGCAGTTACCGCAAGGTTATGATCGGATGAGGCCAGTTGTTTTTTATCAGTATGACACATCAGGCACAAGACGGAAGAGTCATTGGGCATCCTCAGGAAACTGTTTGAAGAATCTCCTTCCACATCTTTCCCTCCTTTATTTATCAGTGAGTTCGGGTCCCACCTGTGAATATCATGACATGTAAAACATTGAACATTGCCCTTTGGGTTCTTTGTGCCGTCCTCGGAAAACAATGGAAGTTCATCAGAGAGCTTAACGTCTGATGCCAGTTTTGCATTAATTGGGTGTGAATATTCACCAATGCGTTTTGTCTTGTAGTTCGTGTCTTCCCCGTGGCATGTCAGGCATAACTGGGAGGCAGGGTTACCTTCTTTTATAGGCCTTGCCCAAAGTCTCTTGCCGGCTGCATTGTGAGGTATGTGACAGGCGCTGCAGGGACCTGATTCAGAAAGAGGCTGTTTCTTTATGTTCTTTTCATCAGGGAGGGTTGTGCGGAGGTCATGTTTTGTATCGACCAGGGAATTCTGTTTTTCATGACACAGGCCACACAGTTCTGAGTTCGTGTTGTCGACTATCAGGATCTTGTTACCTTTGGCCCCGTGAACTTTGTGGCAGGACTGGCATATTACCTTGTTATTCTCTGATCCGGCCCTGGCGCCTGATTCGAATAACTTGGCAGGTAATTCAAGGGATTTAGTATGAACAGGATGTCCGTTTGAGAATTTGAAGGAGGCTTCATTCCGATGACATTTTTCGCACAGACTTGAATCAATATTGACTTCTCTGAAAAGAGCGGTCCTCCCGGTAGGGTCGCCGTGCTGCGGAGCTGCTCCTTTACCATGTGCTGAATGGCATGTGCCGCAGTAAATCTCGTCTTTTACACTCAGAGGAAGATCTAATGGAACAGTTACATTTTTTGATGGTTTTACAAATGTCGGATGCCGGTTATAAGTCCATGCGATGTGGCGTGAGTCCATCACATATCCATCATGACAGCTATAACAGATTTCTTCAGAACTGACAACTCCCTGAGTGTCTTTCATCAGCACATTGCCCGGTTGAAACGGCACCAGCGTTTCCTGATCAGTCCTGAAGTCGTCCATCCACATGATATGACAGACAACGCAGTCTCTCTTTGATGACATTTCAAGTCCCAAGGCATGATTGTTATAAGTCAGTATTAAGAATGCGGTCAGTATTGAAAATAAAAGGGGCTTGTATAGTCTGATATAAGATATCATTGGCGGTAATTTCCGGGAATCATGCATCAGATAATACATGAAAAGCAGTTAATGAACGGCTGAATATATTTAATATCGAAAATCCTGGCATTGGAATTTATTTGATACCCGAAATTGTATTTTGAACTTTATTTTCTTAAACTGCTTTATTCTAAAATCTTTAATACACTTATTGCATTGCCTCTCATTTCTACTACGAGTAGTCTATCATTTTTATCAACAAGAATGCCTACCGGCGACTTGAATTTTTTCATCTTATTGTTTTCACAAACAACACCAAGAAACCGTCCGAGATCTGTAAACGCCTGTATCACTCCCATATAACTGTCGCTGATAAAGACCCTGTTTTTTTTACCAAGTGCTACTCCCTTTGGCCTGAACAGATGCCCCTGGAGTACTCCCCATGAGCCTATATCTACGATATGTTTTCCGAATGGGTCGAATTTCTGGACCCTGGTATTAAGCACATCTACAATAAAGATTTCATTGTAATCATTTAATGTCATGATCCCGGGGTATCTGAATTCCCCTCTGGCTTCGCCGAATTTGCCCCACTCAAAATCATATGTGCCGTTTTGCTTATAAACCTTGATCCTGTGGTTATTATTATCAGATACGTAAAGATAATTATTCAGCTTTGAAGCTGATACATCTACCGGCTCAGGAGGAGCTTCTCCGGGGCCAGCCTTTACAGAAAACATATATAAGAAATTACCGTCAGTATCAAAAACCTGTATTCTGCTATTGCCGGTATCAGCAATAAACACCTTCCCTGATTCAGAGATATCTATTCCGAGGGGAAGCTTAAACTGTCCTTTTTCAGTGCCTTCGGTGCCGAATGAGAATTTCCATCCTCCGCTGTCATCAACTACTACTATACGGCTGTTGACACCATCCACAAGATATATGTTCCCTTTTGAATCGATGGCGATATCGCTCGGCTGATTGGCCCCGGGCTTGATATCAAAAAGAAATCTGGTGTTTATACATTCGATTGCATAAGAGTTTGCCGGAAGGAGAAAAGCAGATATAATAATTAATAGATTAAGAAAAAAATATTGCAAGGCGATTATTATTAATAAGTTTTTTGCTTTATATTAACATTCTCACAGAGATTTCCGGAATATTCGGAAATCTCTGTGAGACAGGCAATGAGATAGATTACTCTGAAAACAGATTCGGGATATAGAATGCTTCGTATTTAGTTACCATCCCTTTAATGTTTAACTGCTCAAGGTCAATGGTCCTGTTGGCTGAGAACCCGAGGGACTTAAATTCGAGAATGCCATTCCTGGAGTGGCAGACCTTACATTCGTGCCCTTTGGCTTTAATGTGAACATGGAATTTCTTTTTAACATTGTCCCTCTGCTCAGGAGTGAGTTTGTCCCTCACTTTTACGTAGTCCTGTGCCAAAGCAGAATCCTGTATCTGAATAGCTGATTTTAATTTGTCTCCAGTTCTGTAAAAGGGTGCTATTTTGGAGAACTGGTCTTCAACCTCAATCAGGTTTCCTGTTTCTGGATCGTATTCCGTACCGTAGAAAGGCCCCTTTGGATTTTCATTTAAAGGATTATACCATTTATAAACTACATGCGTTCCCGGCTGATCTTCAATATGACATGTTTCACATACGAAAAATTGGGTATGCATGTTTAACATCGCCCTTACTTTTTTACTCTTGCTATGAGGATAGTCGGAATGACATATATAACAGACCGGCCGCATGTTTTCCGGGAGCTGCGGATATTCGACAACATGATGGAAATGCCTGTGTTTTTCGTATTCCTCCTGCAGCCTGACTTCCTCAAGGATAGCTGATCTTTGAGATTCCTCAATTTTTTCCTTTATTGGCACTAGTACAGCAGGCCCATGAGGAGAAAAAGTGATCTGGTATATGACGGCTATCAATACTGAAAGAGTAATAATTTTGAAAATAAACCCGATTACATAAACTGACTTGGGATGTTCTAATCGTTTTGGTTCGCCTGGCACTTGAAGGTCACCTCCTTAATTCGTGTCGTAACCGTTTTCTCTTAAGATTTTTTTCATATATTCTTTTTCTTCCGGAATCTCTTTTAGATTGTAGACATATTCCAGAAAGTGTTCTTCGATCTGATGTTCCCTGGTTATTCTTCCTGTAAGAAAAGACCACTGAAGCGGAAACCTTCCAGGGACAAGATGAACATTTGACCAGTGCCAGAAGACAACCACGGTAATTGCCATGATAGCCTCATCAGCATGCATCAGTCTGGCCAGGTCCTGACCAAATCTGGGATTAGGCCAGATTGTTGCCATAGTCTCAGGAAACAATAAGGACGTTCCTGCAGCGACAAGTACAAAGGTGCCCCATAAGATCGCAATATAGTGAAGTTTCTGCTTGTACATGAATTTGTGCATCTTGGGACGCTGCGGCTCTTTACCTATAAAGTATTTAATGTCGTGGACTATATCATGAGCATCTTTTATAAGCGGAATCTGTGTCCTTTTGATATCAAATTTTTTTGTCATAATTTTGTGGAGGGTCCCGCCGATAATTGTAATGAGATGGTAAACACTTGCAAGTACCATAAAGGCCGCTGCTATTCTGTGGATCAGTCTTGCGGTGTCTGTTCCACCGAACAGTTTCATGACCAGGGGCGCCCACCACAGGCTTGCGAAGTGTAAGGTAAGTCCAGTGGCTGCAAGTATGAGGAATGTTACAAATGTTACGAAATGCTGAATAACGATATGTATAGAATAACGGGGAAGGTCACCCAGCGGGTCTGATTTTACATATTTATATATGTCTCTTGGGATATTCCCCACCCCTTCAACATAAGTGAAGTATTCTTTATCAGTCGCCATCTCTTTTGAAGATGCCACGACATTTTCAGTGGATGTTGACATCATGCCTCCTTAATATAAATATAGAGATTGTCGCTTTCTAAGTTCTCTTTATACTATTTGGATTTGTTCTTTTTTGATTCCCCGCGCCATGATGTTCCATGTATGATCTGCATTTTAATCCCGTCTTTTCTTCTTCCATAGGATTCGAGCATTGCAAGGCCTATAAGACCAAAGACCGATCCATAAAAAGCAAATCCAAGGCCAACATTTACGTAATATAAGACCGGTTTTTCATGCGGCTCTATATCTGAATGGACATCTATCTGGGCAAATCTTTCAGTGACATTCTGATGGCACTGTTTGCATGTTTTTACGAGATTTGCCTTATTTACTGTTGAATGTGGTTCATCTCTCTTGTAGATATCATGTATGGAACTTGTTGCATGACAGCTGACGCAGTCAGCTGCAATTTGTGACCCCAGTCCCACTGCCTTGCCGTGGATAGATTCATTATATGTTTTTACTGCCTCCAGGCTTTCCTTTGATACTTTTAGCTTCTTCATCAAAACAAGATCAGCATGACAATTTTTTGCGCACAACTGGACAATTTCCTGAGGTGAACGAGAGGTCTTAGAGCGCAATCTATGAGTTATGTGTTTATAGGCTTGTGTTACTCCTTTTCTTTCATGACAATTCAGGCAACGGCTCAAGGTCTCTTCAAAAGCGATCCTTTGTTCCTCGACTCTTGTAAAAATAGGATTAAGATGGCAATATTTGCAATATGGTTTTGCTGCCCTTAATTCCGGAGAGTCGCCCTCCTGGACTCCATGCACACTTTTGTTATATACATCTATTATCTTCTTATGAGAAAAGTTTTCACTCGAGAATGGTGGCTTGATGTGACATTCGTTGGCACAATTGACTTCCTGTGTCACTGGATCATGAGGAAGCTTGTCTATATAAGAATGGCAGTCTCTGCAGGGGACATTTCTGTGGACAGTATTAGCATATATATTCTCACTGACAAAGTAACTCCTTTTATGTCCCTTTTCATCAATTCGCCCTATCTGACGATACTTATGACACATCAGACAATTTTCTTTGTCTGCTGCATCAACGCCGGGAGTCATAAAAGAGAACAAAAGGAATATTGTAAGGAATAATGTCTTGCTGGTTACTATTCTAAATAATTCCAAATCCCTCTCCTCCTATTCATAC
>QZIL01000067.1 GCA_003599025.1 Nitrospiraceae bacterium | reverse complement strand
AAGCATCTTATCTTCCATGAGCTGCACACATCCGGGAGGAAGAGAGGCTCTTTGGAAGCAAAGGTAGTAAAGTACTGTTCCATCTTTGACAACATAATTAAGACAAATGAAATAGGCTGTATCATCCAGGAACTCGGGGGCTTTATCGCTCCGCTGACGCTCTATTATACAGCGAGGAAAAACAGCGTAAACCACGTATTCATTGAACCGGCCATGTTCAGAAAGCGGGTCGTCTTTACCCTCAACCGCTTTTACGCTGATATTACGGACCCTGAAGAAGCGGACACGGAAATAAGCGATGAGCTCTCACAGTTATTAAATGAATACATGACGAAAAAGACGGTTGTCATTCCCAAGAAAGACAGGCACTTCTTTCAGGACATGACTTTTAAGAGGCTATTTTCATCCGACAATTTCATAAGGCTCAGGAGAAAGCTCTACCACAAATATATATTGCGCCGTGAAGAAGAGTATGACTGGATACTGCGTTATATCAATATGCATGTTATAAAGGCCATCAGGCGAAAGTTCCTGAGCAGATACTATACGTTCCCTGCTCAGGGAGATAAATATGTGTACTACCCGTTCCACGTACCGCTTGACGTGCAGCTTACTGCCCGCTGTCCGGAGTTTTTTGATCAGGAGACGCTTGTGGGAAGGATCGCCGGCGCACTGCCCGAAGGTTACATGCTTTACATAAAAGAGCACCCGGCAGCAATCGGAGGTCATTCACTCCCGAAATTAAAAGAAGCCCTCGCGCGCCACGGTAATATCAAGCTGATCCATCCGGGGCAGAATTCGTACGACATTATAAAAAATGCCGCATGCATTATCACCGTCAACTCAAAGGTGGGAGTTGAGGCCATCATGCAGGGCAAGCCGGTCGTGGTTCTGGGCAAGACCTTTTACCGGGAAAAAGGCGTCACCATAGATGTGGAAGATATGAATGACGTATCAAAAGCCCTTGCAGAGGCAATAAGACTCACCCCTGATCAAGAGAAATCACGACGTTTCCTCAACCGCGCATTTAAATGGAGTTACAAAGGGGAACTGTATGAGAACAGTGCAGAGAATGTTAATGACTTTTATGCGTCTCTAAAACACTTCCTCTTAAAATCAGACCTTAATGAACTATACCGCAGCAGAGCTGCGAAGTATCAAAGTACTGATAGCGTCATACCCGTGGAAACGGGTATCCAGAAAACAAAGAATTGGATTCCCGATCAAGTCGGGAATGACAGACAATGAAGCAGATCATTAATCCCGAAGCAGAGCTTCAAGGAATTATTTTGATTAAAAACAACAGGCAATTGCTTAAGGCTGGCTCAAGATGAAATATAAAAGAGTGCTTCTTGTATTTCCGGACTATAAAGGCGGACACTTCGGTGCCTTGCGCCCGCCTGCCGGGCTTGGCTACATTGCCGAGACACTGAAGGAAAACAATATTGAATATGATATAGTCGACATGGCTGCAGGCGCTTCTCAGGCCGACCTCGACAACAGGCTGGCAGTATTCAGGCCGGACCTGATCGGGATAAGCATGATGACATTCATGTATAAAAGGTCCTATGAGATCATACGACATATAAAGCAGACAATCCCCTCCGCAGACATTATTGCCGGCGGCCCGCACATTTCAACACTCAGGGAAAAGGTACTTGAAGAGTGTCCTGAACTGGATTACGGTGCCGTGCTTGAGGGAGAGCAGACCATTCTGGAACTCTGCAGTGGAGAGGCACCATCATCCATAAAAGGCCTGATTCACAGGAGCGGCGCGGAAATCATCTTTAATGGAGAAAGGGCCTTTTCTGAGGACCTGGATGTGATACCGTTTCCAAGGTTTGAAAAATTTCCCATTGCTAAATACGTGACCGAAGAGATCGGTATCGTGTCATCCCGAGGGTGCCCCCACGGTTGCATATACTGTCCGGTCAAGGCAGCCATAGGAAGGAAATGGCGTAAACGGAGCAGCGGGAGTATTATGAGTGAAATTAGGTACTGGTATGACAGGGGCTACAGGCAGTTCAGTATGCTCGATGACAATTTCACTTTTGACCGTCAGAGGGTCGTTGATATCTGCGGCAGTTTAAAATCAGGCGGCCTGCAGGGCATAGAGCTCAACTGCAATAATGGCGTAAGAGCTGACAAGGTGGATTATGAACTCCTGAAGCTGATGAAAGCAGCGGGCTTTGCCTATCTCGCATTCGGTGTCGAAGGCGGCAATGACAGGATACTCAAAAACATCAATAAGGGAGTAAAAATGGAGGCCATTGAAAAAGCGATAAAGGACGCGCTGGACCTCGGCTTCAAGGTGACTCTCTTTTTCATTGTAGGCTCTCCCGGGGAGACAATGGCTGACATCAGGGACTCAATAAATCTGGCCCTCAAATACCCTGTATTTGATGCCAGGTTTTATAATCTGATCCCCTTCCCCCAGAGCAGACTCTATGACTGGGTCAGGGAGAATGATTATTTTCTGGTCGACTCCGAGGACTATCTGAACAACTGCTCCCAGTGGAGTTACTCGCCTGTATTTGAGACTCCCGAACTGAATAAAAAAGACCGGGAAGAGGCACTGAGGCTGGTGAGGGACGTGAGGAAGAAAATCAGGTATAATTCCATGAACCGTTCTCTTGCCGGAAAACTCGGTCCTGCTTCGTCTCTGGCTGCAAAAATATACGTAAACGACTGGGTGCAGGACAAGTTGATGAAGAGCGGTGCATTGAGAAGAAACCTTAAGAAAGCATTTATGCGTGTGTCAAATTAAAACATACAAAAATAAATTGACATATACTGTATTGGTGTCATTCCCGTGCACAGGGTGTGTCACAATGTCGAAAAGGCATGGATTGTCATTCCGGCTTAAAGACTGCCGGAATGACAGAATTGGCCTGAAGTATTTTCGGGTCAATGACGGTAGATGTAACATTATGAATTTATAGGTAATAAAAATATGAGGGTCTTATTATTAAATCCGCCCTTCATGGGCCAGTACGGAAAATTCTCACGGGAGCAGCGCAGCCCCGCAGTCACAAAGAGCGGTACTTTTTATTACCCTATGTGGCTCTGTTACGCTGCAGGGCTTCTTGAGAAAAACGGCTTTGAGGTCAAGATCATTGATGCGCCTGCAAAACAGGTGGAGATCGATGAGGTCCTTTCAACTGCGGGGGAATTTGGACCTGCCCTTACTGTCGTCGACACCTCAACTCCCAGCATTTACAATGACGTGGACGTAGCTGTAAAAATCAGTGAGCTCACAAAAAGCTTCATCGTGCTTGTCGGCACCCACCCATCTGCCATGCCTGAAGAAACGCTGAAGATAAATTCTTCCATTGATGCCGTTGCACGGAGGGAATACGAATACACATTACTTGAACTTGCTCTGCTGCTGAAAAAGGGCAAACCTGACCTGGATGGCTTAAAGGCCATAGACGGTATTTCATTCCGGAACGGGGACGAATTCGTCCATAATAAAGAAAGGGCATTCCTGGAAGATGTTGATTCACTCCCATTTGTGAGTGAAATATACAAAAAGCATCTTGATTACAGGGACTATTTTTACGCTCACAGCAGACATCCCATCGTAACACTCATTACCGGCAGAGGGTGTCCGCATCATTGCGTCTACTGCCTGTATCCGCAGACCTTCAATGGACATAAACTGCGTAACAGGAGCATAAAAAACGTTGTTGATGAAATCGAGTACTGCCTGAAGAATTTCCCTGACCTCAAGGAAGTAATGTTTGAAGACGATACCCTTACGGTCAATAAGAAAAGAGCTATTGAATTTGCGGAAGAGATATTGAGGCGGGGTCTGAAATTCCAGTGGTCTGCCAATTCACGCGCTGACGTGGACCTGGAGACAATGCAGATGCTGAAAAAGGCAGGTGCCCGGCTTTTCTGTGTTGGCATTGAAAGCGGCGACCAGAAGGTGCTTGATGCCATGAAGAAAAGACTGACCGTCCCACGGATCAGAGAGTTTTTCAGTGACGCAAAAAAGACCGGTATCCTGATCCACGGATGCTTCCTTGTGGGCAATCCCGGCGAGACAAAAGAGACCCTTCAGAAGACCCTGGACCTTGCACTTGAACTCAACCCTGACACGGCCCAGTTCTTTCCCATCATGATCTATCCGGGCACAGAGGCATACAAATGGGCAACCGAGAACAAATACCTGACAACAGAGGACTACAGGGAATGGCTTTCGAGGGAGGGACTGCATAACTGTGTTATCTCAAGGCCGGGCCTGACGAATTTCGAGCTTGTCGATTTCTGTGACAGGGCAAGGCAGAAATTCTATACACGGCCCTCCTATATAATGAAGAAAGTTATGCAGGGCCTTGCAAATCCCCATGAACTGAAGAGGCTGTCAAAGGGGGCGCTTACCCTATCGAAACATATCCTGCGAGGGGGTTCAAGGGACTGCAAGGACAATTGCAAATGACAGTTCAGGTAAGTGTCCTGTCAGGCTTGTTTTAAAATAGTATTTAACCCGATAAAATTTCTTATATTTGTTTTTGCCCTTTTGGATAACAGTTAAAACAGAATGTGAGGCCTGTCTATGAACTCAACTTTAAGACGTCATTCCCGCAGTCTGTTGAGCGGGAATCCATTTTTCTTTGAATTATGGTTCCCCGTTTTCACGGAGACAAAGCCTGGATTCCCGATAAAAACCTCGGGAATGACGGATAAGGACTTTTTCAACAAGAGCATCAACGTATAGCATGAGCATGGTCTCTGTAATAATCCCCGCATTCAATGCTGAAAAGACAATCGGCAGGTGCTTGGACGCCCTCACAAAACAGGATTACCGCGGTGAGTATGAAATCATTGTCGTTGATGACGGCTCCACCGATTCCACGCCTGACATAGTTTCTAAATTTGTTAAAGCACAACTCATAAGACAGAAGAACGCAGGCCCTGCTGCAGCAAGAAACAGGGGCGCCTCAATTTCCGTCGGAGAGATCATACTTTTTACTGATGCGGACTGCGTGCCTGAACCTGACTGGATCTCTGAAATGCTCAGGCCGTTTTATGAAAACAGTGAAGTGGCCGGCGTGAAAGGCGCTTACAAGACAAAGCAGAAGGAAATCACCGCAAGGTTTGTCCAGCTGGAGTATGAAGACAAGTATAATTATATGCTCAAAGACAAATTCATCGACTTTATCGACACATATTCAGCTGGCTTCAGAAAAGATGTCTTTCTGGAAATGAAGGGATATGATACGTCCTTCCCTGTAGCGTGCGCGGAAGATGTGGAGCTGTCCTACAGGATGTCAAACAAGAGACACAAAATGGTCTTTAACCCTGATGCTGTCGTATACCATACTCATCCGGACAGTCTTATAGGTTACCTGAAGAAAAAATACAAATTCGCCTACTGGAGAATGCTCGCCCTTAAAAAGAACCCTGACAAGGCGCTGAAAGACTCTCACACTCCGCAGACAATGAAAATCCAGCTCCTCTTCCCGCCTCTTATCTTTGCAAGCACACTATTGGCATTCCTGAACAGCATATTTCTGTTCCCGGTCTTATTACTCATTACGGTCTTTCTTTCAACTACACTCTCTTTTGCTCTCAGGGCGTTAAAAAAAGATGTACTCATCGGACTACTCGCCCCGGGACTTCTGTTTTTCCGTGCATCGGCACAATTTCTGGGCGTTCTGTCAGGAGCCGTCTTCGCGGGTAAGAAATAATATATTTAAATAGCTATTCAGATGCGTCCGGGAATCCCCTCCTTTACAAGGAGGCGCCAGGGGAGGTTATGATTAACCACTACCCCTCTGAATCTCCCCTTGTAAAGGGGAGACTTCTATAACATCTGCATTGCCGCCTACACCCCTACAAGGTCCTCAAGCGCCTTGAGCTGCTTTGTCTCCCCCATGGCAACAAGGGTGTCGCCTTTTCTTATTACGCTCGTTGACTTAGGGTTAAACTCCATCGTCCCTGTATCACGCTTTATGGCGACGATGATTATGCCCATTTCCTTCCGTATCCCGCACTCATCAAGGCTGCGGTCGATTATGTCCGATGATTCCTTTACCCTGATCTCTTCCATCTGCAGTTCAATGTTGCCGCTCTTTGTGGCAAACTCTATGAAATCAACCACTGCGGGCTTAAGCAGGGAATGGGCGATCCTCAGCCCCCCTATGTAATAAGGCGACACAACACTGTCCGCGCCCGCCCTGATCAGCTTGCTCTCCGCACCTTCCTCACTCGCCCTGGCCACTATCTTCAGCTTCGGGTTCAGGCCCCTAGCAGAAAGCACCACGTAGAGATTTTCAGAGTCTGAAGACAGGACAGAAATAAGGCCCTTTGCCCTTTCAATGCCCGCCTGAATAAGTATGCTGTCCTGAGTTGCATCACCCTGAAGAGAAAGAATGTCAGCATCAATAGTTGCGAGTATCCCGGGCGTTTTTTCGATCAGGACAAACGGGGCCTTGTTGTGAAGCATTTCCCTGCAAATGATGTTTCCCATGCGTCCGTACCCGCATATTATGTAGTGGTCTTTGAGGTTCTCGATTTTTTTAGTCAATTTCTTCCTCCCCAGTAAATCTCTAAGTTCGCCTTCAAGGAGCACCTTGGCCCCGACCCCGAATGTATAAAACATCGTGCCCACACCGGACAGCATAAGTACCATGGAGAAGGCCCTGCCTGGCTGTGACAATTCATGTACTTCATGATATCCGACTGTTGTGAGCGTAATTATCGTCATGTACAGAGAATCAAAGAAATCCCATCGCTCAATCACGATGTAGCCGGCAACCCCGAAGACTATGACACCAACTATGGCCAGTACCGGATTAATTAATTTTCTCTTCACACTCACGGTTAATTATAAAGAATCTCCATCAACTTATTCCTCATCTTTTCCTGATGCGTCCCCTCCCAGTAATACTTCTCGCACTTCCGGCATTTTTTAAAACTCTCTGAGGAGAGATAGACATATTCCGGTACATGGTCTTTTGCCTGCTCCTTCGGGATGTCCTCAAGGACGCTGTTACATAGGGAACACCTTGGTGGCGGAAGCGCAGGGCCGTTTTCATTGTCGCTTAAAGGGAGGGCTAATCCGAAGGACGTAATCACTTTCTTTAACTGACCGAATGTGTCATTCTCACTGAGAAGCAGGTAATTTTTCAGTCCTCTGAAATTAATAAGACGGGTGTCTCTGGTAAGGAGGATCCTGTCTTCTTCATGTGCAATCCTGACAAGGAGTCTGTCTTCAATATGGGGATAATATAACGTGTCATGACCGAGGAGCCTCAGCCATCTGGCGAGGCGGCCCAGCATGGAATCAGCGATGAATTTCATAACCTAATAATGAACCTCTCGCAGCAAGCTGCGAGTGATCAAATCCGTCATTCCGGCAATCTTTAAGCCGGAATCCAGTTTTATTGAAAAAAAGACACTGGATTCCCGCCTTCGCGGGAATGACAAACGAAATACGAAACTTGACCCCGTAGCAAAACTTTGAGGAATTCGCTTTAAAGCAAAAAGGGGAAGTGAGAGGTAATGTTTCTACTTCTCACTTCCCGCTTCTGACTTTTAACTTATTTTAATAGTTGCTGCCGAAACCTTCTCCGGTCTCTACAAAAGTCTCCTTGTACATGTCAGTGCCAGTGCCTGCAGGTATAAGCCTTCCCATGATGATGTTCTCTTTCAGACCTCTCAATTCATCCTGAGCGCCGTTAATTGCAGCTTCAGTAAGCACCCTCGTAGTCTCCTGGAAGGAAGCGGCTGAAATAAAGCTGTCTGTTGAAAGAGAGGCCTTGGTAATTCCCAGGAGTATGGGCTGGGCCTGGGCCGGTTTGCCCTTCTGTTTGACAACCCTCCTGTTCTCTTCTTCAAATATCGCCTTGTCAACCTGCTCTCCTGCAAGGAAGTACGTATCGCCTGAATCCTCAATCTTTACCTTCTTCATCATCTGGCGGACAACGACTTCGATATGTTTGTCATTAATGGCAACACCCTGAAGTCTGTATACCTTCTGGACCTCGTCCACGAGGTATCTCTGGAGCTCGTTGGGTCCGAGTATCTCGAGTATGTTATGAGGGTTGATAGAGCCGTCCATCAGGGCCTCTCCTGCCCTGACCCAGTCGCTTTCGTGCACGCTCAAATGTTTGCCCTTGGGGATCAGATATTCCCTTGTGTCTGTTCCTCCCTTGACATTAACAACTCTCATTCCCTTGTGGAAGCCCTTGAATTCCACAACCCCGTCTATTTCGCTCACAATCGCCTGCTCCTTGGGTTTCCTTGCTTCAAAAAGTTCGGCCACCCTGGGAAGACCGCCTGTGATGTCTTTGGTCTTTGTTGTTTCCCTCGGTATCTTGGCGATAACATCACCCGGATGGACAATAGAACCCTTGTCCACAAGGACGTGCGAACCGGAAGGCAGGAGGTACCGTGCGAGTGCATTTGTCCCCGGGATCCTCAGTGTGGCCTTTCCATGCTCGTCTTTAATCGAGACCCTCGGTCTCATGTGCGCAGGGTATTCAATTATGACCTTATGGGCCAGCCCTGTTACTTCGTCCACTTCTTCTTTTACGGATATACCTTCAACGATATCTCCGAGGGCGATCCTTCCCCCGACCTCCGTAATAATCGGCAGTGAATACGGGTCCCACTCAACGAGCAGCTGTCCTGCATCAACCTTCTGACCGTTTTTGATCTTCAACTTTGCCCCGTACACAACAGAGTATTTTTCTCTTTCTCTGCCCTTGGCGTCTGTTATGGCAATGCTGCCGTTGCGGTTCATTACTATCAGAGATCCTGTCCTGTCTTTAACTGTAGACAGCTCTATGAACTTGACTGTACCGGCGTTCTTTGCCTCAAGGACCGTCTGTTCGACCAGTCTCGTGGCAGTACCACCGATGTGGAAAGTCCTCATCGTAAGCTGCGTTCCGGGCTCGCCAATGGACTGTGCAGCCATTATCCCGACTGCTTCGCCTATTTCCACAATGCCGCCTCTGCCGAGGTCGCGTCCATAGCACTTTTTGCATACGCCGAATTTAGATTCACAGGTCAACACCGAACGGATAAGCACCCTGTCGATACCAGCTGTAACGATCTTCTCTGCCAGTTCATCCGTAACCTCCTGGTTCCTGGCCACAATCTTCTCTTTCGTGATAGGGTCCTTTACGTCTTCGGCCACAATCCTGCCGTACACCCTCTCGTCAAGAGGTTCGATTATCTCTCCGCCTTCAACGAGGCTTGTGACGGTAATGCCCGCGTGCGTCCCGCAGTCGTCCTCTCTTATTATGACGTCCTGCGTCACATCAACAAGTCTTCTCGTAAGATATCCGGAATTCGCTGTTTTCAGCGCTGTATCTGCAAGGCCCTTTCTGGCGCCATGAGTTGAAATAAAGTACTGGAGTGGTGTCAGTCCCTCCCTGAAGTTTGCGGTAATCGGGGTCTCGATGATTTCTCCCGAGGGTTTTGCCATAAGACCTCTCATTCCCGCGAGCTGCCTCAACTGTGCCGCAGAACCTCTGGCCCCTGAATCAGCCATCATGAAGATACTGTTAAAGGAGCGTCTCTCTTTCAATTCTTCATCTGACAGCTTAGTGATGTCTTCCTCCCCTTCAGAACCCAGTTCCTTCATCATTTCATCGGCTATGTTCTCAGTAACTTCCGCCCATATATCTATGACCTTGTTGTAACGTTCGCCGTTTGTGATAAGACCGTCTGCGTACTGCTTTTGAACATCAAGCACTTCCTGTTCAGCCTCTTTGATAAATTCCGACTTTTTGCTCGGTATATGCATGTCATCAATGCATATCGAGTTTCCGGCAAGGGTTGCGCTTGAAAAGCCGAGTTTCTCGATGTTATCAAGCAGGATAACGGTCTCCTTTCTGCCCAGTCTCTTGAAGCAGAATTCAACGAGTTTCCCGACTTCCTTCTTGGTCATTTCCTTGTTGACCATTGAAAACGCCATGCCTTCCGGCAGTATTTCGCCCAGTATAATACGTCCTGCAGTAGTGTCAACAAAAGAACCGTTCATCCTTACCTTTATCGGAGCATGCTGATCAAGGATGTTTGCATCAAATGCGACCCTGACTGCCTCCGGGCTTTCATACATGCCCTGCATACGCGCCTTAAGTTTAGCAGCCGGGTCCTTTATTTTTTCAATCTCCTCTTCAGGAAGCACACATCCCCTTGCATCCTTTTTCAGTTTTGTCAGATAGTATATGCCTAGCACCATGTCCTGCGTCGGGGTCGCAATAGGCTTGCCGCTTGCAGGGCTGAGGATATTATTTATGGACATCATCAGCACCCTGGCCTCAACCTGTGCCTCTATGGAAAGAGGTACATGCACTGCCATCTGGTCGCCGTCAAAGTCCGCGTTAAATGCGGTGCATACCAGCGGATGGAGCCGGATGGCCTTGCCCTCCACGAGCTTGGGATCAAAGGCCTGCATGCCGAGACGGTGCAGGGTGGGGGCGCGGTTTAAAATCACTGGGTGTTCCCTGATGACCTCATCAAGACAGTCCCATATGACATCTTCTCCGCGTTCAACTATTTTCTTCGCCGCTTTGATGGTCGTGACGTAACCCTTCTCTTCGAGTTTGCTGAATATGTAAGGTTTAAACAGTTCCAGCGCCATGGTCTTGGGCAGTCCGCACTGATGCAGTTTCAGCTCCGGACCCACAACGATAACGGAACGGCCGGAGTAATCCACCCTCTTTCCAAGGAGGTTCTGCCTGAAGCGCCCCTGTTTGCCCTTGATCATGTCACTCAGGGACTTCAGCGGCCTCTTTGTAGCTGCCTTAAGTACACGGCTTCTCCGGCCATTGTCAAAGAGCGCATCTACCGCTTCCTGCAGCATCCTTTTTTCATTGCGGATAATAACGCTCGGGGCATTAAGTTCCATGAGCCTTTTCAGCCTGTTGTTTCTGTTAATGACCCTCCTGTAAAGGTCGTTCAGGTCTGATGTCGCAAACCTGCCGCCCTCAAGGGGGACGAGCGGACGGAGGTCCGGGGGCAGGACCGGGATAACATCCATGATCATCCATTCAGGCTTGTTGCCTGACTTTCTGAAGGCCTCTACGACTCTCAGTCTTTTTGTGAGCTTCCGCTTGATGCCGAGGGAGGAGGACGCGATTATCTTTGTCCGTAATTCCTTAGCCAGTTTATCGAGGTCGAGGGTGCTGAGAAGTTCTTTTACTGCTTCAGCTCCGACCCCGGCCTTAAACTTGTCGCCAAATTCCTGAACATGCTTCCTGTATTCCTCGTCGGTGAGAAGCTCTCTTTCCTTGAGCTTGGTCTCACCGGTATCAACGACTATATAGCTCTCGAAGTATAACACCTTCTCGAGCTGGCGCATGGTCATGTCAAGGAGCGTGCCTATCCTGGAAGGTATGCCCTTCAAAAACCATATATGCGCTACAGGAGTTGCAAGCTCAATGTGACCGAGCCTCTCACGCCGCGACTTTGCCTGTATAACCTCTACTCCGCATTTGTCGCAGACGACTCCCCGGTGCTTCATCCTCTTGTACTTGCCGCAGATGCATTCCCAGTCCTTTACTGGACCGAAGATCTTGGCACAGAAGAGGCCGTCTCTCTCCGGCTTGAAGGTACGGTAATTTATGGTTTCGGGTTTTTTGACCTCGCCGTAGGACCATGCACGGATTTTTTCAGGCGAGGCAAGCTTTATCCTGATTGCCTGAAATTCGGTCGGGTTCTTCGGCTTCTCAAATATTGAATATATATCTTCCACTTAATTCCCCCTTGTTTTGTAAGGGCGGGTTTGAAACCCGCCCCTACATTTCTATCATCATAATTTGTAATTTGCAATTATCATTTCAAATAACCTCTATGCCCTTGACTTGCTCGAGCTGGTTAATTTGCGTTTCTCTCCCTCGTCCTTTTCTTCCATCAGATCAACATCAAGCCCAAGGCTCTGAAGTTCCTTTATCAGAACATGGAATGACTCAGGGACCCCTGGTTCAAGGTTTGCATCGCCTTTGACGATTGCCTCATACACCCTGGCCCTGCCTGCCACATCATCGCTCTTGACAGTGAGGAATTCCTGAAGGGTGTAGGCTGCGCCGTAGGCCTCAAGCGCCCATACTTCCATCTCTCCAAGTCTCTGGCCGCCAAACTGTGCCTTACCGCCCAGAGGCTGCTGAGTAACAAGCGAGTAAGGACCTATGGAGCGGGCATGTATTTTGTCGTCAACAAGATGATGGAGCTTCAATATATACATGTTGCCCACGGTAATGGGTTTCTGGAATGGCAGCCCTGTCTTGCCGTCATACAGGGTAATCTGTCCGCTCGGAGGGAGATTCGCCTCTTCAAGGAGCTTCTTTATCTCCTTTTCGCTGGCCCCTTCAAATACAGGGGTCGACACATAAATATCCAGCTCCTTAGCGGCCCAGCCCAGATGAGTTTCGAGTATCTGCCCGACATTCATTCTGGAGGGAACTCCAAGGGGGTTCAGGACAACATCCACCGGGGTACCGTCAGGGAGATAAGGCATCTCCTCTTCCGGCACTACGATCGAAATAACGCCCTTGTTCCCGTGGCGGCCGGCCATCTTGTCACCGACCTGTATCTTCCTCTTCATGGCAATATATACTTTCACGATCTTAAGCACACCCGGCGGCAATTCATCGCCCTTCTTAAACTGCTCTATCCTGGCGTTAAAATCACTTTCGAGCTGTTTTATCTGTCTGGTGACTTCGTCTTCGATAAGCTTGATCTCTTCCCTTTTCTGGCTGTCTGACAGCTTTATCTTGCGAAGCATCTTGTCAGGTATCTGCTCGAGAATTTTCTCGGTCAGGGTTTTCCCGCTTTCACACAGTGTACCGCTGATGCCCGTTACCTTAACGTCCTCCGCAACTTTCTCCCCCAGGAGCAGCTTGCGTGTCTTGACATAACTGTTGTCCTTGAGGATTGTTACTTCGTCATCAAGGTTGCGCTGTAAATGGGCTGTCTTGTCTTCCTGTATGCTTTTGGTCCTCTTGTCCTTTGCAGCACCTTTCCTGGTAAACACTTTTACGTCCAGGACAGTGCCTTCAATTCCGGGCGGCACATAGAGGCAGTTCTCCCTCACCTCTTCAGCCTTTTCACCGAATATGGCCCTGAGCAGCTTTTCTTCCGGGGTGAGCTGTGTCTCGCTCTTGGGGGTCACCTTGCCCACAAGGATGTCTCCAGGCTTGATCTGCGCCCCTGTCCTGATAATGCCGCTTTCATCAAGGTCCTTGAGGGCCTCTTCTCCTATATTGGGTATGTCTCTTGTTATCTCTTCAGGCCCGAGTTTGGTCTCCCTGGCTTCGATCATGAATTCCTCGATATGTATCGAAGTGAAGACATCGTCTTTTACGAGACGCTCGCTGATAATGATAGCGTCCTCAAAGTTGTACCCACCCCACGACATAAAGGCAACGAGCACATTCTTGCCGAGTGCAAGTTCGCCCATATCGGTTGCAGGGCCGTCTGCAATGACCTGTCCCTTTTTAACCCTGTCCCCTGCCTTGACCACAGGTTTCTGGTTTACACAGGTCGCCTGGTTTGAGCGGTAAAACTTGATAAGATTATATATGTCCGCTCCGCCGTCGTTGCAGCGTATGACTATCCTTGATGCATCTACAGACTCTACTACGCCCGCCCTCTTTGCAGCTGCTATGACTCCCGAGTCCCTTGCAGCAACAGCTTCTATCCCGGTCCCGACTCTCGGGGCATTTGTCTTAAGCAGTGGAACAGCCTGCCTCTGCATGTTGGACCCCATCAGGGCCCTGTTGGCATCGTCATTTTCAAGAAAGGGAATGAGTGACGCGGACACGCTGACTATCTGCTTTGGTGATACGTCCATGTACTGGACCTCATCCGGGGTGACCAGCCTGAAATCACCACCGACCCTCGCAGAGACTGTCTCGCTTATGAGGTTGCCTTTGGCATCCATAGGTGATGTCGCCTGGGCAATTACATATTTTTCTCCGTCAATCGCGGAAAGATACTCGATTTCTTCTGTGACCTTTCCGTTTCTGACCTTTCTGTAAGGAGACTCGATGAAACCGAAGTCATTGACCCTCGCATAAGATGCCAGAGAAGTTATCAGACCGATATTCGGACCTTCCGGCGTCTCTACAGGACAGATACGGCCATAGTGTGTGGGGTGAACGTCTCTGACTTCAAAGCCGGCCCTTTCCCTTGTCAGACCTCCGGGGCCCAGGGCGCTAAGTCTCCGCTTGTGAGTTATCTCGGACATGGGGTTCGTCTGGTCCATAAACTGGCTCAGCTGACTCGAACCGAAAAACTCCTTTATTACCGCGATAACCGGTTTTGCATTAATAATGTCGTGGGGCATAGCTGTTTCAAGCTCGGTAAGGGTCATCTTCTCCTTAATGGCCCTCTCCATCCTCACAAGACCGATCCTGAACTGGTTCTCAAGCAGCTCTCCCACTGCTCGGATCCTTCTGTTGCCGAGGTGGTCGATGTCATCAACTTCACCCTTCCCGGCCCTCAGATCAAACAGGTATCTGAGGATCTCGATAATGTCCTTGTCCGTCAGCACCCTCGTCTCAAGGGGTACATCAAGTCCGAGCCGTTTGTTCAGCTTGAGCCTGCCGACCACCGAGAGGTCATACCTCTTTGGATCAAAGAACAGGCCTTCAAACAGGGAACGAGCATCGCCTATTGAAGGCGGCTCTCCCGGCCTGAGCTTTTTATAGATCTCAATAAGCGCTTCTTCCGTGGTGTTTACCTTGTCAAGCAGAAGTGTGTCCCTCAGAGAAGAGAGATACCGTATACCATCAATAAAAAGCAGCTGGAGGGAAGGGATTTTCATAGACAATATCTTCTCTGCCATTGCTTCTGTAAGCTTCTCGTTGCTTTCAAGAATGATCTCGCCTGTTTCAGGGTCAATGATGTCGGTAAGAGTGACCCTGTCTACCAGCTCTTCCTTGGCCATTGCTATCTGGGTTATCCCCGCGGTCTCCATCTTCTTGAGGGCGGCCTTTGTTATCCTTCCGCCCTCCTTTACAAACACCTCATCCGTTTTCGGGTCAGTTATATTTTTAACTGCCCTCAACCCGGCAAGCACCCCTGTCACATTACGTGACGGGACACCGTTTTTAATTACTATTTCCTCTATCGGATAATAGGTCCGGAGTATCTGTTCTTCTGTATAGCCCAGGGCCTTAAGGATAATTGTGGCATGAAGTTTCTTCCTGCGGTCAATTCTCACATAGAGTGTATCTTTTGTATCAAACTCAAAGTCAAACCAGGAACCTCTTGCAGGTATAATACGGGCTGAAAAGATCACCTTTCCGCCTGCCTGGGACTTGCCCTTGTCATGGCTGAACAGTATGCCTGGTGAGCGGTGCAGCTGACTGACAACAACACGCTCAACACCGTTGATAACAAAGGTGCCTGTGTCAGTCATCAACGGGAGTTCACCCAGATAAACCTCCTGTTCCCTCGACTCCTTCAGCCTCCGCTGTCCTGAATCGCCCTTTTCCCACAAATTCAGGTTGACCCTGATTTTAAGAGGGGCCGCGTAATTGATGCCTTTCTCCAGACACTCCCTTACGTCGTATTTCGGATTAGCGAGAATATATTCGATAAACTCGATAGAGGCTGTTTCGTTGTAGTCCAGAATGGGGAATACACTTTTAAATGCTCCCTGCAGACCGCTTTCTTCTCTCTGATGAGGCGGTATTTTTTCCTGCAGAAAACGCTCGAATGACCGCGTCTGTATTTCGATAAGATTTGGAATAGCAAGAATCTCGGGTATCTTCCCAAAATTTTTTCTTACCCTTAAACCTTCTGCCATATTTCTCCTTTAACAGAACCCAGAACCCAGATTTCAGAACACAGACCTAACAGTCCAGTCTGTGCTCTGCGTTCTGTGATCTTTGCTAATTTTTATAATTTATTTCAATTCTACTGTTGCGCCCTGCTCTTCAAGTTTTGCCTTCATGGCAGCAGCCTCTTCCTTTGTTACCCCGGTCTTTACCGGTTTCGGAGCACCGTCAACAAGCTCCTTTGCTTCCTTCAGACCGAGTGCTGTAAGTTCTCTTACGACCTTGATTACCTGGATCTTCTTGTCGCCGACAGTTGCGAGTATAACATCAAAACTCGTCTTCTCCTCCTCTGCAGCAGGAGCGGCAGCGCCGGGGGCAGCAGCAGCAACAGCTACAGGTGCAGCTGCGGTAACTCCATACCTTTCTTCAAATTCCTTTATGAACGCAGACATATCCAGGATAGTCATCTTATCAATAAATTCAAAAACCTGATCTTTTGTAACAGACATCTTTTCCTCCTTGATTATTTTAGTTTTGAGTGTACGTGTTGAGTGTCACTAAATGATTTTTTCTGACACTATTCACTGACACTGGATCTTTTGTTTTTTAGTCCTTCCATTGCATACATAAATTGAGTCAGGGTTGAGTTCAACAGACCTGCCAGCTTGCTAAGCGGCGACTGCATGGCGCCGACCAGCATTGCCAGCTGGACCTCTCTCGGAGGAAGCTCCGATATGGCCTTCATCTGTTCAGGCGTATAGACCCCGCCTTCAACAACCCCGCCTTTTATCTCAAGCTTCTCATTGGTCTTACTGTATTCCAGGACCTTCTTTACGACGAGCACCGGATCATCATAACCGATCGCGATACCAATCGGGCCTGAA
>QZIL01000097.1 GCA_003599025.1 Nitrospiraceae bacterium | reverse complement strand
CGGGGAGAGTGCACCGTTAAATACGCTTCAGGCGGGGGTGTGCAGCGGGAGCCTGCAGAGCTGTACAGGCGGGGCGTGGATTGATGACTACAGCGGAGTGAGCGGGTATGAGGCAGTGGAGGCAACGTGTGATGAGCAGGACAATGACTGTGACAGTGCAGTGGATGAGGGATTGACGAGCCCTCTAGTGAGCTCAACATTGCCGTTTGATGGTTCTACCGCTATGCCGCTTAATGGAAGTGTAACTATCATATGGGATAAAAACGTTAACTGTGCAACAGTAAATACAATGAATATAACATCAGACAGTCCCGGATGGGAATTAAGCAATTGTAGCGGCAAGCAGGCTGTATTTAGTGCAAGTGGACAGTCCGGTGAGACAACATATTCAGTAACTGTAACGACAGCAGTGACAGACACATCAGGCTGTGCAATGGACACGAATTATCAGTTTTCGTTCAGGACCAATCTTTCAACATCCTTTTCTATAATAGAACCTGACGGATCGGGAGACATCGTGACCGCAGGAGACTTTTATCTTATTACATACACATTGACTGATCAGGACAATGTATCTACTGCAGCATTTTATTACGATACTGACAATGAAGATTATAATGGCACTGCTATTACAGGTATATGTTCTGCTGCTCCAGAAGGAGTTGGTGTGCCTTGTGCCTGGGACACGACAGGGATGATACCAGGAGAATATTACATATATGCTATTACAAATTTAAGCGGCAGCGGGACTGCTCGTATATGGACTGGTGGAGGGACTGATACCCTTGCTTCGAATTCTGCTAACTGGTTGGACAATTCTATTCCCCAAAGTGGAGATGATGTAATTTTTGACGGGACATCTGTAAAAGATTGCAACTGGAACATAACTGTGCCAATCCATTCCATAAGTCTTAACCCGGGATATAAAGGGACTGTCACAATTACTTCTACACTCTCTCTGTCAGGAAATTCAGTAATTGCCGATGGCATGTTAATTACAGGGGACGCAATTTTTTACGGAAATGGCCAGAAGGCTTATTCACCAGGACCAATTACTATTAATTAATCCGGGCTGCTGACTCAATCATAAGACAGGTATTCTCTGTATAATCACTGCATCATATATATTTCAGACGTTCTTTAACCAGGACAAAGCATTGTTCGGGTCAGAATAGAAAATATGAAATAAGAGTGTTGTTAAGTTGATACCTGTATAACTGTTTTAACATTGCCTCGTGGATTAAAATCCCCCGTAACTTCAAGATGTCTGGGTTTGAGAAGTTTTTTTAGTTCATCAAAAATTTTATTGGTCGCAGATTCATGAGATATGTCCTGCTCTCTGAAGTTATTCAGATAAAGTTTTAAAGATTTCAATTCGACAATGTATTTCTCCGGGATATAACTGATTTTGATAGTAGCAAAATCAGGATATCCTGATCTCGGACATAAACAGGTAAATTCAGAGAAGTTAATGTCCACCCTATAATCCCTGTCAGGGTATGGATTAGGCCATTTTTCAAGTTTTGATTTAATAATGTTCTTTTTCCCGTATTTCATCAGCGAAAGTTGTCCTTTATACTGTTAAGAATTAAGACGCAATACAATATGTTATGAACATACTATCCGACCCTTGAGATACTTGTCAATTATCAAAATAATAAATCCGTAGCATCATTAATCATAGCGGGAAGATGAGGTCGGGAATATTTCAGAGAAGCAAACTGTCAAACAAAGTTCAAGGGTATATGTATAAACCCTGTCAACTTTATTTGACAGGCCGGGTAGTGTGTGATAAAAGTATAAAAAAGAAGTTTCAGATGACAGGCTGCTTCTTTATTTTGTTTTGTCGAGGCTGCAATTCTTCGCCCATATGAACAGCAGTCTATCTATAGATGTCAGGTAATGACATAAATAAACACATAACGGGGAGGACTATCATGGAAATGCATAATGTAGCATTTAAACATATTGGTTTCTTAGTGGTTATATTGTGTTTTGTTTTTTTTATAGATTTGGCATCAGCTGACGAGGTATTGCTTGAAAATGGTGACAGACTGACCGGAAAGATAATAAGAGTTGAAGGAGGGACCCTTACATTGGAAACTGGATATTCGGAACCTGTCAAGGTTCAGTCATCCAAAATAAAAAATATTTCAACAGACAGCCCGGTTGAATTGCATTTGATGGACGGAGAAATATTAAAAGGTACCATTAATACTGATTCAAGCGGGAAACTGGTCATTAAGGGGACAGAATCGAGGGAAACAGCAGTGATTGGCTGGGAGAAGGTATCGGCAGTAAATCCTCCGCCTGTTGCCCCGCCAAAATGGAATGGGAGAGTTAATATGGGGGCCAACTGGCAGAGTGGTAATACAGACCGTACAAATATATCTTTTGGCGCCGATGCCGTAAGAAAAAGCGAGCGTGACCGCTTCGGTCTGCGTTTCCTGCACAGCTATGCTAAAGAGGGACAGGATGTAACGTCACGCAGTTATTACGGGGCAGGTAAATATGACTATTTCTTTACAAAGGCTTTTTATGGATATGTCGGGATAGAGTTGTTAAAAGACAAGGTGAAAGACCTGAAGCTCCGCACAATAGTCGGCCCCGGTGTCGGGTATCAGTTCTGGGACGATGCAGTTAAAGCCCTTCTGTTTGAGGCCGGGGTAGCTTATTTCTCGGAAGATCTGAACTTGGGTCCGGATAAAGATTGGATCACTGCCCGTCTTGCTGCTGATCTGAGATATAATATTTTGAATGCTGTAGTGTTTACTGATCAGCTGGTAATTTATCCAAGCCTTGAAAATGCAAAGGACTATAAACTCCGTAATGAAGCTGCATTGACTTCACCACTGGCCTCAGGATGGTCACTGAGACTTGCCAATATACTTGAACATGACGGCAATCCACCGGAGGACGTTGAGAGAAATGACTGGTACTGGATACTTGGTTTGTTATACAGTTTTTAAAAGCTGAGGTCCTCTGATGGTATGACGAAATTATCATATATTCCGGGACTAACAAGTCCTGTATAAAACAGGGAATCAAAGTGAAGGCGGAGACAATATCCTCCGCCTTTCCTATGTTAGCAAGGGATGATGACTTTCGTATAATGTCCTTTATTGGCATCAATCTTTGCTGGACGCTGCGTATCTGTTCGAATGTGTATATGATTTAACAGGTCCTCAATTTTGGAATCAGGACCTTGCTGTACCTGACAATACCGGCCTCAGCATTGTATTATATTTGTTAGTTTTATCATCAATAATAAACATGAAAAGGTTTACGGGTAGGACCCAAATCCATTTGTCACAGCAAACGTTCTGATGAGCATATCAAGTTACATAGCAATTATACTGTCGGTGATCTTAAGCTTTTCATGTTTCTCGTATGGTGAAAATAAAATTTCTTTGCAGGAAGTTGTTCTGATAGATGATGGTGGCGACATGTCGCAATCTGTTGAGAAAGAAGAAGTTCAGCTTCCTGCTTACGAAATTGAAGAAGATGAGATTTACCCGGTGACTGAGGAGAATGGGCTGGACAGAATTGCTGACCCTCTTGAACCTGTCAACCGGATTGTCTTTCATTTCAACGATAAACTCTATTTCTGGCTATTGAAACCTGTGGCAACGGGATATGCAGCTGTCTTGCCTGAGGAGATAAGGATGTCCGTGCAGAATTTCTTTAACAATATTTCTGCTCCCGTAAGGATAGTAAATAATTTATTGCAGTTTAAGATAAAAGGGGCGGGAAACGAACTCCTTCGTTTCGGAATAAATTCAACAATGGGAATGCTTGGCCTTTATGATGTAGCAAGAAATGAATTGGGAATGGGCATAAATGATGAGGATTTTGGCCAGACGCTCGGTGTATGGGGTGCAGGCCCGGGGTTTTTTATTAACTGGCCTTTTCTCGGGCCTTCCAGCCTTCGCGATTCAGTGGGCTATGCAGGAGATTATTTTCTTGAACCTTTAAACTACCTGAACCCCGCAGTAAGCCGTTTGGCAGTGAAGGCCGGCGATGGGGTTAACAGCGCTTCTCTTTCTATCGGTGACTATGAAGGTATTAAAAAGGATGCCATAGATCCTTATAGTGCATTTAGAGACATATATTACCAGTACCGGAAGAGTAAAATTGACAGATAGGGGGAAAGAACCCGCGGTCTGATATGGAAAGGAAAGATAAAATAACTACTTCAGCGGGATCTTTATATCATCCTTTATAAAGGATGGTGTCATACATATAAACTTGTTCTTAAGAATAATTATTTCTTTATTTTTCTGTAATTTGTCAATTACCCTTGTAACGCTTTCTCTTGTCAGGCCTGTCATATTGGATATGTCCTGGTGAGTAAGTTTTATGTGTAAAGTAGTTCCTTCCGCTGTTTTCTCTCCGTAATCATCAATTAACATGAGAAGCAGCATTTTTGTGCGGTGTAAGGCATTGTTGAAATTCAACAGCTGAATCGTGTCCCAGCATCTCCTGAGCCTCGAGCATAAAATTTTCAACAGGTTGCTTGTTACTTTGTTGTGAAGGAAAATTATTGAGAAGAAATCTTTCCTGGAAATAATGGCTATAAGCGAATCTTCCAGTGCGATTACTGATGCAGGAGCTGTTTTGCCGTCAATGAGGGACATTTCACCAAAGAAACTCCCGGACTTGTGCATTGCGAGAATTATTTCTTTGCCATCTTCTGTTGTGCGGACTGCTTTGACCTTTCCCAATAAAATTATATACATATATTCACTAGTATCCTCTTCATAAAGTATAGTCTCGCTCTTCTTGAACTGCTTGACGACCATTTTGTTTATTACCTGCTCCATTTCCTTGTCAGTTAATGAAGCAAAAATCTCGGTCTTCTTAAGGAAATTATTTTTATGCTGATCATTCATGGCATTATTTGTAAATGATTACTGAAAAAAATGGAGCAGGGGCATTTATGAATATATTGTTTAACTGTTTAAAATAAATTGGTTCCCTATGAAAACATCATAACACAACTGCCACGGAATTCACAGTTTAAGTTTAAGGTTTGCGAACTTACTGACTGTATTTAGCAAAACTGTATGTATCTATTTGAATGCTTTAAGAGTTATAGAACCGACTATGGCTTTTAACTATTTATTTTATTTAAGTTATTAAAAAAAAAGACGTAAAATATATTAGAAACTATCTCAAAATAGGTTTATCCGATAGGAAAGTCATTCCCGCAAGCGAAGCGCGTCAGGAATCTGACTGAAAAGAAAGATTCCCCCGAACAAGTCGGGGCAGGCTCCCGAGCCGGAATGACAAAGTGCTCAATAATGGTCTTGTTTGATTTTGAGATAGATTCTGGTAAGTCATTACATGTTAAATTATTTCCCTAATGGGGACAGTTTGATAGAGGTAGTTCCTTAGCGGTTGGAATATGATGCTATTTATAACATTCGTCGTCGTAATACTGACAGTTCTGCTTGCTTTGACAGTTGCTGTAAGAAAACACACCTCACTGGCATATCTTGTCTTTTCTCTAAGTCTTGTCTCGACTGCTTCAATATTGTTTTTTGACTTGCTCAGTGTGCATAAGCCTGATCTTCTGACTGAATGGAAGAGAATAGTTTTTTTTAGTGAAGCAGTCATGGTTGTTTCATGGCTTATATTTAGTATAAGCTTTGCAAGAACTGATTATTGGCGTAATACAGGCCGATTTTCAAAGTATTTAATATATCTGTCTCCCTTAGTCATTATTTATTCAGTTTCATTACCCATTGAGTCTTTTTTCTATTTGCCGGAGGCTGAAAGTGATAAGGTTTATTTCCTCGGCAACTCCGGCTATATATATAACCTGGTACTACTTTTATATTCCATACTCGCCATTATAAATCTCGAAACCACCCTAAGAAGTTCGGAGGGGGAGGCCAGGTGGGTAATAAAATATACAATATTCGGTGCAGGGGTCGGTGTCGCATTAAATATATTCTATTACAGCCATACTTTGCTGTACAGATCCATTAACATGTATCTTCTGCCTGTCAGAACAGGGATTATATTAATTTCGATTTTACTTATTACGATTTCCCTGTTCAGACATAAATCAATGGACATCGAACTTGCTGTATCAAGGAAATTGATTTACAAATCGCTAAGCCTGATAATAGTCGGTATTTATCTTCTCGGCCTCGGATTGGTGGGGCAGGGTATGCAGCACTTCGGACCAAGGGTCGGAAAAAACATCACCACCTTTCTGGGATTTCTTGGTGCAATTCTGGTCCTTATCGTCATGTTTTCAGAGAAACTGAGGAGAAAGACTGTGGTTTTTCTTAACAAGAATTTTTTTAAACAGAAATATGACTACCGGGAACAGTGGCTGAAGTTTACACAGCGGATATCTTTAAAGCATTCATTTGATGAGCTTCTTGGCGCTATCGCAGTCGGTTTCAAGGAAGCCATCGGTGCAAGCGGAGTTTCATTATGGCTGAAAGAAAAGTCTGATGATAAATATCATTGCGTCAGTATATCAAATCGGGTTGCACCGGAGATTGTGCCCGGCAGGGAGTTGACAGAATTTCTTAAGAGTACAAAGTGGATTCTGGACGTACGTGATCAGAAATGTAAAGAAATCGTTTTCCTGTCTAAGGAATTTTTACATGGGACCAGGGCCTCACTTATTGTTCCCCTGCTTAATATTGATGATTTCATAGGATTCATAGTCCTGGAGGGTGGACTTGCTGATGCTGATTACAATTTCGAAGATTATGACCTCCTGAAGAATTTGTCAAAACAGGCCGTGCTCGCTATTTTGAACGCAAGACTTTCGTCTGAGTTAATGGAAGCAAAGGAATTGGAAGCTGTGGGAAAGCTGTCATCATTTATTCTGCATGATCTGAAAAATGCAACGTCCATGCTATCTCTTATAGTCCAGAACGCTGAAGAACATATTGACAATCCTGAATTTCAGAAAGATGCGATAAAGGCCATTTCAAACACCTCAGAGAAAATGAATGCGATAATCGGGAAACTGAAGGCACTTCCCAGGAAGTCAAGTCTTCAGCTTGAGTATTCTGATCTGGGACACTATGTCAGATCGGTCATTCGTCAGTTGAATCTGAACGGGAATTCAGGATTGTCTTTTCAGGAACTTGAAACTGTTACAGCCAGATTCGACAGAGAAGAAATCGCAAAGGTCATTGTTAATCTTATCATCAATGCACTAGAATCAACAGACAATAAGGGAACTGTCAAAGTAGTGGTTGGTACAGAAAACAGCATGGGTTTTGTCAGGATAACCGATAATGGCTGTGGTATGTCACGCGAATTTATTGAAAAGCATCTTTTTATGCCATTTCAGACGACGAAAAAGAAAGGACTTGGAATAGGACTGTACCAGTGCAAGACAATCGTTGATTCGCATTCAGGTAAATTGAAGGTTGTCAGCCAGGAGGGTGCAGGATCTGTCTTCACATTGTATTTGCCTGTAGACCGGATATAGTGTTTATAGCCGTTTGTGCAAATATGCTGTTGATTACAGATGGTATATTGAATTAAAGTAATCTAACATTGTTACCGAATATTAATTGTTCGACAATACGTTATGCTGCGCTGTTTTATTATTTTTCAGCAGATGTTACAAATGAACAGTGATTTGATCTGTTTGGATATCCAATAAAAAATTAACTAAAAATAAGGAGGAAACAGTGACTCACGATGAAATGGAAAAACTGATGTCTATGAGCCTTGAGGAAAAGATCGATTACTCAAAAAAAATCATTAAAGAGGCGATTAATAAATATGGCGTGGCCAATATGGCTGTTGCCTGGACCGGGGGTAAAGACAGCACAACTATGGTGTGGCTGTTCAGAGAGGCATGCAGGGAACTGGATGTTAAAATGCCAAAGTGTATGTTTATCGATGAGGGTTATGTGTTTGATGAAATCTGGGATATATTCAACCAGCTTAAAGAAGAATGGGGCATTGATGCCAGAGTCGCAAAAAATACCGATGTTAGCGATAAGGCCGGGAAGGTAGGGGATATGGTCAGGGTAATCAGCCTCAATGAACGAAATAAAAAGGAAATCGAAATCCTTGAGTTTAAGGATGAAGAGTTCCCCTTTGAACCGGAGTCGTTTGTCGGAAATCATTTAATGAAGACGGTAGCCATGAATGTATTTCTTGAAGACAACAAGGTGCAGGCGCTCGCCACAGCTATCAGGTGGGATGAGCAGGAGGCGCGTATAGAAGAAGATTATTTCAGTCCTAGGAAAGTCCCTCCCCACATGAGGATCCAGCCTATTTTGCATTTTAAGGAGAGGGACATATGGGATTTTATATTCAAATATAAAGTGCCTTTCTGTGTCTTGTACAAAGAGGGTTACCGTTCGCTCGGTGCTAAAGGATCTACGGTAAAAATGTCTGACATTCCTGCATGGGAGCAGGATCTGGAAAATACATACGAAAGGGCGGGACGCGGACAGGGGAAAGAAGAAATTATGGGTAAACTCAGAGATCTGGGGTATATGTAAACATTAATCGTATAGCAAAATAGGATGAAACAATTACTGATTGTTGAAAACGACGCAGATATCCAGAATCAGATGAAATGGGGTCTGTCAAAGGGATACACTATACTTCAGGCCCTAAACCGGGATGAAGCCCTTCAGATTTTCCATAAGAGGAGACCTGCAGTTGTTACCCTGGATCTTGGACTTCCACCAGATGAAAATGGGTCGAGCGAAGGACTGGCATGTCTGAATGAAATACTTACCACAGCACCGGAAACAAAAGTCATTATTATAACCGGCAATAATGACAGGAAAAATGCCCTTAAGGCTATTAAGATGGGTGCATATGATTATTATCTCAAACCCGTTGATATGGGCGAATTGAAGGTAATATTGCAAAGGGCATATCACCTTGCAGCCATAGAGTCAGAAAACAATAAATTGCACAGAATACTGGACAATGAAATCGGTTTTTCCGGTATGATCGGGCAGAGCGTCCTGATGCAGAAGATATTTGAAACCATAAGGCAGGTGGCTTCTACTGACATTACGGTCCTGATAACAGGAGAGAGCGGCACAGGGAAAGAACTTGTTGCAAAGGCGATCCATGATAAGAGTCTCAGGAGTAGCGGACCTTTTATCCCGATTAACTGCGGTGCGATACCTGAGACACTTCTTGAGTCTGAACTGTTTGGATATGAAAAAGGCGCTTTCACGAATGCCTATGGTCTGCAAAAAGGGAAATTTGAATATGCCGACAAAGGCACGTTGTTTCTGGATGAAATAGGCGAGATGTCTACAAACTTACAGGCAAAGCTCTTAAGGTTTCTGCAGGAAAAAAAGATACAGCGTCTTGGCGGCAGAAAAGATATTGAAATAGATACGAGAGTAATTGCTGCTACGAATATTGATTTAAGCGCGGCAATGCAGGAGCATAAATTCAGAGAGGACCTTTTCTTTCGTATAAGTGTTATTACTATTGATGTCCCTCCACTCAGGGAGAGGGGATCAGATGCGAAGTTACTGGCCAATACCTTTCTTGAAAGGTATAAGGTCATGTTCAAGAAAAAAATTAATGGATTCAGTCGTTCGGCCATTCAGGAAATTGAGCAATATCCCTGGCCCGGAAATGTCCGTGAACTTGAAAATAAACTGCAGAAGGCGGTAATTACATCAGAGACCGGCATTATCGAACCTTCCCATATGGGATTGGGCGAGCATTCGATTGAAATTGACAGGGTAGGAAACTCCGAAAAACTGGACAAGGGAATAACACTTAAAGCGGCCCGTAAAAGACTTGAAATGGACCTTATATCCAATGTAGTTGAAAGACACAACGGGAACATAAAAAGGGCTTCGGAGGAGTTGGGAATTAGCAGGCCTACCTTATATGATCTGATTAATAAATACAAACTCTTTGTAAAAGATGATGCAAAATGATTTGAAGACACATGGCTGTTCCATGCAGATTGTTTAACATAATTAATTACTGCAGCCAGGCGGTCTTTCTGTAATCTTCCTTGTTGATGTAAATCAATATAAGTAGTAGTTCTGAAGTGTTAATATGTTGTTAGGCTTATCTGTTTCTGAACCTTCTGTAAAAAGCGATCCCCATCAAACCTGTTCCCAGGAGGAGTAAAGTAACTGGCTCTGGTGCTGATGCAACTCCTCCAGTTGATATTTTATTTACTGAATCAGCTTCATCAAACGAAGTTGCTGATATCCCCGGTGAAGAAAACAGTTTCAGTGAATTCATGAATGATGTGATTATGGCAGTTATATACGAAGAATTGGTTTTATTAAGCCAATCCAGTTTGATATCTGCAAGAATTAGAGCATCTGATGCTCTGTAATATCTGTTTTCTGAATCTGCCCGATATAAAAAAGATGGACTTGCATTTGAATGCAAAGCAGATATTGAAAGGATTACGGTTACAGTTACTGCAAGAATATAGGGAAGTGCATTTTTACCTTTTTTTTTCATTAAACCTCTGCTAGTTAACAATACATAACATTTTTATAGCAATTTATGTTCCAAAGTTAAATGACTATGGAACATATTGATTAATAAATTAACATTGTAATTTAGCATCTGTTCGTAATTGAAAAATATTGTATAAAGAGATGTTTCATGTAAAGGATATCGACATTTTAAAGGAAATACATTGAAATTGAAGTTGACTATCTAAAGTTCAAAATATATACGATCCAAATAAAGCCTTAAGGAAAAGACGTAACAATACAACGTGTGGGTTGATTGTAATGTCATGATTAATTTTGAAATTTAACACCACCTAGGGATTTAGAGGATTAATGGGGGGGTGATTGCAATCACTGACCAGTGTGTCTTGATTGAATTATCATTAATTCAGGATACATAAATAAAGGTTTCCGATAAAGGTAAACCCTGGGTAACCAGGGGGCACAAAGCCAAGGGTCCTTAGAAGTCTCTCAAATAAGGATAGCCGGTTGTCGAAGAAACAGTGCTTACTCAGCGTTTATCTTTGGGGAAAAGCCTGTTTCTCTTTTAAGGAAACAGGCTTTTTGAGGTAGTAAAAGGAGGTACGCTATGGTAAGCAAATCAAGGCAAAAAAAATTATATTATGGCTTATTGTTTTGTTTGATATTATTCTTTCACAGTAACATCCTTTTTGCAGCCAGTGTGGTACTTTCATGGGACCCCCCTTCTACAAATGCTGACGGTACCCCTTTAGATGATCTTGCAGGGTATAACATATATTATGGAACGGCTTCGCGCAATTATTCTGCAAGTATTAATGCCGGAGATGTATTGAGCTATCAGGTAAATAATCTATCAACAGGTGTGACCTATTATTTTACGACCACGGCATACGATATATCAGGTAACGAAAGCGGATACTCCAATGAGATTAGTAAGACCTTTTCAGTCCCTGATACAACAGCGCCTGTAATATCAGGAATAGTGGCAGTGGACATAACGAGTGAATCCGTGACAATCAACTGGACAACAGATGAAGCATCAGATACACGGGTAGAATATGGGACGAGCGTGTCATACGGAAGTACAACAGCGGACAATGCATCAATGGTAACGAACCACAGTCAGGGCATAAGCGGACTGTCATCCTCAACGCTGTATCATTACAGAGTGGTAAGCCGTGACGCAGCAGGAAATCAGGCGGTGTCCGGAGATTACACGTTTACGACCCTTGCAATGCCTGTTCAGGTAGATTACTACTGTGACAGTGACAATGACGGTTACATAAACATATCAAAAGATGGATCTTGCACAGGTTCAGGATGTGTGCCTGCCGGATGTCAGGCAACACAGGGCAATGACTGCAATGACGGGACCTCGTCTATTAATCCGGGTGTTATTGATGATACATGCGATGGAGTGGACAATAACTGTGACGGGATCGCTGATAACCATTATGTAACTGCCGCAATATCCTGCGGGACAGGGATCTGTACATCGACAGGTCAGGTTCTATGCCAGTCAGGAACAGAGGTCAATACCTGCCAGCCGGGGATACCTTCGGAAAGTGTTGAAACCACTTGCGGCGATGGCCTTGACAACAATTGTGATGGCCAGGTTGACGAAGGCTGCTACCCGTATATCAGGGTCAGCAACGTGCTGTTAAGCGAAGACTTTTCTTCCGGTATCCCTGCTACATGGTTGGTCCAGGGGGCATGGGGTACAGACAATTCATGCAGGAAGTCAGTGGGGTATCCATTTGCAGGGCAATACGCAATAGTGGATTCTTCATGCACAACAACCAGTAGTGATGAAGTAGTTACTGGATCTGTTGACACACATTCATGCAGCAGCGTGGCACTTACGTTCAGCAATCAGTATTACGCTTATGCCGGTAATGTTGAAGTGGATGTCAGTGATGACGGGGGAACTACGTGGACGAATAATGTCAGCATTAGTTCAGATGATGGCTACCCGGAACCGAACTGGAAAGAAATTGACATAAGTTCCGTTGCAGGTGTTAATGAAGCTCAGATAAAATTCAGATATGCCAACAGTGCCGGGTCCGGATTCTGGGCTCTTGATAATGTATGGGTCACTTGCCAGTCAGACCGGTTACATTTCTCTGCGCAGAAGCATGTGCCGTCTTCAAGGTCATTAATGATATCAAATACAGGAACGGACACCCTCACTATAGGCACGATTAATATTGGAGGGCCTGATGCAAACGAATTCAGTATAGGTGAGAATGATGACTGCACAAATCAGACTTTGATGCCTGCTGAAACCTGTACAGTTGATGTTGTTCTTATGCCGGTATCACCGGGTGTAAAGAATGCAACCCTGGCTGTTTCATCAAATGACCCGGACACATCAGTTCTGAATGTGGCCCTTGAAGGAACAGTGACTGATATTGTGAAGCCGGTTCCTACTATAAAAGTAAATAAATCATCAGGGGTAGTTAATGTAGGCAGAGGTGAAAACATTGCAGCTGCCATAACGCTTGAGCCAGGCAGCCTTAAAGGGCATAATGCCGACTGGTGGGTATTAATGGAATACCGTAACCGCTGGTACTACTATGATGCATCAACAGAAAAGTGGAGACGCGGATATTCATTCTTTAAGCAGGGCCAGTTGGATAACATGGGGCAGGTTGATCTCTTCAGCAACGCAAGGTGGTCTTCCGGACGTTATACCCTGTATTTTGGAATCGATACAGCTATGAATGGCATTCAGGATGAAAGCGAATTTATCTATGATACTGTTACAGTAGATGTCCAGTGAGTAGTGACCGGGAATAAAAGCACTGTAATTACATGATGCAGGCTTAATGAGGTTCAAGGCTATCCCCTCTTCAGGATCTGATTCTAATTGAAAAAACTGGATTCCGGTCTTCGCCGGAATTACGGAATATAGTTGTTCTAAGATTAGAAATTATTTTGAGATAGGTTCTAATAAAAAGATGTCAGCTGCACTCGGCATCTGTATTCATATTGATAGAGAATGGCTTAACTCCACATGTCTGAAAACAGGTGGGACCCTCATTTGGCGATGTAAGCTTTTTTGATTATTCATCGAAGAGCGTTTCTTTTATGCAAATGAACAACAGGTCGATGATCAATTGAAAAAAGATATATTGCCGGTATAGACTAATCATGTGCCCCTGCTTCAATAAGGAGACTTTTATGGATACAAAAAAATTAATGACATTGCTTCCGGATCATTCTGCAGAATCATCTCTTTTTGTCTCTACCAGGGACCGTGGAGGAAAGACGCGTTATAAATGGGATGTTGTACTCGAGAGGGGGCTCTCTTCCGATTTCGGACTTTTTATGCCTGCCAGACTGCCTTTTTTTACTGAGGCAGCCATTAATAAATTATCAAATCTGACATACTCTGAAATGGCGTGGGTGATCATGAGGAGCTTTCTCCCGCAGGAGGACATCTCTCATAAAGTACTCGCAGACATTTGTGACGGTGCATATAGTGAGACACATATACCTCTTGAGAAGGCCATAGATGATAATAATCTTGTCATTGCCCGGCTAGACAGGGGGCCTTCATGCAGCTTTAAGGACTTTGCAGCACGTTTCCTTGCCAGGCTTATGAGCCATTATCTGTCAGTCAATAAAAGGGAGGCAACCATTATAGTTGCGACCTCAGGTGACACTGGTACAGCGATACAGACAGCCTTCCACGGGTTACCCAATACAAGAGTCCTGGTCCTGTATCCCTCTGACGGGGTTTCCGAGATCCAGGAAAAACAGATGCTTTCTGTAAAAGGTAATGTGAGTGCTGTCCCGGTAAGCGGAAATTTTGATGCCTGCCAGCAGCTGGCCAAGAATCTGCTTAATGATGATAAGGTGCGTAACCGGTTTAATCTCACATCAGCCAATTCAATTTCCCTTTGGAGGCTTCTGCCCCAGACGGTTTATTATTTCTTTATATGGGCCAGCCTTAATAAAATATTCCCGGGGCAAAATATGATATTTGCAGTGCCCTCTGGAAATCTGGGCAACCTTACCGCAGGTCTTATTGCAAAGCGTATGGGCCTGCCGCTGAAGGTATTTATTGCAGGCACTAATGCTAATAACATATTCGCCAACATTGTGGGGAAAGGGACAGCCTCAGGAAGTCTGAGCAACAAGCTTACTCTTGCCAACTCAATGGACATCTCTGTTCCTTCAAACCTTGAGCGTATCCTTTTTCTTTACGGAGAATCTCCGGTAAACATACCGGATATCCTCCTCGAAAAACGAAGCATCAACCCCACAGTAGTTGAGAACCTTCGCAGAGATGTCTTTGGTGAGGACATTATCACAAACGAGGACATCGAGGCCCATATTGTAAGATTCTGGAGGAGAAACAATATTGTACTTGAGCCCCATGGGGTGATAGGAGTAGCAGCATCATTCAGATACCGGCAGTATTTCAGTGAAGACAGATCCATTATAACAGTACTTGAGACTGCATCCCCGGCCAAGTTCCCTGATTTTCAGAAAAACTATCCTGATATTCCCATTCCTCAATGTCCATCGGTCAAGAGACTTGCTGGCATAGACCTTAAAACCATTCGTCCTGAAAAGGTCCCTGCCGAGGCCGGCGCTATAATCAGGAAACTGGAATTACTCACGTCCGGTAATTGAGCGCATAACTAACTAATACTGAATTGCAGATGGCTGTAGTCAGACCGGGCCAGAGTGCTCGCAGTGCATAATCAGGCAAAGCAATGAATATAAACTGTCACTACGGATACTCTCTTCCGGATGACCAATAGTATATAATGAAATACCATGACAGGTGAAAAACTCTACCCGAAAAAATCGCGGACATATCTCTTCCTTATTTCATACGGTATTCTGGCTGCTGCCGGTGGAGTCCTTACTGCTCAATCCTTAACAGGAGACCAGAGCCCCGGAAATGCAGCAGGGTTCATGCTTGTATTTGGCGCGGGGATGTTTATCCTTACTCTGATTAAAAGCAGAAAGCCCCTGGTTCTGGTGTTTGAGGATTTTATGGAGGTCCGCCAGTCCCGGAAACCTGATCTTGTACGGTACCGGAATATTATTTCTGTTAGCAGGAAGGGCAAAGACCGGCTGGTCATAATTTTGCGTGAAGACGGGAGCCGCAGGGAAGTGACGGTCTGGCTTAAAGAATTAGAAATTACCGACATAGAGCGCCTTGATGTATTTCTCAGCGGTAAGGGTTTTAAAAAGGCAAGAGACTGACTGTGAGCAGGAGTGAGCCCGCAACAAGCCTGGACAGCTTTGACAGACCAGAGGAACACAGAGCAGCATTGCAGTGCTATAGAGCATAAATACAGTTGATATTTAGTGAATGTATTCTTTATAGTTATCCATGCATAATAAAATAAGCTTTTTAATGGAGGCCTTATATGTCTAAAGAAACTCACATTCCTTTACCCAAGGACACACCAGCGTTTTTCTGCGCCAACTGCGGAGCGGTGGCCCTTGATCCAAATAATATATGCAAGGTCCAGGGGAAAGGTAAAAAGGCCGACTGGTGCGGATCAAAGAGCGGCAAGGCACCTTCATTCTGCCACAATAAGGTGCATAATGACCGCTGGCAATGTCGCAATTGTGGACAGGTCTCTGTCAATCCGGGGCTGCTCTGTGAACCGGAGAAAATATAACAGGGCAATTAATACATCAGTCAGTTTCTTCTTTTGTAATTCCTGAACTCCCATGGGGGCTGTGGATTAGTCTCTTTCCACAGCCCGCGACGCATCTTGCGGGCCTCGATTTCCGCACTGATATATTCAGAAGCATATGTTCCTTTCAGATGTTCTCTGTAAGCCCATGCATAACCACGTTTCACCATTTCATGGTTAATGTCCACCCCCATCTTTTTAATGATGCAGACCTCACGGTCATACGATGATTCACCTGTTAGGGTGATCTCAACAGCAGTGTGTAAAACAAGGTTGTTTAATTCCCTGTCTGCTGCACGAGAGTATGGTTGCCCGGGGGTTCCATCATATGGCATTTCAGGCGCATCAATGCCGTATAACCTGCACTTAAACATTTTTCCACTTGCAGGTCTGATAATCACTGTATCGCCATCACTGACTTGTATTACGGTCCCCCTGAGAGTCCTATAGTCATCAGCATATGTCGTAGAGGTGATACAAAGAGAGAACAGGATAAAAAGAAGAATTTGTGAGATATATTTCTTGCAGCATATCAAAATCATGTCGGGACCTCGCATTTTGTCCCCCGTATTACGATTATATCACAAGATAATGTAAGCTGTACTTATACTACCCGGGCCTGAACTTATAACCCGTTGGACTATTGCACAGGTCAATTGTGTATAATATCAAAGCGCAAAAGAGAAGGTGATTTCACAAGACACGCGGAGTGGCGGAATTGGCAGGCAGGCGCAAGGGACTTTCCAATGCATAACGACCAAAGGGAGTGAATAGAGTAAAATAGCGCTCCTTACATTGAAGTCCTGTGATGTAAAATTATCAGAGAAGTTTCTCATGCATTAGACATGGTTGCCGGAGTGGCGGAATTGGCAGACGCAAGGGACTTTCCAATGCACAGCGACGAGCGGGAGCGGATGATGATAAATATGAGGCACCTTACATTGAAGTCCCGTGATAATGGATTTGCTTTAGAAAATAAATTGCAGAACTATATTGCCGGAGTGGCGGAATTGGCAGACGCAAGGGACTTTCCAATGCACAGCGACGAGCGGGAGCGGATGATGATAAATATAAGGCACCTTACATTGAAGTCCCGTGATAATGGATTTGCTTTAGAAAATAAATTACAGAACTATATTGCCGGAGTGGCGGAATTGGCAGACGCAAGGGACTTAAAATCCCTCGGGGAGTGATCTCCGTACCGGTTCGAGTCCGGTCTTCGGCACCAGTTATAAAAGTGCGTAAGCGGGTAAGTGAGGAAGCACGGAT
>QZIL01000088.1 GCA_003599025.1 Nitrospiraceae bacterium | reverse complement strand
TCCGGCGGTCAGAGACAGCGGGTCGCACTCGGAAGGGCGATCATAAGGAAACCGGTAGTTTTTCTTATGGATGAGCCGCTTTCGAACCTTGATGCCAGGCTGCGCATAGAGATGAGGGCTGAGTTGAAAAAGCTTCATCAGGAACTGAAAATCACTACTATCTATGTGACACACGACCAGGCAGAAGCGATGAGCATGTCGGACAGGATTGCAGTCATTTATAATGGCGAAGTACAGCAGTGTGGAACACCCAGAGAAATATACATGAAACCGACCAATATGATGGTTGCCGGTTTTGTAGGAAGTCCTCCCATGAATTTTCTTCCGGCAAGGCTGATTAACAGTGACCCGGTCGAAATCGACTGCAGCGGAGTCGTTCTTTCATCTGTAACCGACAGTGTTCCGGGAAACGTCCGGTTCACCGCTGGGATTCGTCCCGAAGACATTACTGTGTATTCAGTTGAAAAAGAGGGAAGCATTGAGGTTGATGTATCGATCATAGAGTCTGCCGGGCCGTTTAACTGGGCTGATGTTAAATGGGGAGATACGGTTATAAAAGGGATATCTGAACTGGATGACAGGCTTGAACCGGGGAAAACCGGGTTCGCTGCAATAGCTAAGGATAAGGTTATGCTGTTTGATGCGGAGACAGGACTAAGAGTTTGAGGGAATAAAATTGCATACTACGGAGCAATAATAGTCATATCTAATTTCACAGCCGCATGTCCCTGTCGATCATCGGTTTGAACGGCTTCGGTTCGTGGTTGATAAATTCATTGAACTGCTGTATGAATTCGATATAAGCGTCAATATCAACCTCCCCGTTTCTTAAGAAAGGACAATGCCATCGCTTCTTAATCAGATCCATATCCTTGCCGAACTCTTCAGAACGTGCCAGATCGATAAGTTCTTTTTCTGCCTTTGGAGAAATGATCATCTCTGTATACTTTCCTTCAACTTCCTGTATAACTCCTCCATGCTGAAGATTTCACAATATTTTCTTATCAACTCCCAGTCAAGATTGCTGTTGTTTACAGAAACCAGAAGTTCTATATCCGCCATATCGATCTTTTCCCTTGAAGGATTATTGTAAATGGCCTGAAGCTTCATGCCGATGATATCAGCGGGTATGAGCGTCCTGATTTTAAGCGAGCCGCTGAAGATATCCTTTTCTACGGCACGCTGAAGCATTTCAACGCTTGCCTCTCTGAAGGCATGTATGAAATCGATACCGCCAAAGATTTTCAAAGGAGAAGTGTATTGGGAGACATTATCAGTTTTCAGATGGAGCTCATAACCGAGAGACGTGACTATTCCATGTACCTGCTTCATGTCGTCATGATGAGCAAGGAAGTCCAGGTCAACAGTTGATCGAGAGCCGCCCCATAATCCCATTGCAAACCCGCCCATCAGAGCATAGCGGATGTCCTGATCTTTGAAGGCTGTCAGAAGTTTTTCGAGAACGAGCTTGAAATCCATCATGGACATTTTAACATATTTAATTAAAGTGCTTATTTTACCGATCGATATGACGAAGAACTTTATATCAGACTTCTCATATTGAGGATTGCCGTTAAATGTCTTCAGAATAAGTTGAATATCGAAGTTCTCACTTCTTCGCATGTATAAATAAATCAGAATCTCACAACTCATTGAATATTGCAATTCGCAATAATCGATTAATATAATTGCGGGATTTGGTTCTTGACTGATATTTTTCTTGACATTTATAGAGTCCACTTTGATAATAAAATTATGGGGATAAAGCACGGGCCCTATAAATCACACAATTCCGGTAGAAAGAAGTCGTGATTAAGTCATATTGCCTATTGTCCCCAATTACTTATTGGCAAGTTGTAGCTTATTAAATATAAGATATTCTTTCTAATATTTGTTTATTCTTATGGATATGAGCAGGTGGGGAGGGCCATCATGCAAAGATTTAAGTCTTATCAACTGATGATATTATTAACGATTCTATCTTTTTTAATTCTAAATGCTTGTGGCAGTGGTGGCGGCAGTGGTGGCGGCAGTGGTGGCGGTGGCGGACTGGTAGAACCAGTTGCTCAGGATTCGTCCGGTGATCCCAATAATTATTACCCATCTTTAACAGAGGGTAATACATGGCTTTTTCGGGGAGTTGTAACGAGCAATGTCACTGGAACAACGTTTTTTTCAAACAAGATAACCATAACAGGAACACGGGCTGTTCAAGGGGTAATGACAAGCATATGGCATGAATCAAATCCTTTGAATTATGGAACAGCAACTGACGATTATATTTCAAAAGGTCGCACGGGAATCACTTATTGGGGTAACAGTGACGTAACCGATTCTTTCACGCCTCAATTAGTACCCTATAAAGTAATTACTTTCCCTCTTCAAGTCGGGACGTTTGAGCAACTCAATAAAACCGGGCTTGATTTCGGTAAGGATCTGGATGGGGATGGCATTAATGAAACCTTTGATTTTTATTCCCGAGTAAGCGTAATTAGTTTTCAGACGCTTACCGTTTCTGTCGGTACCTTTGACAATACTGCTCAAATAGAGACGGACTCAACCATTACGTTTCATTTTTCCTTCGATGGTTCTGAACTGGTTTTCAGAAACAAGGAGACCGATTGGTACGCTCCTCGTGCAGGACTTATCAAGCGCGTTGATGTTTATACAGATTATGACGGAACAATCGAAACGACGAGTGAAGAAATTGTCGGGTATTACGTTGATGGAGAAAAGAAGGGTATCGTAAAAGAATTCGCTGTTGCTCCCGGGCAGGCAAATGAGCCTGGCTACGCACCTCTTGGTTTCGACGGGACTAATTACTTATATATCGCATGCAGGGATATCGGATCATCTCCGGGCATTTTTGGTGTGACCCTATCGCCTCAAGGTGAACCGTTAAGCACATTTCCAATTGCTCAATTTACACTAGGGACCGGTTGTCTGTCCTACACGCCATCATTTGCTTTTGACGGTTCGAACTTTCTCGTGGCCTATGCACATAGCGGACTGATCTACGGCACAATAATTAAACCTGACGGGACAGCCCTGGTGAGCAGTTTTGCTATATCGACGGGGATACCGAATCAGATAACTAATTACGGTCCGGCGGTCGCCTTTGATGGCACAACTTATCTAGTTATTTGGCAAAAGTATACTGGAGGCCAGTATGATATTTATGGCGCTCAGGTAAAAGCGGATGGAACGGTATTTAATGAGTTTGTCGTGTTTAACGCGACGGGGGAGCAGGTTTTTCCTTCGATAGCCTTTGATGGCACGAATTATCTCGTTGTGTGGCGAGATACACGAAATGGCTCTGGGCCGAGTGACTCATCGGATATTTATGGAACACGTATTACTCCTGCAGCTGTAGTGCTGGATCCTACCGGTATTGCAATTTCTACGGCTCCTAAGTCTCAAGGTGATCCTCGAGTGATATTTGATGGAACCAATTATTTTGTCGTATGGTCTGACCAACGATTGTCCGGTACATATATGAATAATGATATTTATGGTGCACGGGTTTCAAAAGATGGAGTTTTGCTTGACGGACCGTCTGATACAGGTGGCATCGCTATTAATACGGCAAGTTATAATAATACCTATTTTGATGTTGCTTTTGATGGGCAAAATTACTTCGTAGTCTGGGGTTCATGGAATTATAGTAATAATCCACCTGCAGGGATTTTCGGCGCGAAGGTGTCGAAAGATGCTGCACTAGTCTATCCTTCATATTTGTCAGACGGGATTCCCTTAAGTGGATTACCGCCTTACGCTGTTCTGTATCAACGCCCGAGTATATTATTTAATGGGGAGAACATGCTCTTAACCTATGCAGGCGGTGCGAATATTAATGGTCTATTAATATATCCCTAATATGCCTCTCTGTCTGGCATATACAATGAGCAATTCATCAAGAGAGGATAAAAGGTTGATCAATGGCTACGGACTTAAGATGGCAATAACTTCTGTTTTGGTTACACGGTCAAATTTGCAGGTACCTTGCATAAGCAAGCATGGCGCTGATATGGAATGATGTATGGCAGCAGTTACTAGACCGCTTTATTTGACCAATCGCTCAATTCGACAAACGGGTTAGTTTAGCGCTACAGTCGTATAACTAGTAATCATCAATTTCTACATTTCATCTTCATGACAACAAGTCGGTAGGCCCTTGATCTTACATTCTGCTCTAACCTTGAAGATTTGAAAGTGTTATTCTTCATCTGGGGCGTCCACATATACCCCAAAGATTTTGTTGGAACAGTCAATATTTTTTACACTGGATAATTTAGCAGAAGAAACATCCCTCCGATCAAATGTGAAATCACTCTTTCAATCCGTAATCATCGAATGTAAAGTCATCGCCGATTATTGAGAAGCAGGTAGTAGCAACGAAAGCAACTACTGTTGAAACTCACAAAAACTGAATATTATCAAGAAAATTTATCTCAAATATAAACTACGCCTCTTTTACCTTTTTTGACCTGTCCGATGATATGGGCGTTTTCCCCCAGCCTCCCGAGCTTTTTGACAATCTTCCATGCATCGGCCTGTTCAACCACCAGTATCATCCCGACACCCATATTTAAGGTCTTGTACATTTCACCTTCGTCGACATTGCCCAGGTCCTGGATAAGATTGAAGACAGGAGGGACAGGCCAGCTTCCCTTTTCTATTACAAAATTAAGCGTTACCTTCTTCGGAAGGACGCGAGGAAGGTTCTCTGTGATCCCTCCACCGGTTATGTGAGCTATTCCCTTGAGTTGATAATCCTCCATTACTTTTAAAACACTCTTTACATATATTTTTGTTGGCTGTAAAAGCGCCTCGCCGATAGAGCAGCCGAGCTCTTTAATGACTTTTTTAGGATTGTACTTTTTAATGTCAAAGAAGAGTTTTCTCGCAAGCGAATATCCGTTGCTGTGAAGCCCGCTTGATGACAGGCCGATAAGCATGTCTCCGGCCCTGATGTCCTTACCGTTGATGATTTTATTTTTATCGACTATTCCTACCGCAAATCCTGCAAGGTCATATTCACCTGCACTATAGAACCCCGGCATCTCGGCAGTTTCACCGCCGATGAGTGCACAATCAGCCATTTTGCAGCCTTCAGCAATCCCTTTAATAACGTCTCCGGCGGTCTTTACCGAAAGCTTTCCAGTCGCGAAGTAGTCAAGGAAGAAGAGGGGCCTTGCCCCGCTTGTAAGGATGTCGTTTACGGACATCGCAACGAGATCTATCCCCACAGAATCATGTTTGTTCATCATGAACGCTATCTTTAATTTTGTCCCCACTCCGTCTGTGCCGCTCACCAGAACGGGCTTTTTATAACGCTTCGTATCAAGTTTGCAAAAGGCACCGAAGGAGCCTATGTCCGTCATGACAAAAGGCTTGAATGTGGACCTTGCCAGCGGCCTGATTACATCTACCAGCCTGTTACCCTCATTTATGTCAACCCCGGATTTTTTATATGTTAGTTTCATTTTTCTCCCTGATCATATTGAGCCCCTTCTCCGCGGCCTTCTGTGCAGCGGCCTTTTTTGTTTTCCCTTTACCGGAGCCGAGGAAATCATCTTTTATGAATACCTTGACTTCAAAGGTCTTCTTGTGCTCCGGGCCTTCTTCTTTATGAATTACATATCTGGGCAGGACCCCATACTGTGCCTGGGCCACTTCCTGCAGCTTTGTCTTGAAATCAAATATGAAGTTGGTTGCGGCGAGTTCATCTATCTTTGAAGTCAGGTGCTTAAGGATGAATTCTCTGGCGTTTTTATACCCCCCATCCAGATAAATGGCTGCGAGCACCGCCTCAAGGGCATCTGCAAGCAGGGATGCCTTGTTCCGGCCGCCGGTCATTTCCTCTCCCTTGCCCAGAAGCAGATACAATCCTATATCAAGGTCCTTTGCGGTCTGCGCAAGCGTCGACTCCTGGACTGCGTAGGCCTTGATCCTGGACAGGTCTGCCTCGGTAAAATCAGGATATGAATTAAAAAGATATTCACTGACAATCAATTCAAGGACTGCGTCCCCAAGAAACTCCACGCGTTCATTAAATGACGTGTTCTCCTTGGCCTTTTCATGTGCGTATGATTTATGGGTAAGGGCCTCTTTTAACCGAGACTTCTTTTTGAAGGTATAGCCTAAAGAGTCTTCAAGACTGGACAAATCTTCTGATGATGATACATCCATTAGTTCCACCGAATCCGAATGAATTTGACATCGCTATGTTTAAATCAAGAGACCTTGCTTTATGAGGCACATAATCAAGATCACACCCTTCGTCAGGGTTGTCGAGGTTAATAGTAGGGGGCACGATTTTGTCTCTGATACTCAATACGCAGATTACGGCCTCAACTCCGCCCGAGGCACCGAGCAGGTGTCCGATCATTGATTTTGTCGAGCTTACGCATAATTTGTATGCGTGATCGCCAAAGACGCTCTTGATAGCGGTTGTTTCAATTTCATCCCCGTATTTTGTAGATGTGCCGTGAGCATTGATATATTGGACCTGACCGGAATCCATGTTTGCATCTTTGAGGGCGGCTTTCATACATCTGGCTGCGCCGTCCCCGCTTTGTGAAGGGCTTGTAATATGGTATGCGTCAGAGTTCAGGCCGTAACCGACGATCTCCGCGTATATCTTTGCACCCCTTTGCTGCGCATGTTCCAGTTCTTCCAGAACAAGGATTCCGGCGCCTTCGCCCATTACAAAGCCATCCCTGTCCCTGTCAAACGGCCTGCTGGATTTCTCCGGTTCATCATTGCGGGTGGAGAGGGCCTTCATAGATGTAAAACCAGCAATGCCCAGAGGCGTTATAACCGCTTCAGTCCCGCCGCAGATCATTGCGTCAGCAAAGCCGTTCTGTATCATTTTGTAAGCGTCCCCGATCGCGTGCGTACCACTTGCGCATGCCGTTGCTATAGCAGAATTCGGTCCCTTTGCACCGAATCGGATCGATATATGACCTGCGGTAAGGTTAATGATTGTCATCGGGATGAAGAATGGAGAGACCTTTTTAGGTCCCTTCTCGATCAGGATTTTCTCGTAACGTTCAATTGCCGGAAGTCCGCCAACCCCCGATCCTGTAATTACGCCCACCCTGTCAGAGTTGGCCTCAGTTATCACAAGACCTGAGTCCTCCATTGCAAGTGTTGCTGCAGCAAGTCCCAGATGGATAAACCTGTCCATCTTTTTCTGGTCTTTTGTGTCTATATACCTGTCTATCTCAAAGTCGGAAACTTCCGCCGCTATCTGGCACGGATACCCTTCAGGATCAAAGTGGGTTATTCTCCCGATGGCAGAACGCCCTTCAATCAGGCCCTTCCATGATTTCTCAGTCCCTGTTCCGAGCGGGGTTATCATTCCAACCCCTGTAATCACTATTCTTCTTTTCATTATTATTTACCTGTATACATCACGCAGGGAAAGGGAGATGAGAAGTTGAGCAGTTGAGAAGATGGGAGGGAAAAATACTGCTTTTTCTCTACTTCACAACTTCTTATCTTCTCAACTTCTTTTCTACCTGTGCTTCCGCTGCGGCAGCCGCTTTTTGTTTTAGTTTCCTGACTTGTCCTCAATATATTTAACCGCATCCTGGACTTTTAAAATCTTTTCCGCGTCTTCGTCCGGGATCTCGATGTTAAAGGCCTCTTCAAAGGCCATGACAAGTTCAACAGTATCAAGGGAATCAGCCCCAAGGTCTTCAATAAACGATGCTGCGGGTGTTACCTTGCCCATATCTACTCCAAGCTGTTTTGCTATTATATCCTTTACTTTTGCTTCAACTGACATCTAGCACCTCCATTTTTTAATTTCTATTCATTATTTGTTTCTTAGACTGCAGGAATTCAATTATACATATTTGCCGGAATAATTTCACATGTTACATATACATACCGCCGTTTACGTGGATTACCTGACCCGTTATATAGTCGGCCTCTTTTGAAGCAAGGAATATTACCGCATTAGTTACATCTTCAGGCGTGCCGAACTGACTGAGCGGAATGGCCTTTTTCATTTCATTTTTTACTTCATCGCTGAGTGCGTCGGTCATGGCCGTCTGAATGAATCCCGGAGCAACCGCATTGGCCCTGATGCCCCGGCTTGCATACTCTTTGGCAATGGTCTTGGTCAATCCAATAAGTCCTGCCTTGGATGAACTGTAGTTTGCCTGTCCCGGGTTGCCCATAAAGGCCACTACAGAAGATATGCTTATGATTTTTCCGAAACGCTGTTTGCTCATTACCTTTATCGCTTCCTTACTGCACAAAAATGAACCTTTCAGGTTAATGTTCAGCACAGCGTCCCAGTCTTCCTCTTTCATCCTGAGCAGGATCCCGTCCCTTGTAATTCCCGCGTTATTAATAAGGATATCAAGAGAACTGAACTCGCTGGTAACGGTTTTAAAAGCGTCAATAACATTCTCCTGGTTTGAAACATCAAGCTTCAGTGCGATACTTTTGACTCCCAGGGCATTTACTTCCTGTGATGCAGTCCGGGCGCTCTCAATATTTACATCTGCTATCGCGACATTAGCGCCTTCCTTTGCCATTCCAAGAGCCACGGCTTTTCCTATTCCCTGGGCCGCTCCTGTAATCAAAGCATTTTTACCTTCAAGCCTCATCGTGCCTCCGTATTAAACTCATAGTTGCATCTCATAGTAATGAAGACGGGATATTATAAAATTTCAGCTTTAAATAGGCAACCGTAATTACTTTGCATGTAATTACTTTGCACCCCTAACCACTGATTTGTAAAACAGGAACTTGAAACTATCAGTGTTAAGGTAAAAAACCGCATATTTAAGAAACTGTAACTTCAGGGCCGATTAAAACAGGTGAAAAAACTTATAAAAACTATTATTGTAAAGGTATTATGAAAGGCAAATCCATTTTTCAGGTTATCATTTTTTTACTCTTTGTTGCTTCAAATGGTTTTAGTCTTGCATCGGAAGGTTCAATCTCCGGCCGGGTGATCGCGGATGGTACAGGCCTTCCGATTGGTGGTGTTCTGGTTTATGCTGATGGGACTGTTTTGGGCAGCGCGGTAACTCAGGCAAACGGAGATTACACAATTAGCTCTTTATTGCCCGGAGATTACAAAGTTTATACAGAGAGTTATACCGATTACCCTCGTGAATATTATAACGATAAACATGACTGGGATTCAGCAGATCTTGTGACTGTCACTTCAGGGATTGATACAAGCGGGATTGATTTTGCCCTCGCAGTGTGCTGTTCAATCTCCGGCCGGGTGATTGCGGATGATACAGGCCTTCCGATAAGTGGTGTTCTTGTTTCTGCTGATGGGACTGTTTTGGGCAGTGCGGTAACTCAGGCAAACGGAGATTACACGATTACCTCTTTATTCCCCGGAGATTACAAAGTTTATACAGAAAGTTTCACCAATTACCCTCGTGAATATTATAACGACAAATATGACTGGGATTCAGCAGATCTTGTGACTGTCACTTCAGGGATTGATACAATCGGGATTGATTTTGCCCTCGCAGCGTGCTGTTCAATCTCCGGCCGGGTGATTGCGGATGATACAGGCCTTCCGATTGCCGGAGTAAGTGTTAATGCGTATGGCGGCAGTTATTTCAGCGCGGTGACAGATGAAAATGGTAATTATACAATCAGCGACATCTTGCCCGGTGATTACAGGGTTTATGCTGACAGTTACGACAATTATTTAGGTGAATTTCATGACAATCAATATTACTGGGACAGCGCATCGATTATAACAATCACCGCCGGGAAAGTAATCAATTTTGGCCTTGCATTGGGCGGATCGATTACCGGCAGGGTGACTGCAGATGATACAGGCCTTCCGATTGCCGGTGTCTTGGTATCAGCAAATGGCAATACGTCGGGCGCGAGAACCGATGAAAGCGGGAATTATACAATCAGAGCTTTATTTTCTGGTGATTACAGGGTTTATGCAGACAGGGCCGGGTTATATTCAGGTGAATACTACAACAATGTCTGCAGCCTGAATGATGCTTCATCGGTAATGGTTAATATTGGACTTAGTACGGGTGGAATTGATTTTGGCCTGAGCAACATCAATAGCCGCTACTGTGATATCGACGGGGACGGTCATTTCAGCAGCAGTACTTACGCGAACGATCAGTGCATGCAGGGATGCGTGGCTCAACCGGGTGATGACTGTGATGACAACAATATATCTATTCATCCGGAAGCCGCTGATATATGCGATGGTATTGACAATAACTGTGACGGCAATATTGATGAAGCTGATACTGACAATGACGGGGTCATGGTTTGCGACGATAATTGCCCTGATGAGTACAACAGCGACCAACTTGACGCAGATGGCGACGGCATGGGAGATGTGTGCGATTCTGATGATGACAATGATGGTTTAACAGATGAACAGGAAGCCTTATACAACACTGACCCACTTGTTCCGGACAGCGACGGTGACGGGCATTCGGACGGTGAAGAGGTTGAGCAGGGAACTGACCCGCGATGCGCCCTGTCTTATCCTGCGGGCTACATTGTTCGTGATGACCTGACAGTCAGCTTTATTGACATCTCTGAAACGGGGACAATTTCCAACAGGACTGAAATATCTACTGGCTTTGATTTTAACTTTTACGGGCGAACCTACAGCTCAGTATGGGCATCACCTTACGGTTATCTTTCTTTTAATTCAACAGATATTGATGTCTTTTCAAATTACCCTGTTCCCAGTATGTCAGCACCCAATAATATTATTGCTCCTTTCTGGGACAGCCTTAAATCGGGTTCTGGAGAATTACGATACCAGACAACAGGGACTGCCCCGAACAGACTGTTTATTGTCATGTACAAGCAGGTATCGCTTCAATCTGCCAGAGGGTCCAGGCTTACATTTGAGGTTATTCTTTCAGAATCTGACAGCAGCATAACATTCATATATGACTCATTGCTGAATAACGACGGTTCACCTTTAGACGGCAGAGGTGCAACAGCAGGTATTGAAAACAGCACTGGCACAGGTGGCGTACAGTATTCTTACGAGGGAAGCAGGCCGATATATTATGGATTGACTGTAAAATTCTCTGATAAGTCTTCAGGCACGGGGACCTGCCGGGACATGGATGGGGACGGTTACGATTCCAGTGTTTATGGCGGCACTGACTGTGACGATCTTAACAGTTCCGTTAACCCCGGAGCTATTGACATATGTGACGGTATTGACAATAACTGTGACGGCGCTATTGATGAGGGCTTCGATGCTGACGGTGATACATTCACGACGTGTAATGGTGACTGTGATGACAGCAATGCGGCAATTAATCCGAATACCCTGTGGTATCCGGATTCAGACGGTGACGGGTATGGAAATCCAGACGCTGCTTATCAGCAGTGTACCCCGCCTTCAGGTCCGCCTTCCTATGTCATAAATAATCTGGACTATAATGACTATGATCCCTATATATATCCAGGAGGGCCTTCAGTAAGGACCGCAGTCACCGGGTCATATTTTGAAACCTTGCAGGAAGCATATAATGAAGCCTATCATGGAGATACAATAGAGGTCCAGGCAGTGACATTTAACGAGAACCTTTCAATTGATCAAAATAAAACAGTTACTTTGTCAGGCGGGTTTAATGAAGGCTATACTTATCAGTCAGGCATGACCACTGTTACAGGCAATATGTCCGTTACCAGCGGAAAGATTACAATCGAAGGCATTACGCTGAAATGACATTTATTCCCGGAAAGAAGACCGGGGGCAAAGCTTTTAGAATTAACGGCAGGGGTATGGCGCATCGCTCCTCCATCTGGTTATATATGAAAAAGATATTTGCGTTCATGACACGATTCATCATCTCATTATCTGTTCTCATGGCAATGGAGTTCCCTTTATATGCTGTCGCCGAGGACGTGAAGCTCAGCCTGGCGGTTTATCCGTTTAATGATTTGCGCAAGAAATCTCTCGACATGGACATATATGACTTGCTCAGCACTGAATTGTCCGGATATGAATTTATCAGACTTGTCCCTGTTGAAGTAATCAGGGAGAAGCTGTATGAATTTGAGCCGCAGTTCATGTGGACAGAAAAGAACGATGAAGTAAAACGTGGCGGCATACTATGGAAGATAGAGTCCGGGATTGTGGAAAAGACAAATAAAGCGGTGAACGCCCAATATTCGCTATATGGAGATCTGATGGGCTTTGGCAAACGATGGAGAGTTGATGCCTATCTTGTAAAAGAAGGGGAAACAGATCCTGTTCGAAGATTCAGTTTCAACGGAATGAATTATGAGGAGATGCCGGCAAAGCTGACGGGGATGTCAAAAAGCATAGCTCAAGTGCTGAAGGGAGAAACTGTACTGAACGCTGCTGAAGAGGACATAAGGCAATATAAGGGCGGTATGGTTTCATATGAAGGGACAATAGTCAAAATAAAAAAACATATCGTTACGGTCCCGGAGTCCGTTCCCCTTCGTGCCCTGCTTCTTGATCTCCATCTTGAAGATAAGGACCTGAACCAGGAAGACATACTGATTGATGGCCTTAAGATCATTTCAATGATTAAAGACCAGGAAAGTGAGGGCATGCGATATATGTTATCTCTTGCCCTTGATCCTTTCGACTCTGTGGCTCAGGTCTATGAAGTGAAGAAGGATTGGGACAATGCCATTAACATCAGAGACAGGGCACTGAACTCATTTCCATTAAATCCGGCATTACACAAGGAGGGCATAGGGAGGAACTATTATTATATAGCCAGGTCATTTGATGAAAAGGGGATGACGGATAAGGCTGTGGAAAATTATAAAACCGCTGTTTTTTATCTCCAGCCTTCGACCGTATTTTATAAAAATGCTATGGATGGTATCAGGAGGCTGGAAGGGAAGGGTGTGTCTTCGAAATAGTTGGGATGAATTAATAAGGTTAAGTTTAGCTATATGTCACATGTACAAACATTGACAAGAATAACATATGGTGATATTTTCTAACTATAGACTTACACTTGCGGTAAGTCGCAGGCCTTCATGAGCATGTACATATATAAAAAATGCTGGAGTAGCCTGTTAGTACATCGCTGGTAAACAAGAATCTCAATGATCTTATGTCAGGAGGACATTTAATGGAAGAACGAAAAGAAACTTCCGGTGAAGGAGTACATGAAGTTTGTCACAATCCCTGTACTGTCTGCAAAGGCAGGGGTTATCTTGACAACGAGGAGATATGTCCTGTGTGTGCAGGGACCGGGTGCAAGGACAAAAAGATTTGTGTGCCGTCAGGTGGGTTAGGCTGCGAACAATAGTTTCATTCTTTGCGCTCACGAACTGTTTTCATCTGAATGAGGGTTGACATAAAACGCCCAGCCGATTGCCCCGGTCATAATAATCACGCCTATGGAAAAAATAACATCGGCAATTGCATGATCATATTTGAGGATATTCCATTTGCCCAGAAGGAAGTTCCAGTCATGTATGCCGCCTCCCACCAGCGGAAGCCCCATGGAACGGGCATCTGCAATATATTTGCTGATGTTCAGGAAATTTTCACCAAACCAGAACAGGCAGAATGATGCTGATAGCTGTTCTTTTCTCATCATGAAATATATTATCAGGATAAAGGGCCACATTAACTGGCTTACTGTGCCTCCGAGAAACTGGATGGTTTCTCCAAAGGGACCGAAAAGTACATGTCCGGACTCATGGAAAGGCAGGTTAACATAATCCAGAAAGCACCATGATGTTCGTTTGATTACCATATAAAAAAAGAAGAAAGACATTAAGCAGATGACTGCGGATTTTCCTGCCCATGCTGTCCAGCGTTCGGCCATATCGGTCAGATCAGAGACTTCCGATTGCTTTTGCAGGAATTCCACTGAAGATGGTCTGATGCTGAACCTGGCAAATACAATTCTGCATTTTATGCATTCCACATTTGGCTGCTGCTCCTGTCCGCATTTCGGACAGGTTATTTTATACGCAAGTATTTTCGGAGAACCTGAATCCCCTATTTCGTTTATGTGATTATTTTGCATTGCTTCTTGTTTTTAGCTATAGATCCATGATATAAATTCGGGATGGTTAACATATCAGGTCTTCTTCGTCATTACATGACTTCGACTTTAACAGCCAAAATACTGCTGACGGCAGTTATTGTTCTGTTATTTTCGTGCTCGGCAGATGATCCGGTCAAAGAATATTTTCAATCTCATGAAATGACATATCCTGCTGATGTCTCCGGTATCGAATTGTTGGGAATAAAATATATCGGTATAAAAAGGGATGAACTCGCTTCGGATGAGGCAAGGGAGTTTGTTCAGGACGGGATATTGTGCGCAAAGGAATATTTTGTCAAAGAAGGTGCCGGTACCATAATGCCGGGGGTCAGTGCAGTAATCGTAAGCAGACCTGTGCTGTTCAGGGATGAATCCGGAAATGCGGGGTTGATGGTGACAGTGACGGGGTTTGGGAAAGGGGAGCCCGAAAACCAAAAGGGACTTCAGGTTGAGTGGATGGGAAAAGACAGGAGGATGTGGAAGGTAATCAATTTTGCCTACTTTAACCGTAACGAATTTTATAAGTGGCAGTTCGGTGGATGGGTATATTAAGACTCTGAAAGGGCGGGGGACATTAAGGCCCAGGATATTGAATCATTTGTGCAAGAAAAATCTGCAGAAGGATTAAAAAGGATTAAAGCAGTCTGCCCTGGGCTGAATCGTCACTCTCCACTTTTGTTTTACTCTTCCTGCTTCCTGAGCCGGCCCCCTCAATAAATAGTGATACTGTATTAGTCAGCGTCGCTTCCAATGGAAAAAGCTTCGGGTCCGAGAGCCAGTTCAGACAGACTGTAAGGAAGAGCACCTCCAGATATTTGACCAGCAGATCAACTGACATATCTTTCCTGACGTCTCCTGCGTGCTGCCCCAGTTTAATGATCATGGCAAAGATATCTTCAAACCCGCTTCGGAGTCTTTCTTCTGAAGACGGATTATTGAGATTTCTTAGCCAGTAACTCAGATAGATCTTGTATATATCTTCTTTTGACTTGAATAATTCAGCGGCAGCCTTGGTGAATGTTTTTTGTACGCGTGAACGTGTATCAGGCAGCAACTGTATCATTTCGAGTATCTGATATTTGAACTCCTTGACGTTGTTCTGCCAGTAATCGCTTATGATCGATTCCTTGACAGGGAAGTAGTTGTATAGCGTTGCTTTTGATATATCAACCTCATCCGCAATCTGTTCCATTGTAGTGGAATCAAACCCCTGTTTGCGGAAGAAGTACATGGCAATCTTGACGATTTTCTGTCTGGTGTCCTGCTTCTTTCTATACCGCCTGTTTTCTGCCGGAATAGATCCCATGTCTAATTATAAACCAAGCATAATAATTGACCACGACCAATAATAAGCATGGTATAATATTAAACGCTATCTAATTATATGTCAAGCCTATTTGTATCGCAAGGATGACAACGCATTGATTTAATTATATTTAATGCTTTATTTAAAGCACATAAAAAAAGTGGTTTTTCCAAGTTTGAGTGTAATCTGAAAACTGATGACAATATGTCTGAAAAACATCCGAATTGATTATCCTGGGAAATACTGCAAGTGTAACGCTAAAATGAGAGCTGAAATTAAAGGTCCGGGATATCGAAACTCAAATCCTGCTGGTCATCCTGTAGACCTCGTAATACTTTTTTGAACTCTTGTCCCAGCTGAATTGCACGGCCTTTTTAAAACCGTCAAGAATCATTTGATAGTATTCATCAGTGTTGTTCCGGTAAACATCAATGGCCTTCTTTAAGACCTCGTATAAACTGTCCGACATGCTCTGTACCCATGGATTTAATTTTCGTGTCTGGACAATGTGAGCTGAACCAACAAAGTCGTTTATGTTTTCTCCGGTATAAAATACAGCGGGTTCTTTATAAAGAAATCCGCATGTGCTGTCTATCTGATCAACCAGGCCTCCTGTTGCCCTGCCGATATTAACTGTCCCGCTCGCCATGTACTCCACAGCAGCTCCAAAGGGCTCGTATATGGAAGGCATTATTCCGAATGTAGCGCCTGTCTGAAGTTCATGATAACCTTTCTGGAGCCTCACCGGAAAGACAGTTACGTTCCCCCGGCATTTGCACGCTATCTCATAAAAATAATCAAGGTCGGAAAGCCTGACCGGCATTGGAGTAAGCACTACCTTTATTTCATCTTCATCGAATTTTTCTATGGCCCTTAACAATATGTCGTAACCCTTTTGTATAGTGTCCAGTCTTCCGCTCATTGCCAGGACCGGAACATCATCAGGGAGTTTATTTATGGTTTTACCTTTGTATGTCAATTCACCGAACCGTTCAGGGGGATTATAGGTGCTCAGGACCCTTAAAAGTGCCTTTCGCATTTTCAACTTTATCTTCCGGATTTCATCAAGAGTATGTTTTTCAGCTTTCGGAAATTCCGGAGACAGGCCGATAAACATCCCGTTGTTGACTCCATGTACACCGCCCGCCTTCATTATATTTTGTAAATGGGGAGCATAGTGGGCGGTCTGCAGTGTGTCGGTTGTTAATTCATCCGAAAAATGGTCGCTTACGGTTGTGACAGGTGCATCGATGAGCTGCAGTCCGATCTGATAGGTGGACAGGGCAACAGGTCCGGTAAGTTTCTTTCCTCTGGACGGGTTGAGTAGTGTGGATAATGAACTCCATGGAACTCCTGAATCATATGAATTATGCATGGTCTGAACTGTTGCACATGATTCGAGAGTGCTGTTAAGCATTGCCTCCTTTGCTGTCAGTGAGATCAGTGCGGTCTGCCATTCATTCAGATGAAAGATTATATTTTTCCTGATGCCGAGCGCATTCATGGCAGGAGGAACCGCTTTGCAGAAAAACAGTGCATTGTCACTCTGAACAGCGGATTTCAGACTTTCATCAAGGGTGTCATACATGTAGGGGTCATTGATTTTGTTCTGGGCCTCAAAAAAGCCGTCCGCCCTTAAATAGTATTCCTTTATTGTCCCCCTGACAGGATGTTCATACTCCCATGTATATTCAAATATCTCTACATTGACCTCCTTCCGGTTGAAAGTCGTTTTAAAGGATATGGATGTTGACTGCAGTCTGGTTTCATCCATTATCCTTGAATAAAAAGGGGTCAGGAGAATGACCGAGGGGATGCTGTTTGTTTCTTTCAGGTAAGGCAGGATGTTCGTTGTTACAGCTGCCAGGCCTCCGCTCCTGGCAAACCTGCTCTCAAAGGAGCAGAATGCTACAGTATCTATTTTTAATTTTTTCAGTCTTTCTGCAATGGAGGTTATTTCGTCTGAGGTATAAAGGGTCCTCATCAATGCCCAGTTCTTCTTCCAGCTGTCAGGATTGGGAAGCACTCTCTCTCTCCGTTTAAATTGTTCAGTGAGTTCAGGTAATTATATCAGAAATCAATTTTAATGCGTAAATCGGCAGGGGGGCCGAATTGACTCAAATAAAATGTTACCGTAAGGAAACCTGAAAGGGTATCGTTGACTCATAATGCATGTTACCGAAAAAACATGCAGCTAAAAGGAGAG
>QZIL01000015.1 GCA_003599025.1 Nitrospiraceae bacterium | reverse complement strand
GATCTCCTCAATGATGCTCTCATTGCTCCTCGGCCTGAACCCCTTGTCCATCCTGTAGCAGAAGGTGCACCTGAAGGTGCATCCCCGGCCCGAGAGCAGCGGCATTACAAAATCGGAATTTGTGACGTGGGGCATTCTCATTAACCGGTAATATTCCATAGGGAAGAGGTCATAGGCCGGAAATGGCAGGGTATCTATGTCGCTTACCAAGGGCTGTCTTTCGTTAATGACCACTTTATCGCCTTTCCTGTAGGCGATCCCCTTTATTTTATCGAACGGCTTCCTGCTTTCGAGCGCCTTAAGCAGTCTAACGGCCGTTATCTCCCCCTCCCCGATAACAACGACATCCGCCCCTGTCTTTTCAAGGAAGAATTCAGGCTCGGGTGCAGGGCCATGACCGCCTATAATATAAAAGGGCCGGTGGCGGGATTTGTTGATCGCCTCCGAGATACTCAGGAGTTTCCGGTACTGATAGTATCCGGCAATGATACTGACGCCGATGACGTCGAATTTATTCTTGTCCAGAAATTTTGTTAGATGGGAATCCGGGTAATGATGCTGGTCCTGACTGTAAACTTCAACTTCATGCCCCTCGCGCCGCAGCACTGCCGCAACATAGGCAAGGCCCTGGGGAAAGGAATGTATATAGTTATCCGCGTCATATACTGCCAGTAATACTCTCATTTATCTGTCCTCAATTAATTTTAATATCGCAATCCCGTCCTGAAGGTCAACAGCCGGCTTGGTCCCTTTTTCAACAACATCCATAAAATGATCGAGCTCTTTTTTGTAGGTACCGGTAATGTCGAATAAGTCCGGGTCGTTTATGACCGTTTTGTCCTTTCCGGATGAGACCGTCAGCTCTTTTCCGATAAAATCACATAGCAATGAACCCTTGCTCCCCTCGATCCGTAAACTGCGTTTCGGCTTTTCCTGCAGGCAGTCCATATGCACATTGCAAATAAAATTGTTTTCATAAAGATAAAGTCCCTCGAACAGATCTTCAGCATCCATCTCAAGACTTCCTGCCCTTGAGCGCATGACCTTCCAGCTGACAGGGTCTCCGAAAAAAAGCCGCATATAGTCTAACTCATGTGACAGGTCCAGGGCCACGCCTCCACCGCGTGCACTGCTTGCACTGTACGATTGCCGGTAGTCCGTCCCTTTCCGCCACAAAGGTAAATACTGGCCCACCTCAATTTTTGCAAAATAAAGGTCGCCGAGCAATTTCCCGGCAAGATTATCTTTGATGCAGTCCATTATACTGAGGAACCTGAGGTTGTATCCGATGAATATCCGGGTCCCTTTTTTCCTGCATTTCTCATGCAATGCATCAACCATATCAAGATTGTGGGAAAGGGGCTTTTCAATAAAAAGGTCCATGCCGTCTTCAGCAAGCTCCAGTGCGGTCTCAACATGTCTGGAAGTGTCGTTGGCTATAACAGCAAAATCCGCACCGATACTGCTCAAGGATGTGACTGTGACTGCTTTTCCCCTGTCATTCAGGTCCTTCAGACAGTCTTTGTTTCCAGAATAAACGAAGACCTTTTCTATCCTGTCGGAGGCAATAAGGTTTGAGATGTGCCTGCGGCCGATGGAACCGCAACCTGTTACGAGAACTTTCATAATCCTAATATGCTACACCGAGACTGTCGAAGTGGCTACCATACGGTCCAGCCGCCGTCAACCATTATATTTTCCCCTGTCACGTAGGATGATGCATCAGAGGCAAGATACATAACAGCACCGACGATTTCGTCCGGTCTGCCCATCCGTCCGAGAGGGGTCTTCTGCGAGTATCTTTCTACAAAAGAATCGGGCTGCCCATCAAAGACTCCGCCGGGTGAGACCGCATTTGACCTGACATTATATTTCCCGTAATATGCTGCGATATACCTTGTCAATGATATTATCCCGCTTTTTATTGATGCGTAGGCAGCAGGCATGGTCATCGGAGTCCCTTCATAGACCGAAAAATCAGGTGCGGTCACACCATAAATGGATGCGAGATTAATGATAGAGCCGCTGCCCTGCTTTTTCATCTGCTCTGCAGCTGCCCGGCAGATGAGGAAGTGTCCGCCGAGGTGGTTGTTTACATTTTCCTTCCATGAACCGAATTTTATGTCCTCAAACTTTGCACCCCAGTCTGAGGTCCTGGGGTAAGCGCAGTTGACAAGGATGTCCAGTCTGCCCGATTGACCTGCAACTTCAGAGATTGCGTTATTAACGCTGTCTTCAGCAGTAATGTCAAGCTGCAGAAATTTAATATTGTCATCGTGTATGTCAGCGGCCTTCTCCCTGTCAGTGTCGGCTGTGTAAACCAGTGCACCGAACTCAGCCAGGCCACGGGTGATCTCCCTGCCTATGAGACCGCCGCCCCCGGTGACCAGAGCGACTTTATTCGCGCAGGAAAAAAGCCCCTTATAATTCATCCGTGCTCTCCCCGATTTTTTTCAGGCTCTTCCTGTATTCGTCCCATTGCCCCAGATCGAGCCAACCTCCCCAGTGCGGATAGACCCCGACCCTTTCATTGTCTGATGCCTTTACCTTTTCAATGAACTTGTCCATATCAACCCGCTCGCCGTCAGCGATATAGCCAAGGAGTGCGGGCTCAAAAATATATGTGCCGGTATTAATAAAGAGGTCGATCCTCGGTTTTTCGTCTATCTGAAGCAGGAGCCCGTTGTTCATGTTCAGCACCCCGTAAGGCACCTCGATCTCTTTATGGGAGCCGATTATGGTCAGGAGGTTGTTGTGCTCCCTGTGCCAGTTGAAGAAGTCAGAGAACTCACCTTCAAGGATTGTGTCACAGTTTGTCACGATAAAGGTGCTGTCTATCCTGTCCCTGAGCAGCGACAGCCCTCCCGCAGTGCCGGAGAATTCTGTTTCATCCACAAATTCGATACTGTAAGGCAGGCGAGTATCGCTGAAGTAGGACTTGATCATTTCTTTCTTGTAATTAACGATAAGGATGAACCTCGAAAAGCCGTTCATAAAAAACCGGTCCATTATATGCTCGATAATGGGTTTGTCTCTCAGCGGTACGAGCGGCTTTGGAAGGATCTTTGTGAAGGGGTCCAGCCTTGTTCCCTTGCCTCCGGCCATGATTACGACAGCGTTCTCAAAGGTCTCGTTTGCCTGTCTATGCGGGGCCAGCTCAAGGTTCAGGCAGTCAATCCATGATATGACATCCGTGACCCTGCCGTGTCTGTCCAGAACTGGGATGTGACTGATGAGGTGTTTCTGCATAATACGTTCAGCCTCTCTTGTTTTATCAGGGGAATCGGCCTTAAGAGAAAAGAACTTAGAATTCATTATCCCTGAAACAGGGTCGGTCAGTTGTATACCGTTTACAATCCCCCTCCTGATATCGCCGTCCGTGACTGTCCCGGTCAGCTTCTCATCCGGGTCAGTAACAAAGAGTATCCTGTGACCTGTTTCGTTGAGCTTGTTTATGGCCTGTTTGATACTGGAATCAGATGTAATAAATGATTGCTTGATTTTGTCTTTGTCCATATTGTCCGGTTGAGTCTTTCAATAGATTCTTTTTATAAACATAATATTCCAGTCTGTCATTCCGGCTTGTCCGGAATCTTCCTCCAAGAGGATTCCCGACGCGCTTCGCTTGCGGGAATGACGGCTTATCAGTTATGCAATTATACTGTCATTCCGGCTTGTCCGGAATCTTCCTCCAAGAGGATTCCCGACGCGCTTCGCTTGCGGGAATGACGGCTTATCAGTTACGCAATTATACTGTCATTCTGGCTTGTCCGGAATCTTCCTCCAAGAGGATTCCCGACGCGCTTCGCTTGCGGGAATGACGGCTTATCAGTTACGCAATTATACTTATCAATTATTTATATATCATAAAAATGTTTCTTCATTATACCGCTTAACGGTGCATTCTTCAGGACCTGAAGTATTTTACTGCTTGCAGTCCCGTCACCGTAGGGGTTCTCAAGTCCCTTAAGCGTTTCCCTGAACTGCGGGGAAAGCGCCTTTCTGACAGCATCCGTTATCTTGCTGCTGATGCATTCAGGGACATCAATGACGTTTTTGGCCCTGATCCTGCCCTCCTGCCTGCTACCGATATTTACCACCGGGAGTTCGAATGAGGGCGCCTCGATTATGCCTGAGGAGGAATTGCCCACCATAACAGACGCGGCCTTAAGTGCTGAAAGATACCTCAGCTGTCCCAGAGAGATGAATACAGACGCATGTCTGTCATTGCCTGCCGCATATTCCCTGATATGATTGATAATGGTCCTTCCTGATGTGTCTGCGTTAGGGAATGTAAAGACCCAGTGGACCCTGTGGAAACTGTCAAGGGCCTGCAGTATCTCTTTTATGCTGTCCTCTGTTTTTTCTGTTTCGAGTGTGGCAGGATGAAAAGTTACTACCCCCCATTCCCTGTCAGCCGGAAGCCCGAGTTCTCCTGCAAGATCAACCTTGCTGAGAAGGGGAAGATCAACGATACTGTCTAGTCCGGGTGCTCCTGTAACAAAAATATTGTCCGGCCCTTCACCCATCTGTTTTATGCGGTCAGCATATGCCTTTGTTGCAGTAAAATGCAGGTGGCTCAGCTTGGTAATGGAATGACGGAAGAGTTCATCTATCGCACCTTCAGTTGTTTCCCCTCCGTGGATGTGGGCTATGGGTATCCTGAAGGGCGCAGCCGCACTCGCAGCCGCGTGTATTTCAGACCGGTCTCCAAGTAATACCATGATATCCGGCTTCAGCCGTGTATAAGCTTTTGCAAAGCCGATCATCCCGAGCCCCATCGAGATCGATATGCCTTCATCCGTGTCGGATGAAAGCAGCATCTCGACCTTGTCGGCGACAGGGAAACCGTCCTTCTCAATGGCATGCACGGTCATGCCGAATTCAGGTGAAAGGTGCATGGAGGTCACAATAAGCTGAAGCTCAAGTTCCGGGTCCTCATGTATCCCTTTAATAATATGATAAAGGTGTCCGTACTCCGCTCGTGTGCCTGTTATGACCGCTATCTTACGCATCTTCGATTCATCTCCAAGTTAATTACATACATAGTACAGATGTAATAGCCCCAAGATATAATTAAGATTGTCATTCCGGACTTGATCCGGATTCCCCGACAAGTCGGGACAGGCAAGTTCAGGATGACAATTGCGACACAATCTGTGCGCGGGAATGACAAATCATCTGCTTATCATAAACTTTTTCACAGATTATCAGCATTTTTCAAATCCTCCCATGCAATAACAGAATCTTCATATATATCTCTTGAGGCTTTCATGTTAACAATTACATCTTTGTACTCAGGGGTGATACCGGTACCCGGCCGTTTCACAGTAATATCTTCCGGCTTAATAATATCACCGGCATGAATTGTCCTTGCAGCAACAAGGCTTCTCCGTGCGATAGCCCTCATGTGCTCCTCGTTCTTTGCAGGTCTCTTTATGCCGTCACCCGTAGCGCGTTCTACATTTCTTATTGCCCTGACCATCTCCCTCAGCTCCTGAGGTTCGAGCGATGCCTTGTGGTCAGGGCCCTCCATGGTCCTGTCAAGGGTAAAGTGCTTCTCTATTATCTCTGCCCCCATCGCAGCAGCTGCTATCGGGATTTCAATCCCTCTTGTGTGGTCAGAGTATCCGACCGGAAGTCCGAAGGTTGTCTTCATGGTTTCCATGGCGCGCAGGTTTGTGTCATCAATGTCAGCCGGATAGTTTGACACGCAATGAAGCAGTGTCAGGCGGTCAGCCTCCCCTGCATCTTTTATCCACCCGATGGCCTTGCCCACTTCCTCAAGATACGACATCCCTGTTGAAAGCAGGACCGGTTTCTTTTTGGAGGCGATATGTTTAATCAGCGCCATGTTCGTTATCTCACCTGACGGGACCTTGAATATGGTCATCCCCAGCCCTTCAAGGAAGTCCGCACTTTCCATATCAAACGGAGTGGACATGAAAGTTATATTCTTTTCTCTGCAGTAATAAAAGAGCTCTCTTATCCCGGATTCAGGCAGCTCCAGTTTTTTTAACATACGGTACTGGGACTCATCCATTCCTGTGTTCCTGATCTGATAGTCTGCCTTTTCCGAAGTCTTAGTCACAATTTCCTCTGCACGGAAGGTCTGGAATTTTACGGCGTCAGCACCGGCCATTGTCGCAGTGTCTATAAGCTCTCTGGCGGTTGCGATGCTGCCGTTATGATTGACCCCTGCTTCAGCGATAATGAACACCTTCATCTCGCAGGCACCCCTTTTACAACAGAGTCGTCCGCTATGTCATTTACGACCACTGACCCTGCACCGATTGTAACGTTTTTACCTATCTTAATTCCATTAACAATAGTGGCGCCTGTCCCGATAAAGGACCCCTCACCTACAAGACATTCTCCGGACAAAACAGCGCCGGGACAAATGTGAACATGCCTGCCGACGTTGCAGTCGTGATCGATGATGGCCCCAGTATTGATGATTGTATTTTCCCCGATAAAGCTGCATGGCTGGACAACAGAACTTGCCATTAACTGCGTCCCCTCCGAAATTCTGCAACTCGCTGAGACAACCGCTTTGGGGTGGACCAGAGACGGCACAGAAAAGCCGATCTGTTTTACTTTTTCGTATAAGGCCCTTCTCAGGGAATTGTCGCGAGTGCTTCCAACGCCGATGCAGGCATTAATTATACGGTCCCTTTCGAATATGCCGGGAAGCAGGTCATCCTTTCCTATGACAGGCACCCCGGAGATTTTAAGTCCTTTTTCGAAACGGGCATCGAGTATCCCTGCGATCTCAAATATGCCCCCCGACCTGATTATCTCAATCAGGACTTTTGCGTGGCCCCCTCCGCCGAGTATTATAATTTTCTCTTTGTCTGTTGTCATAATTTTACTTCTTCGCCTGTCATTCCGGCTTGACTGTGCCTGATGTTTGGGGATCCGGAATCTACTTCACTACAGGACTCCCGACAAGCGGGAGTGACAAAACTTGGGGTCATTCCGGCTTGTCCGGAATCTCCCCTATAATTACTTCATATAAATCACGAAAAGTCGGATTGCTCAAACGAATAAGGTTAAATTTCTCCTGTCTGCTCATGTTTTTAATCTGTTTTTCCCGGATGATTGCACTCCGGCTGTTGTCACAAATTTCATAATAAACAAGATTGTGAAGATTATACTTAGAAGTAAAGCTCTCCGGATTGAGATGATGCTTATGTTCATATACCCTTCTCACAAGATCATTCGTAATGCCTGTGAATAATGTAGGCCTGGCATTTGCCATAATATATACTGCAAAAACCTTATCTTCCATTTGAAAGAATGATTCCGGACAAGCCGGGATGACGCTTTTCCATTTAATGCCTATTATACTTTACCCACAGAGTTCCCAGAGGAACTGAAATATCCGGCAATGTGGTCCGTAACATATCTGATGTCTTCCTCGGAAATATTTATACTGCAGGGCAGATTAATGCAGGAATCATGGGCCACACCCGCATTCGATATGTTATAAGCCGGGCTGCTTTTATATACCGGGAGCTGGTGAAGCGGCTTCCAGATTGGTCTTACCTGAATGCCTGCAGACATAAGATGTTTCATCAGTTTCTTCCTGTGATCAGGCGGCATCTTTAAGGTAATGTACCAGAAATTGCTCTGCACCGGTCCTATTTCCCATAGCAGTTCAACTTCTGTTATACCGGAAATAAGGTCGCGGTACAGCTCCGCGTTTTTTCTTTTGACTGCTATAAATTCATCTATCTGCTCCATCTGGGCCACGCCCATAGCAGCCTGGATATTAGTGAGACGGTAGTTATATCCGATCGCGTCATGGTCATATTCAACAGCGTCACTGCGTGCCTGGGTCGTGAGGTGCCGGATATTTTTTGCGAGTGCCTCGTCATCTGTGACCACCATTCCACCGCCGCCTGTGGTTATGAGTTTGTTCCCGTTAAAGGAAAAACACCCGGCCCTGCCAAAGGAGCCTGTCTGCCTTTCCCTGTACAGAGAGCCGAGGCTTTCAGTGGCATCTTCAATAATGATTAGGTTGTACTCTCTGGACAACTCAAGAAGAGAGTCCATATCTGAGGGGTGCCCGAATAGATGTACCGGGATAATGGCCCTGACAGGTCTTTTGGTCTCACGGTTATACGTAGTATTGTTTTCGGTATATGTGTTGTTTTTTAAAAATCCCCTCAATTTGTCCGTGTCGATACAGAGGGTGTCTTGATTACAGTCCATAAACACAGGCTCGGCATTGCAGTATCTGACAACATTTGCAGTCGCGATAAAGGTCAATGAAGGGACAATTACCTCATCGCCGGAAGTAATGCCGCAGGCAACGAGGCCCACATGAAGGGCGGACGTGCCGTTAGTTGTGGCGATGGCATATTTACAGCCTGCATAGCTGGCAACCAAATCTTCGAACCTGTTTACAAAGCCCCCGACAGATGAGACCCAGCCTGTGTCAAGGCATTCCTTTACATATTTCCATTCATTGCCTTTGATGACGGGGACTGAAAGAGGGATTGTGCGTGACATTATGTGTTCCAACTCTTGTCCGGAATAACTTTACAGTTAAAATAGATTCCTGTCCTGTGTTCCGGTATATTGATAATATTATTAGAACCTGTCACAAAATGGGTTCTTCCGATAAGAATGTCATTCCCGCAAGCGAAGCGCGTCGGGAATCTGACTGAAAATAAAGAGAGATTCCGGGCAAGCCGGAATGACAAACTACTCTTCAATGTTCTGTTTTTGATTTTGAGATAGGTTCTAATATTAACCAGGATCATTGTGATATGGTCCTAAATATTATAGATGTCGGATTTATATTTATGTAAAAAGTTGCCCTTTTTAAACCATTCAACAGTCTCTGCAAGCCCCTTTCTCAAGGAATGCTTCGGATGCCAGCCTGTCAGTTCCGTAATAAGCGCGTTTGAACCGAGCAGTCTCTCCACTTCGCTCCTGTCCGGTCTCAACCGGGCGTCTTCGGAGATGATCTTTGCTTTGGGATTAATAAGGTCAATCAGTGTCTGAGCCAGTTCTCCTATGGATATCTCTTTTCCATTGCAGATGTTGATCTCTTTTCCTATAGCCTCACTGCACCTTGCCAGTGCAATAAAACCGTCACAGGTGTCTTTAACATAATTAAAATCCCTTGTGGGGTGCAACGAGCCAAGCTTCAGTTTTATCTGTCCGTTTAGGAGCTGTGTAATGATCGTCGGAATTACCGCACGCGCCGACTGCCTCGGCCCGTAGGTATTGAAAGGCCTTGCTGTTACAACAGGCAGGTCAAATGACCGGCAGAAGGATTCCGCTATTTTGTCCGCGCCTATCTTTGTCGCGGAATAGGGGGACTGTCCCTGCAGAGGATGGCCTTCGTCTATCGGCACATACCGGGCTGTTCCATATACCTCGGACGTTGATGTGACGATGACCTTTTTGATATTGAAATCCCTGCATGCCTGGAGTACGTTCATTGTCCCCTTTATGTTCGTGTCGACATACGCGTCCGGTGAATGGTATGAAAACGGGATCGCTATGAGGGCCGCAAGATGAAATACCATGTCCATTCCCTTGACAGCGGTCCTTACGCCGTTTGGGTCCCTGATATCGCCGGGGAAGACATCGATTTTCTTCAGCAGCGCTGGACTGAATGTGTCTAGCCAGCCCCAGGAATTGAAGGAGTTGTAAAAGACAAAGGCCCGTACCTCACATCCCTCCTTGATAAGTGACTCAACCAGGTGGCTTCCGATGAACCCGTCCGCCCCGGTAATCAGGACTTTTTTGCCCTTCATGTTAATAGGCTTTTTCTGCGTGATGTCAGTAACTCCTTTTTCTAACGTTTCTTCCGACATTTCGCGGGGATATAGTTAGAGTCTGTTTAAACTCAACCTTAAGACCCCCTTTATAACAGCGGTCTGATCCTGTCTTCCCAGTAACGTATATCCCCGGCCCTGAAATACTTGTCAGTGCGTCCCAGTTTATCGATTTTCTTACCCCGGTTTTTATAAAGTTTAAGGTCGAGAAGCCTGTAATCGGGATATATGAAGGAATAGTATAACATATAGGTTTTTATATCTGACCATGAAAAACTTTTCTGCGCCGGAGGTTTGTCCTCCAGGAAACTGTCTGTTTCCTCGACCACACGCTGACAGGCCCTGCCGTCCAGCCTGCCGCACCAGAGGTTGATTATTCCCTCCCTGTGCACAAGTTTGGCGTCCTCAATTTTACCCCCTGCGAGATAATGATCGATCCTCTCGCGGAGCTGGGCATAACCCGTCACCTCGTCGCTTCCGCCTGCCATGGGGACCGAGTGATACCACTCATCGGGATTGAGATGGAGCTCTATGGTAGGCTTTCCCATAAACCAGGCCTCCATGCCGGTAAGGCATGACCTTTCCAGCAGGATGTCGGTCGCATTAAGCACGTCCCAGATATACTCTGTAAGCACTACAGCAACGCGTCCCCGGCACGGGCCATTGTTCAGTTTGTCAATGATTTCGTAATACGGCGTATGGTCTTCCGAGGGATGGGGCTTGATAATGAAGTTGACCTCCGGATAGTCCTTCACCAGTTTGTAAAAGGCGTCATGGAATATCTCCCTGGATTTAAGGTCTCTTATAGCGAGATCATGGTCGTAGCCTATCTGATCGGATTTAAGTCCTTTTACGTCTTTATTGAAGAAATCGATGTTCTTTTCTGCGAATCCGGCAAGGGTGAAATTAGTGGTCATTGTTATGACCGGATACCTGCTGTCGAGATTATATTTTGCCAGAAAATCCTTCCTGTTCATAATCAGCGATGAAAGTTGCTGCCTGTAGATGTCGTACCTCGGCACCCCGATGACCTTTATCAGGGACTCGTCAATGGCGCGGGCCTTTCTCATGATGTCACCCACCTCATCATTCCATACAAAGTAGAGGTCCACGATCGAGAGGTCGGACATCTGGCCTGCAAAGAGCTGTTTGACCTTGTCGAGCACAGGGATGTTCTCTGTCGGAAGTACGATGACCTGAAGGCCGTTTGGTATATACTTCCTGAGCAGGTCCACCCGCTTGTCTTCATACACATGGTTAAAGATGACTGCGTCCGGCTGGACGACAGGCAGAATAAAGCGCTCAAAACCGTTTCTCGCGATGGTAACCCTGTGGCCCTTCTTTTCAAGCAGCAGCTTTATGTATACACTGCTTAAAAGATCTCTCCATTTGTGGTCGACAAAAAACAGGATATGTTTCGATTTCATGATCAGAAATTATAAACTTTTCGGTCTAGTAAAATCCCTTCAGCTTGTATCTCAGGGGATACTCCGGGATTTTACCGCTTGGACCAGGCAGATCTTTATCAAGCCACATATTGTAGGGGACATCAGGGAACTTGTCTAGAATTTCACGATTGACGAGGAGTTCCCCGTCCCTGTAATGAATAAAGATCATTCTGTCCGTAACGAAGGTGTCTTTGCCCGCGTGTGAATACCTCTGAAAGGTCATCGAGGACGACTGCTTCCATTCATCCCTTATGCCTTCGGAAATTGCATAGACCCTGTAGTTAAGAAATTCATCATGGGACTTTGATCTTGCATAGAGCATGTTCAGCGGAAATTCCAGCTCGTAGTATGCCTCAAGGTCCGCGTTGTAGAAAGGTGAGTTGGCATTTGCATCTATAAGGAAGGTCGCCTTGTCCGGGAGAGAAGGGAAGCGTGCTGTGAACGCCTTCCAGAAACCCTTCTGATAGTTTTCCCCCATTTTGTAGAGATCTAGGTTTACATTATTGAAAAAAACACCGAGCGAGAGAACCAGGATGATAAGGGCCTTTGCCCGGACCTTCCATTTTGAAAGAAGAGTTCTGTACAGACAATACAGCAGGCTGCCGAATACGATTGAGTAGCCGAACAGGAGAATTGTGCCATGCCGTCCCTCCATCCCCGGGGCCGGTATCCGGCCGGAGAATTCATACATCATTACAGGCGGGATGATCAGCATTAATCCGAAGATGAATACGGGCCTCACCGACTTCCAGTTGAGGAGCCAGCTGTCTTTAAAAGCGTTCTTTGACGTACGTATATCTTCAATGCCTGAAGTGACGAACCTGTCCGAATAAATGAGCGTGATTATGGTTGTTATCAAACCTGCAATTACAGACCATAACCCGGTGTTCTGGATAAGGCTGAGATAAATGGCCCAGTTGTAGAACAGGAAGTGCCTCAGCACCTTGATATGCATCTTAATGTTCATAAAGAAATACGGGTTCATTGTGTATGTGGATGAATATATGCCGTAGGGTTTGCTGATGAGCCTGTAAATAATCAGCGGTACACAGAGCAGGACAAACGGAATCCACAGGTCCAGGGTCTTTTTAATTAATGTCCTGCGGTCCGGACACTTTCCAGAAAGAACATAGCCGATCAGCAGGAGTCGGGCCGGTTCAAGCGTAAGGGCCGTCTCAAGAAGGAAATAAAGCGGAAAGGCGGAAGAGGCCATTGAAGCAAGCAATAAGGCCCAGGATGTTTTTCCCGCCAGCGCCCTTTCAGTAAGATAGAAAGACAGTATGCAAAAGAACGTACCGAGCCTGTAATTGATATTCGCATAGTATGGAAGAGTCATGTCAATCGGACAGATAATGAAGCCAGCGGCGATGAGGAATGAAAGAAGCTTTTGGCCTTTCAGGGTATTTTTTATAAAGGCATACAGCAGCAGCGGGGAAAGCACCTGGACGACCATGTTGAATGAATTCCATATCAGGTGCGCATGGTCCGTGAGAGTGTGAAGCAAATAATAATAATAGTACAGGACCCCCATGGGCACTCTTCTGAGTTCGTAAAAGCCTGTGTCCAGAAAGCCATCAAGATTGTTTGTGAAATAGCTGGACAGGAGCCAGCAGTTGTCGTCCCACGCAACGTCATGCAGGGCCATGGTCCTTCCGAAGCTGAGAAGGGCCAGGATTATTATGAGCAGCGGATATGAAAATGTACGTTCATCTTTCATTTTTACCACATTAATGTCCCGTCAGAATAAACAAGAAAGTTACGAGCTTTAGTCCTGAGTTCATGCATATGCAGCATACATTTTAACCCAATTAATGCATTTGTGGGTAACGAAATGGGGTCAAGTCTTTCATTTTGCTCTTTTGCAATTAAGTGCATAATTATTTAATATAGAAAAGCATCAATACCGGGGACAGGGCTGAACATCATGGCAAGACCATTACGCATACAATATGATGGCGCATTGTATCACGTTACATCACGTGGGAATGAGCGGAAGAACATATTTAAAGACATCCCGGACCGGACGCTGATACTTGAGATACTGTCGAAGGTGAATAAGCGGTACAACTGGCTGTGTCATTGCTATTGTCTTATGGACAATCATTATCATGCAGTCATTGAGACCCCTGACGGGAACCTGTCTGAGGGTATGAGACAGTTAAACGGCACATATACTCAGGCATTTAATAAACGTCATAGGAGGGTCGGCCATATATTTCAGGGGCGATATAAGGCGATCTTGATACAGAAGGAGAGTCATTTGTTGGAAGTATGCCGGTATGTTGTGTTAAATCCGGTGAGGGCTGGGGTGGTGCAGTCACCCGAAGAGTGGGAATAGAGCAGTTATCGTGCAACAGCCGGACTGAACAAGGGCCAATCATGTCTGACGAAGGAGTGGATATTGGGTCAGTTTGGCAGCAGGCGGAGAGAGGCGGAACGGCGATACAGGGAATTTGTTGAAGCGGGCAGGAGGGAAAAGCGGATATGGGAAAAAGTCCAGCATCAGAGTATCCTGGGAGAAGAGGATTTTGCGGAGGCATTGAAAGGATATGTAAAGGGGTATGAGGAAATACAGGAGATACCCAGAAAACAGAGGTTTATGAACAGGATGTCTCTGGAAAATTTCTTTGGGGACGCTAAAGTCAGTAAAAAGGAGAGAAACGAGAAAATTCGGTCCGCGAACCAGGAGCACGGATACACTCAGAAGGAAATTGCAGATTATCTGGGGATGCATTATTCTACCGTGAGCAGATTAATCAACCTTAAAAACAAGAAAAGAGCAAAATGAAAGACTTGACCCCAATGGTGCGATAAAAGAATCACTGTCTGTCAATAAAGGCGCTGTCAATCCCGGTGACGATCTCTTCATTCAGATCAGAAACGACATCAATATTTTGTGATGTAAGATATTTAATCGCCCGGTCACGGCTTACTGATGGGGACGCTGCCCATTTAGTAAGGAGACGTCCTCCTGTGTCAGGATCACCTGTCAGATAAAAAGCTTTTATAAACGGCAGCAGGTTTTGGGGACGGATAGAGCCGAGATCATAACCGTTTTCCCGGGACTCATTAAACAACCGCACGATCCCAGCCGCATCGTTACTGCCGGAAAGGGCGTTTGCCTTTTGGTAATAGTATCGCCAGTCGTGTTCCGGTTCCGGGCCTAAGATCCACCTGTAGGGGAAATTAGAGACAGCGTCATCATATATTATCCGGTCTTCAGTGACAAGTGACTTCATGAATTCGACATCTTTCCAGTCGGAAGATACCGGCTCAGCAATCTCATCATTAAGATAGAGGTATTCGTCCTGATACGACGCAGCAATCAGATTCCGGGGATAGATTCTCGTAAGGCCCCTGTATGTCTGGAACTCAACTACTTCTTTTTCATAGATCCCTCTGTAATTTGTTTCATCGGTCCTGAAGGCGTTCCGCAGTTCATATGCGTAGTGGCTGAATATCTCTTTTTTGTCCCCTGATTTTGCATATGCAAGGTTCAGACCCGGTGGCAATACATAACTGCCGCCACCCGGGGCCTCGTTCCATGGCATGTCGATGACCATGAAGGTGTTGGGCCTGATATCCGGGGCGCGCCAGACCATCTGCCACCATATCGAGCGCTGGTGCTCCCAGTTGTCTTTATAAGTTTTTATCGTATAGTTGCATTGAAGTACGCCGAAGAATACAAGCAGCGCGAATATCGACTGACATGTTCTCTTCCCCAGCAATTTATTATGATGGAAAGTTATCAGCACTGCCGGAAAAAATATCGATGCGCCTATGGCTGCCAGAAGCCCATGCCTGCTTTGATGACCATAGGTAACAGCTTCCCTTGTCAGGGCATAAGGCAGCAGTCCGATAATTACCGTCAGCAGTCCGAACAGCGCGACCTGCCCTGGTTCCCTTACCGGACGATGTGCAGTGTCCTTGAGACTGCTCTCACGAACTATGCTTTTAAACAGGTAGAAGGCATAAACAGCTGCGGCAAGGGAGATGAAGACTGATGTCATTTCCCGTTCTCTTATCAGGGCATGTTTATATGTCAGAGAATATATTTTTATAAAAATGTATTTCATGGAAACATAGTATCTCTCGATGACCGTATATATGAAGTCCAGCGAAAACCTCCCGGCAGAATAGACCCCTGCGTACGGTCCTTGTTGCGGGACTATCAGGGCCTCAACAAGTATGATTGTACCTGTCAGGACAAAGGGGAGCCAGGCAATGAAACTGCGTTTAAGAGCAGTTGAAAACACTTCTCCTGACCTGCGGATAATCACAAAGAAAAGCAGGAACCTGAGGACATCAAAGAAAACAAAACTTTCAAGGCTTATCATCGAAAAGAATGAAAACAGAATGGCCAGTAAATAATATGGCGACATGATCTTTCCGGCGGCAACTGATTTAACGGAAAGAAGGATGGAGATTAAATAAAAGAACAGGAATACATGATAGTTATGTGTTACAAGAGCGAGGTGGTTCACCACAGGCGAGCTTACATATATAACTGCCAATGCCAGCGGGATAATATCTTTATCACGCAATATGCTGCGGGCGATCCTGTAAATAATTATTGCGTTTAAAGTGAAGACGGTAAACCTGAGAAGGCTCCAGAGATTTGTAGTATATTCACGAAAAATATGAAACAGTTTGAAATTAAGCAGGAGCATGTAACCGACCGATTTGTGCTTCAGCCATTCAAACGGCCGCATGAATTCGGCTGTACTGTCTGATCCGAAGTAGTACCATACCCAGGCCCAGTCGTCCCACCATATCCCGCTCATGGTGAGAATTCTGCCCCAGCATATGAGGGAAAAAAGGGCGATCAGCAGTTCAGCCTTGAACCTGCCGTTGTTTTCTGTTGTTAAATGATTCATTGAATAAATAGGAAACGGCTATATATGAGGCCGTCGTTTAGCAGGTTAATTATCATACGGTGCGGTCAGTTGCGATGCGCTCTGTATTTTTTCTGCAGTTACGGCGTTCCCGGAACAAAGAATAAATTTCACTGAAGGAGAGGGAAGTCTTTTTCCCGATGAAAGAATAGAGAAACAGTTCCCCGAATTTTATGGTAAGCATTCCACCCATGAGAAAGAGCGCCGGAATTTTTTTGAGAAATTCGATAATCTCCTCACCCGCATTAAACCAGCCAACTCCCTTGTCAGGGCTGGCAAATATACTTTTCAGTCTGTTGAAATCCAGATAAAATACGAGATAACTGAGCAGTATGTCCATCCGAATCTCCTCTTCAGAATTACCCTCGGGGACATAGGAGAATGGGATCTTGTTGAAAGGACTTTCAATAAACGTAGAGACCGAATTGAAGTTCTCATAAAGCCCTTTTACGTAAAGCCTGTTTTCGCTTATAGCGATATCATGCAGTTCAGTCCCGGGGTAGGGCGTGGCGTTGTTGAACCTGACCATGTCCAGATTAAGCTCATTGCTCAGTCTAACGCAGTCCATACGGTCACGGTGTGTTTCACCGGGAAGACTATATATAAATGTTGCACTTACGTGAAAGCCGATTTTCTTTGACATCCTGACCGCTTTAACACACTCCGCTACGGTTTCGCCCTTTTTTACGGTCTTCATCAGTTCCTCGGACGCTGTCTCCAGGCCGAAAAAAATGCTCCTGAACCCTGATGCATATAAATCACTGAGCAGTTCGTAATTGACATTATCTCCCCTCGCCTGGAAGTTGAATGTCATTTTCGTGTGCAATCCGCGTTTCTTGATTTCCTCCATCAGGGTATATGTCCTTTTCTTGCTGACAAGAAAATTGTCATCGATAAAAAGTACATAACGCCTGTTGTATTTGTTGTACAGCATTTCGAGCTCATCGACGATTGATTCGGCTGACCTGTACCTGTATTTTTTACCGGTCGTTATCCTGTTGCTGCAGAATATGCAGCGGTAGGGGCATCCCCTGGAGCTTAATACAAACCCAAGGTCATATCTGCCGGAGGTGAAACGATGATAGGGGAAGGGAGGATAATTATCGAGGTCTTCGATAATGTCTGACATGTTGTTATGCAATACTTGTCCGTTTGCTTTGTAGGTGAGAGCGCTGATATGGGTATAATCCTTTCCCTGCTTGACGCACCGGTAGAATTCAATAAGGGGCCTCTCCCCCTCTCCCCGGATAACCGCGTCAATGTGATCAAAGGCGATCACCTCATCAGGGGCTGCTGTGGGGTGTATGCCGCCGAACAGTATAACTGAATCAGGATAGCGGGCCTTTAATTCCTTTGAGGCGGCTATCGCATTTTTAAAGCCAGCTGTCAGCACGCTGAAGGCAAAGATGTAAGGCTTTTCCATACTCCTGACATATTCCGCTACGCGATCAAGGATACGGTCATCGACCTGTTCGTCAATGAACTGGGCCTTTATCCCTGCCTGCTCACAGGCAGCAAGAAGGCAGCCTACACCGACAGGTACAAAAATGGGTAAAAAGGGCTGAAATATTTTAAGAGCGTCTTTAGGGGACGAATTTATTAAGATCACAAAGCCAGACCTG
>QZIL01000077.1 GCA_003599025.1 Nitrospiraceae bacterium | reverse complement strand
GTACTGCTTCCTCCTTTCTTGCTCACTGCCAACTCCTCCTGCTTTTTCTTGACTCACAGCTTAACACGTTGTCCACTTTTTGGGGTCCACCGTAGTATAATGAACATGTTTCTATTAAAAAGTACACCGTTATATATCACGGATATTGCTATTTATAGCACATATCTCTTAACCTTCGAAACAAAATACCTCTAATGTCCACGTGATAAACTACATCCGTTTCTGTCTTTGCAGACTATCATGCTGAATTGCAATTTCTATGTTTTCTATACTAAAACAAATTGATAGATAAGTTGTTAGGACATTAAAGAGTCGAGATAATAAGCCGATGGGGGCTACTACTTGGAATCCGTGTTTTATTTGTAATAAAATATAGCTTAAACTTAATAAATAGTATGGCTTCTCATTTATAATTCTTATGGGTTTTCCCCTTTGAGTTTTTAATTTCTTCCTCAATCCCGCTAAGGTAGTGGTTGACGAAACTTGAGTACCAATACATTTTCCTGTTTATGTATTTAAAGATTTTTCTTGAAAGAATTAAACTCCCAAAGTTTATTAAACTATGACAAGGGAGTAAATACTTTCTTTTTAACTCAGGATGTAATTTAGCAAAAATAACTGCGGATTTTCCTACATTTCTCATCCTCAAACAAAACTGTTCAAAAGAATAAGAGTGAAAATGATAAACAATTGCTTTCGGTGTATAGATTACTCTCAACCCGTTATTTTCAAGTCGGTAGCCAAGCTCAATGTCTTCCAATCCATAGTTCCTGAATTTGTCACTATACTCACCGAATTGAAACCATCTTTTTTCTAACGATATATTTGAAGTATAAAAATGGAGTTTTACATTGTTTTTATCTTTTATTGTGTGGTAATGGAATTGTATTCTTTCAATAAAATTCATAAATTCATTACGCAACTCCGGGGCCCATAATACTTGCCCCAAAACGGCTATCCCATCAATTTTATTGTGTAATTTCATATGCTCATCTATGAAATTATCTTTTGGCACTGTATCATCTCCTATGAAAAAAATATATCTTCCCTGCGCCATTTTTATACCCCTATTTCTGATTTGTCCCTGTCCAATGTTTTTCTTTTCTCTATAGAATCTTAGTGCGTATTTCGTCTTCAAATATGATAAGTCGTTCTCAGGACTGATAGTAGAACAATCATCAATAACGATTACCTCTACTGTTTTCATATTATATTTTTGGTCATTAATAGCAAGAAGAGTCTTTATCAATAACTCTGTTCTGTTATAAGTCGGGATGATTATACTTATTTCTATTTTTTCCATTTAAGAAAGTAGTAGGGCACTTTAAATATGGTCTTTTTGTTATTTGCTATGGACATGTTTATAAAACAGACATGAGTACATTTACATTTTTTTACCGTTTCCATCAACTTGATAGCCGCATTGCTGTTTAAGACTTTTTCAATATCATAATCATGCTCTTTTATGTTCCCCACAGATGGTAAGAGCTCGCACAACTTAATTTCTCCATTGGGTTCAAGAACTATAATATTCTTGCCTGCCGAGCATGAAAAAGGGAATCTCCCGGAGTCCAGGACTGTCTCTTTTATAGTTTGTGCATATTTGGTGATACCAAGAACAGATATCTTTTCTAAAAGGCCGGATTTTTTTTTATCAATATAATAATTTCTAGCCCTCAGGGCTTTTAAATGTAACTTCTTTATTTCGTTCAGAGGAGGAAGAATCATATTATTTTCTTTCGGGCTCCCTCTTAACAATTCAAAATTATGATATGTGATATCAAAGGCTTTGAAGTACTCTACCATCTTATCAATGTCCCGATAATTAAAGGTTGAGATTGTTGTATTGACTACTAATTCGATATTGTCATATTTCTTTCTTAATGCCTGAAGTTTTGTCAAGGTTTCAACTGATCTCTCAAATGCTCCTTCAATTCCTCTGATCTCATCATTTTTTTCATGCAATGCATCAATTGAAGGATTCACTGAAAAAGTTATCGATGGAAAGTGTATAGCGAGTTTCTCAACTAAAGTAGAAATTCGCTCGGGTAACAAAGCATTTGTGGGTAGAGAAACAACCTGTGTACCGTTATTCCGGATGAAAAGAGAGATGATTTCAAAGAGATCACTCCTTAAAACGGGTTCCCCTCCAGACAAGAGGAGCACTTGAACACGTCCCAAATTTGTCGTGATTTTGCTTATTTCTTCTAGACACAATTCCTCGTTTTTATTAAGGTTGTTCCAGTAAAAGCAATGCTTGCATTTTGCATTGCACCGATTTGTAACAAAATAAATTAGGTATCCCCATCTGATTTTGCCTGAGATTTTCCCAAGATAAAAATTGAGATATTTCTTATAATATTTCATATCAGAGGGGATATATGTACAATAAATTTCATTGTCCGGAAAGGTATGAACAGCCGTCATAGTTGGACGGCATATAAATCGTGATAATTTAGTTTATATTGAATTTATAAAAAAGAACAACTTCAAAACTCGTATTAATGACTTTTTCAGCAAGTTATATGTTCTAAAATGTTATTAAACACCATGCAATAGATCATTGATTCCTCGCGTCACTACGGCAGGTAGCCATTCTTTCTGAAAGAAGGATATAATATTAAATGAGCGTTGGTCTGATAAGGGTACCAAGACATTAACAAATTGAATAAAAATTCTGATAAACCATCCATTGCCATATGTTTTCCTGTCTATCGTGATGAAGGGACAGTAGAGACAGTTGCCATAAAGTCTCTCAAGGTTTTAGCCGATATTGCATCTAAATATAAAGTCATTATTGTTGATGATGGCAGCCCTGATAAATCAGGAGAGATCGCAGATAAATTAGCTGAAAAATATTCAAATATTATATCAATTCGCCATGAAAGCAATCTGGGCTATGGCGCAGCGCTTCAAACCGGTTTTAAATATTCACTCGATTACGAATGGATTTGTTTTACCGATGGAGATAATCAATATGACGTTAATGAATTGTATCATTTGTCTAAATTATTTAATCATTACAACCTGATTGTAACTTTTCGTTATTCTAAGATATACGGAACATTACGAATTTTCATATCATATATTTATAATTTGATAATCAGGTTGTTGTTTAAAACTTATTTGCGTGACCATAACTGCGGACTAAAATTAATTCGTTCAGATGTTATACGGGAGATGGAGCTAATTTCAAACAGTGCCTTTATTGGTCCTGAAATTATTATCAATGCTATGGTAAAAGGACATCCAATCGGGGAAGCCGGGATTAGGACATATCCAAGGACATTCGGTGAGTCAAGCGTTATGTCTATTAGACACATTACAAATAGTATCATAGACATGTTTCGCGTTTATAAAAAAATATTTAAGCAAAAATGAAGAATTGCACACTTAATATATTATTAAGTTATTGAGTTAGCCCGGAGATATCCCCTAAAAAAGCATCGCTATTCAATTCGATATGACAGACAAAGTAGGTTCTATACAGTGTCCAGATACGACTATGTGTAAAGGGCCTGGCCAAACTCGCAATGATCAATGGTTAGTGGGTTTTTTTTGTTTTATTGCAGTTGTGCTTGGCGCATACCAGGCATGGGATACACGTCATGCAATGAATGCAGACGGCATTTCCTATTTGGATATGGGAGAAGCATACTTGAGGGGCGACTGGGATATGGCGATAAACGCTTATTGGAGCCCTTTCTACTCTTGGCTACTAGGGCTTGCCATGCATATTTTACGTCCTTCTGCATATTGGGAATTCCCTGTTGTGCATTTAGTGAATTATTTAATATTCCTGAACACACTCTTGTGTTTTCATTTCTTTCTGCTGGAATGGATTAAATATAACAGGTATCGACTGAAAATCCTGTCTGAAAGTGGATATACAGGGTGCCCTAAAGGGGTACTAATCATAATTGGATATTCCCTATTTATCTGGTCTTCGCTAAACTTCATTACTATATCTATTGTGACCCCAGATATGTGTGTTGCAGCTTTTGTATTCCTGGCTTCAGGCATAATACTTCGCATCCGCAGGGGAAACATTGATTGGAATACATTTATCATGTTAGGAGTAGTCCTTGGTTTTTCATATCTTGCAAAGGCCATCATGTTTCCTTTATCTTTCATTTTCTTGTTGATAAGCCTGTTCTTAGTTCATAATTTTCGAAAAGCATTACCTCGTTTTTTCGTTGCATTAATGACTTTTCTTATCGTTGCTGGACCTTTTATCGCAGCTCTTTCCATATCTAAAGGACGCTTCACCTATGGAGACAGCGGGAAATTAAATTACGTATGGTATGTAAATAATGTTACTAGATGGGTTCATTGGCAGGGGGAACCAACTGGCAGCGGTTTTCCAGAACATCCCGTTCGTAAGATATTCAGTAATCCACCTACCTATGAATTTGGAACTCCTAGGGGTGGTACATATCCTGCCTGGTACGATCCTTCTTACTGGTATGAAGGAGTGCAAGCACATTTCGATCTTTCTAAGCAATTAATCGTTCTGAAAACCCAAATGAAAGAATATGCCGATATTTTATTCAAAGTACAGCCTGCGTTATTAATTGGCTGTATCATTCTTTACTATATGAGCCGCAGAAGGTGGTTGTGCATAAAGGATATGGCGGATCAGTGGAGTTTAATCATACCATCTGTTGCTGTAATGGTCATATATGCAATGGTTCATGTTGAAAGAAGATTTCTGGGTGCATTTATAGTTCTATTATGGACAGGAGTCTTCTATGGGGTTAAGTTGCCAAAATCAGAGGCATCTAAATCCCTGATGTCTTGCATAGCTGTTTTCATGGCGATGATGCTGATGATAGGAACAGTCTACTCTCCTCTATTAAACGCGTATCAACTCATTAACTCAACAAAAAGGCCTTCTGCACCTGACGTATCATTGCAGGTTGTTGAGGCGCTGGCCCGAATGGGGATAAGTAGAGGAGACAAGATAGCAGTAGTTGGATGGACAGAAAATATTATTTGGGCTCGATTGGCCCGTGTTCAGATTGTTGCCGATATCCCTAGTGAAGAAAAAAAGACATTTCTGGAAGGAGACCATTCGGTTAAATCACAAGTCTTCCAGGCTATTTCAAAAACCGGAGCCAAAATCATTATAATAAATGCAGCACAGGATTGTTATAATATGTCGGAAGAGTGGAAAAGAATAGGTGAAACGGAATATTATTTGTATAATTTATCTTAAGAACCTACAACTCCGATGAATTAAAAAGTAGACGTTTTATGCTGTGGATGTTTTGGAACAGGCAACTATAATCAAATTGACCAAAGTGGATGTTTTTAACCTTCTCTGACTATTTTTCATTAACACTAATCGTCGGCACAACCGACATCCCGACCCGTAAGACATGCTCCCTGTCCGTATCTTTATCAAGAACTATCTTCACCGGTATCCTCTGCACGACCTTAACGTAATTCCCCGTTGCATTCTCCGGAGGGAATAGTGAGAATGCCGCTCCGGTTCCGGCCATGATACTGTCGACTTTTCCTGTAAAATTCTTCCCCGGATAAGTATCGACTTCTATCTCAACCCTTTGCCCCGGCTTCACCCTCTCGAGTTCGGTCTCCTTATAGTTTGCAGTGACATATACATTGTCAAGTGATACGACTGCCATGATCGGCTGCCCGGCTTTTATCTGGTTGCCGGGCTCTGCCGACTTTTTCGTTACATACCCGTCTGCAGGCGAATTGATCTTAGTGTATCCAGAATTAAGCTGCGCGGTTTCGAGCACAGCTTCCTTTTGCTTAATAATGGACAGCTGCGATATTTTCGAGGCCTCAGCCTGTCTTACCGCGGCCTTCTGCGTCTCGACGGCGAACATGACCACCTTCATGTCCTCGGCCGCAGCCATTACCTGCGCAACAGCTACTTTATATGCGGTCAGCGCCCGTTCATACTTCTCTTTGGATATTGCCTGTTTACTATAAAGGGTCTCTGCCCTGTCCCTGTCTTTTTCAGCCTGCTCGAGATTTGCATTCTGAAGCTCATTGACAGCCTTTACTGCTTGGACCCTTCCAATTGTTTCAGCGAGTTGCTTTTTAGTTGCCAGTATCATCGAATCGATCTCAGATGTCTTTGCCTTTTCAGCTTCCAGGGCTGAGGCTGCTTCAGATACTTTCACGCTATAATCAGCCTCATCCAGTTCTACAAGGATGTCACCTTTCCTGACCAGCTGGTTTGAGCTGACATAAACATTCCTCACTGTGCCCGAGACCTTTGGAGCGATAGTATAAATATCGCCTTCTATAAACGCATCATCTGTGGATATGTGTGTTTTTATGTAACGGGTGTAAATAAAAAGCGCTGTCAGCCCGGTGATTACCATAAGGGCAAATATGCTTAATGCGATCTTTTTTTTACTGCCGCCGGCTGGTGCTTCCTTTGTCTCTTCCATTTATTTATATACCTCCGACAGGTCCTGCCCTGTTGAGTACATGACCCCGGCCTCTGCCTTTCTCAGGTCATAGACGGCCCTGTAATAATTAGTCTGTGCTGTAGTCAACAGGGTGACGGCATCAAGCACATCCGATGCCGTGCCCATCCCTTCATCATACCGTATCCTGTTTATCCGCAGATTTTCCTCTGCCTGCTGAACAGCATTCTCTGTGACGGATATCTTCTCCCTTGCTGTCTTTGCATCAAGGACATACTTTTCGACTTCAAGTTTAATATCATCAAAGAGTCTGTTTTTCTGTTCCAGCAGCTTCTCCTTCTGATGACCGATCTTCAACAGCTCAGCGCTCGTGCCCCTGCCGTTAAAGATGTTAATATGCATCCCCAGTACGAGCGACCAGTTCCCTTCATGGAGCTGGTATTCGTTTTCTGTGTAGTCATAACCACCTCTGGCGAAAAACACCGGAAAGTACTCTGATCTTCTCGCTGTCTTTTCCAGTTCAAGGGCAGTTGCCGTCTCATAAACTATCCCAATCTCCGGTCTCAGCCTCTCTGCCATCTGCCACGCGTCTTCTAATTCCAGCGCAGAAATATCGTGTGAAGGGTCCTCCACTTCAGCGGGCTGTATGTCTGTCTTTAACGGACGTGAGATAATATTATTAAGCCGAGACGCGGTCAGGGCCCTCAGACTGCCTGCAGTCAGTAATCTCTGCCTGGCATCCGAGATTTTAACTTCAGCCTGAAGGAGCTCATTCTTTGTTATCACTCCCTCATCATACATGGTCTTAGCGTTCCGGAAATGTAATTCGAGCTGCTCAACTTCCTTCTGTGTCACGAGGACCATTTTATCCGCTTCGAGGAGATCAAAATACCGGGTCACAAATTCGAGGGCAATAAGGTTACGTATCCTTGCAGTATCAAGTCTTCTTGTATTAAGTACGGTCCTGCTCACCTCATAGCGTGCTGCGTTTTTCCTGAAGTCATACAGTGTCTGCTGGACACTCAGGCTGTAGGAAAGAAAGCCCTTTTCAGCTGTGTTGACGGTTTGTGTGCCGAAGACCGCACCGGGTTGGTCTGAGAGAAATGTGTATCCTAATGAGGCATTGACCCTGGGCAGCATGGGCGATTTTGCAACAAGCGTGTCAGCTTCAGATATCAGTTCGTCCTGCTCACTGATTTTGATCAGCTTGTTGTCTTCTACAGCGATCCGGAGACCATCCGTCAGAGTCAGTACCTCCGCAGATGAACTGCACATGAAGGCTAACGTTACGAATAATGCTGCAATCAGGACAATATTTGACTTTTTCATCTGGCCTTTCAAGTCATGTTTTCCGTAATAATTTATTTTAATCATGCGATATTGTCAATGAGTTAACACAGACAGCAGCTTCTTAAGTTTGCCATTGCAGGGACCGAAATAATATTCAGAGGGTACATAAGAGGAGGTTAAATTTATGTTAAGTGGAACAAGTATCGAGAGAGACCATCCTTTAAGAAAACTCTTCAGAAACGCAATTGCCTTCGGACTTCAGCATAATCCCATAGACAAAATTGAGGTCGCGGACTATATCGAGGAACAGATACTCTGCGAGTTCATCCATACTGACAGCCTCTACAGGATACGGGACGAGGAAGGCACAAGGCTCGAAGACATGGCTGACATCCTTGCTGAAGGAAACGTCCTCCTTAACGCAAAGAGTTTCGAGCAGGAATTTCAGGTGCACAAACACATCGGGGACTATACCCTGTTCATGCTCGGCATGTTTCCCATGGTCGTTGCGAGGAGAAGGGGCAGGGAGTTTGTCCTCGGACACCTCGTGGTCCCCGGGGCAAGCCTTTCTGAACACTACATGCTGCAGGGCAGGCGCTCCTACAGGATCGCTTCAGAGCTGACACACGGTGACATCTTTGAGGAACTCTCATTAAATTTCTCTCTTTACAAGAATATTCTTGAACTTGTAAGGATATACATTGAATCCGAGAACAACAGTGCCCTTATTGGTGATAACTGAATAAGAACCGGGACATGGCAGCCTTCTGCAATCACCAGTGCCAAAAGATCGCACAGTCAATGATACGGCCAGAATGGCAAAGAGACAAAATAGCTTGCCAAATTGGCACTGCCTTTACAGTCCTTTCACAATAGATCCTGTTGCCAGGATATTGAAAGACACCAATTAATAATCAAAAAACATATCTGGTATTGCATTTGCTAATTCAATTAAGTAAGATATTTGTCCTTTGCATAGACAGAAAATAATTATTGCTGATTTGGCGACATATTAATGATGGGAAAGGGATTTAATCAGGGATGAAACCGTCGGTACTAATCGTGGATGATGAAAAGGTCATTTGCGAAGGCATAGCCAGACTTCTATCAGAGAAATACATAACGTATCAGGCCCATAACGGAAGCGAGGCAGTTGATATACTTAGAAATAACAGGCAGATTGATGTTATGTTGTGCGACATTATAATGCCGGAGATGGATGGCATTGCATTAATAAATGAGATACGGTCTGTTAACAAAGATATCATAATAATAGTAATTACTGCGTTTGCCGACCCTAATAAAGTCTGCGAGGCGATGAAGAAGGGTGCCAACAATTTCATGCTTAAGCCGCTTGATATACCTTTACTCGAAATGACGATCAACTATGCAGCGCGGAAAAAGAGGCTGAAGACATCTGATGTACCCGCGCTTGAAGGTGTTTGAAGGGCAGTAATGTACAAGGCAAGTGAGGAAGTCGTAGCGACCCTTATGGCATCTTCCGATCCCATCGAGCCGCAACGACTTGAGGGGGCTTTTGATATCTTATATTAATTTTAAACCGTGATGATCATGATGCCTATGATGTAAATCATAGGTAGGGCTGCCGTATGCTGGTAAAATATTACTTTTGAAAAAATAGCCGGGTGGAAATCTGATTATACTTGCAGGTGCTTCCTGAACAGCGTGCGGTACAAGCTCTTACATCAATTCCCTGAAGTCATGAATGGTGAGAAATTCTTTTGTCTTTTTCGGCTCGGCCTTTGAGCTCGCCCGCGCCTTGAACAGAAGGTATTTTATACCGAATTCCTTTGCGGTCTTGAGAACATCCTCAGTGTCGTCAATAAACACCGAATGCTCTTTATCAAACTTAAGCCGCTTCTGGGCCTTATGCCAGAACTCGATGTCCTCTTTAGGGTGCCCGACATTAAAGGAGCAGAGTACATCATCGAAATAATGTCCAATCTGCGTCTTGGCGAATTTAATTTTAACTGTCTTGAAATGGGCGTTTGTCAGGAGATATACCTTCTTCCTGTGTTTTCTCATCATCTTTAGAAAATCTATCACATGCGGATGCACCTCGATCAGGTGCTTTATCTGCTCCTTAAGTGCCGGGATATCGAGATGCAGTTCCTTTGACCAGAAATCGATATCGCACCAGTTAAGTGTCCGTTCGTGTGACTTGTAGGTTTTATACAGGTATTCCTTTGCGTGGCCAAAGGTCATATCGTGCTTTTCAGCGTATTTTTCCGGCACAAGATGCCCCCAGAAATAATCATCAAAGTAAAGGTCGAGCAGGGTGCCGTCCATATCGAGAAGCACATACTTTATTTCTGTCAGGGGTATTTGCTTAATCATATTAAACTAATCCTGTATTCTTCATTGGGAAAATATTGTAACATTTTTAGATTTTGCATTTTTAATAATACTATTTATTTCTTGAATTCTTTAAAGATGATTACATATATTAACAATGACGTAATGCGCTCTCAAAAAACAGTACAGATCCGGGAGGAGAAATAAATGAAAAAAATCGTTATCCTCGGGGGGGGAACAGGTGGTACTGCCATAGCCAATAAATTAAGAAAGGCCCTGTCACGTGATGAGTGGGAGATTACCATCATCGACAGGGATGACAACCACGTTTACCAGCCCGGACTTCTCTTTGTTCCTTTCGGGATCTGCACGGTTGAGAGCATTATTAAATCCAGGAAGAAATATATATCCGGTGGGATAAATTTTATTATTGATCCGATTGCACGCGTACATTATGAAAAGAACAGGGTCGAGACCAGAGGCGGAAGTTTTGATTATGACTGGCTCATAATAGGCACAGGCTGCCGTCTGGCGCCCGAGGAAAATGAAGGCCTCATGGATGAATGGGGTATAAATGCCTTTTCTTTTTATACACATGAGACAGCAGAGCGTCTCAGACATGCGATAGCAGACTTCAAAGGCGGCAGGCTGGTCATGAACGTTGCGGAGCTGCCATTTAAATGTCCAGTTGCACCGATCGAGTTTATCTTTCTTGCAGACTGGTACTTCAGACAGAAAGGTATGCGCGACAAGGTCCAGTTACACCTGGCCACTCCGTTTCCGCAATGTATGCCGAACTGGCCCAAGGGAAGGGTAGTCATGCTGGATGCTGCCAAAAAGAAAGACATATCGATATCAACCGGCTTTGCCCTGCAGGAGGTCAACAGGGAAGGGAAGTACATTCAGAATTTTGCCGGAGAGAGGATTAATTATGATCTGCTCGTGATTGTCCCGACCAACCAGGGGGACCAGGTCATCTCTGACTCAGGCCTTGACGACGGCAGTACGTATGTCCCGACTGACAAACACACATTGAAGGCCTTAAATCATAAAAATATCTATGTCATCGGAGACGCAACAAATATTCCAACCTCAAAGGCGGGCTCTGTAGCGCATTATGAAGCTGAAGTCATCACGCACAACCTCTTAAGCGAGATCAAAGGCAAAGAGCCTGAACCGATTTATGACGGTCACTCGACCTGTTTTATCGTCTCGGAAAAGGGCAAATCATATCTGGTGGATTTTAATTACAACACAGAGCCCCTGTTCGGTAAATACCCTCTCCCGCTGATCGGCCCCTTTTCTCTTTTGAAGGAGACGAGGATGAACTGGAAGGGCAAACTCGGGTTTGAGTGGGTATACTGGAACATACTGCTTCCGGGGAAGAGCACGATGCTGCCACCTACCATGACCATGGCCGGAAAGAGGCAGGAGCCTTAAAAAAGCCGGTAAGTGAGGAAGCTTGGAAGTACTGAAGTATTTCTGTCTGTGTCCCACTTCCTGCCTGCTTGCATCTGTCGGCCTGCCACTTATTTTCCTTCGCATATTCCCTGCAGCATTTATTAAAATAAACATCATGAAATTTCCTCGTGACAGCAGGGAATTATACAGAGTCTTCAGAAACGCGTCAGATCCGGAGCTGTCTGAGTTAGAGGGGGAATATCTCGTTGACATGCTTACCGTATGGCCGAGCTTTAAACGGTTTTCGCACCGGAAGATCTTTTACCGAGAGAATAATAAACTACTCGGACATAATGTGCTTCTGAACGTGAGCTGGGGGCGGTTCTTTATTGAGGAAGATATATGTAAAGATTTAGACTCAATAAAGGTCGCTGTGATTAATTACAACAGACCGGAAAATTTATTTCATATACGTCCGATACGGGACCATATCAGACGTGTTGATAACGGCATGTATTATATCGGGCGGTTTAATTATCTTGTGTCCGGAAGACTGATCTTTCTTGGATATTTTTCACTGGAGAAAATAAAATAACCTAATCATAATGAATAAAAAAGTTACAATGAATCCCGACCCCTCTAAATCCCCCCTTGGCAAGGGGGGAATAAAGGGGGGTAAAAAACTATTACTCACAGGCGCCAGCGGTTTTCTCGGATGGAACATATGCCGGGAGGCATATAAAGAGTGGGAGATCACGGGGACGGTTTTTACTCATCCAGTCAGGATCAAAGGGATTAAGATCATTCAGACCGATTTAACACGGTTCAGGGAATTCAAAAAGATATTTAAGGAAATCGGGCCTGATGCGGTCATTCATACTGCAGCATTAAGCAGTCCGGATTATTGTCAGAAGCATAAGTCCGGGACACGGAAGATCAATGTCGATGTTCCGGTCTATATCGCGGGACTCTGTGCTGATGCCGGCATCCCTTTTGTCTTTACTTCATCAGATCTGGTATTTGACGGATTTAACGCACCTTATAAGGAAGATGATCCGGTTGGTCCTGTCAATCTGTACGGTGAACAAAAGGTGCTAGCAGAGGAAGGGGTCATGAAGAGATATCCCGGCGCTGCAGTATGCCGGATGCCTCTTATGTTCGGGGACCCGGGGCCTGCTGCCTCAAGTTTCTTTCAGACGATGCTTACTGCCTTTCGCAATGGCAGTGAACTCAGGTTGTTTGAAGATGAATACAGGACCCCGGTCAGCGGACGGACTGCAGCCCGGGGACTTTTGATTGCTATTGAAAAAATGAACGGACTGGTCCATCTCGGGGGAAGAGAACGCATATCGCGGTACAATTTCGGTTTGCTGATGATGGGAGTACTGGGGGCCAGGCACGCAAAACTGATAAGGTGCTGCCAGAAAGATTTGACCATGGCAGCCTCAAGGCCTCCTGACATTTCCCTTGACAGTTCAAAGGCATACTCAATTGGATTTAACCCGTTAACCTTAAAGAACCAGCTGGAAGAACTACTGGTAAAAACCACCCGGCCAAAAGGCGCATTAGGCTAATATAGCCTATTAATTAATGGGACATCCTGTCCTGCATGTCTGTTCACCGCCAGCCTAACCTATTGATATAACCGCATTCTCTTTTCTGGCACAGGCCTTGCGTTATACCTCCTGATTTCACATTGATTAAATGCAAGTGGAAAATACATGAGGAGGTCCATTAAATGGCAAGTGTATCGAGTCAGTATATGATTAATGAGAGCGAGAGCAACAATGACAAGAAAGAGGCCGGGTCGGTTTCATATAATGCGCTTATCTACAGCACGGCATTAGATCTGACGGCCCTTCTGATCGCGACAAAAAAAGGTATAGACAGGCTTCCGCTGGTTTATTTATCAGAAGCTAAGGCGTAGCCTGAATTTTAATGATTATAAAGTCAAAGGAGGTTTTTAAAAATGGCAAAAACAATAGGCATAGACCTTGGCACCACAAACTCAGCTGTTGCTGTGGTACAGCAGGGTGAAAGGGTTGTTATCCCGAACCAGGAAGGAAACAGGACGACCCCTTCAGTCGTAGCGTTTACCGACAAGGGGGAAAGGCTCGTTGGACAGGTCGCCAAGAGACAGGCGATAACAAATCCTGAACATACGGTCTTTTCTATAAAGAGGCTGATGGGCAGGAAATACAAATCCGCCGAAGTGCAGGACGCAATAAAAAAGCTCCCTTACAAGATCGTTGAGGCGCCCAACGGCGATGCACATGTGGAAATTAAAGGCAAGAGATATTCTCCACCTGAGATTTCAGCGATGATCCTGCAGAAGTTGAAACAGGCTGCAGAGGATTACCTCGGAGAGAAAGTAACTGATGCGGTCATAACAGTACCAGCATATTTTGATGACAGCCAGCGACAGGCAACAAAGGACGCAGGCAAGATAGCCGGTCTTAATGTTCTAAGGATCATCAACGAGCCGACCGCAGCATCGCTTGCGTATGGCGCGGATTCCAAAAAGGATGAAAAGATAGCCGTATACGACCTCGGAGGCGGTACGTTTGATATCTCTATTCTTGAGATCGGGGAAGGCATTACCGAGGTGAAGTCAACAAACGGAGACACATTCCTCGGCGGTGATGACTTTGATCTGAAGATCATTGACTGGATGACCGGAGAGTTCAGCAAAGACCAGGGCATTGATCTCAGAAAAGACAAGATGGCCCTGCAGCGACTCAAGGAGTCGGCTGAGAAGGCCAAGACCGAGCTCTCGACAGCAGTTGAAACTGACATTAATCTCCCTTTTGTTACTGCGGATGCCACAGGGCCCAAGCATCTTGTAATGAAGCTTACACGATCAAAATTCGAGCAGCTGACAGAAGACCTTGTACAGCGTTCGCTTGAGCCATGCAGGCTTGCCTTAAAAGATGCGGGGATTCCAGTAACCGAAATCGATGAAGTGCTGCTTGTAGGCGGACAGACAAGAAGCCCCAGGGTAGCCGAGGCAGTAAAGAACTTTTTTAACAAAGAACCGAACAAGGGCATTAACCCTGATGAAGCGGTTGCGATCGGAGCTGCAATACAGGCAGCAGTGCTGACAGGTGAAGTAAAAGACGTGCTGCTTCTGGACGTTACTCCCCTTTCTCTCGGGATCGAGACTCTCGGGGGTGTGTTCACAAAACTTATAGAGAGGAACACCACAATCCCTGTAAAGAAGAGCCAGGTCTTCTCAACAGCTGCTGACAACCAGCCGGCTGTAAGTGTACGTGTATTCCAGGGGGAAAGGGAGATGGCCGGCGACAATAAACTGCTTGGCAATTTCGAATTGTTAGGCATTCCCCCGGCCCCGAGAGGAGTGCCCCAGGTTGAGGTCACATTCGACATAGATGCAAACGGCATTCTTCATGTTTCAGCCAGAGACAAGGGCACTGGGAAAGAGCAGTCTATCAGGATCACTGCTTCAAGCGGATTATCAGAAAGCGAGATCGACAAGATGGTAAGAGATGCAGAGGCACATTCCGATGAAGACCGGAAAAAGAAACAGCTGATAGAAGCTAGAAACGAAGCTGACAATCTCGTTTATACAGCTGAAAAGACTCTAAAGGAACACGGAGACAAGATACCAGCAGCTGACAGAAGCGATATTGAACAGGCAATTGAGAAATGCAGGAAAATTAAAGACACATCGGACAATCCCGATGAGATCCGTGAGTCTGTTGCCGCGTTATCAGCTGCATCCCACAAGATAGCGGAACACATGTACAAGACCGAATCAGCTGAACAGGGGGCATCGTCATGCAGCAGCGGTAATTGCAGCGGCGGTGCAGCTCACCCTGAGCACGACAATACCGTAGAAGCTGAGTTTGAGGAAGAGCCTGTGGGCAAAGGTGCCTGATGGCGATAAATATACTAATTCAAGTTTGAAGAGCGCAATTGCCGGTAAGTCACAAGTAGGCTTACCGGCATTTAATGTTTATATGGCACAAATCTTCACATTCCGGGCTTTCCCTCGCGGACAGGGTGATTATTCTGTATAATAGTACATTGCATTACCGCATAATTAGCAGCATTGATAAGTGGTTCCGGTCTTTTTGTTATTTCTAAAGCTGATGGCTGAGTGTTGACAGCTTGTGGCCTTGTTTGGAGAGGTGCCGGAGCGGTTGAACGGGGCGGTCTCGAAAACCGTTGTGCCGAAAGGTACCCAGGGTTCGAATCCCTGCCTCTCCGCCATTTTATAGTTAAAAGTCAGGAGTTAAGAGTTTAGAATTAAAAGATACCTTCATGCAAAGTTGAAAGTATAAGGTCTAAAGTTATAAAGTAATAATTCGAGTAAAGCGGGTTTTACATAACTCTTGACTCATAACTCTGGACTCTAACGTTGGAGAGGTGTCCGAGTGTCCGAAGGAGCACGACTGGAAATCGCACAAATAGTATTTTAGCTTCAATTAGTTATGTTGCTTTTGTCTGCATTTTGATTACAACCACCAAGAAAACCCCGCCTTTTTTCCTCTGATATATTTATCTTCTCTCACAATTTTTCTTCTGGTATATAATAGTACGAACTTAGAATAGGAATAAGAATTAAGCATGAAATATAAAATCTTTATAAGCGGAGTTCAGAAAGAAATAAAAGAAGATAGGTTTGCTGTGAAGGAACTAATCGCTGAGAATGTATTATTGAAAGAACATTTCAAAGTTTTTTTGTTTGAAGATTCTCCGGCAAAAAGCAAATCTGCGAAAACAACCTATATTGATGAAGTTCGCAAATGTGATATTTACATTGGAATCCTGGGAAATGAATATGGAGCAGTCAGCAAAAATAGTCTTTCCGCAACAGAACAGGAATTTCGTGAGGCCCAGAGAAACGGCAAGGATGTCCTGATTTACATCAAAGGAAAGGATGACAATAAACGTGACAAAAGACTGAAGAGGTTAATCATTGAAATAAGAGATGAGGAGGCCGGATATAAGTATAAACGTTTCAACACTATCCCGGAATTAAAAACCAACATATACGAAAGTCTCATTGATTTCTTGCGTGAAAAAGGCATTGTTGGACGACAGACCTTTGACAGCGCTATTTGTGAAGATGCCGGTTTCAATGATATTAATGAGGATAAGATCCGGAGATTCTTGCAGACTGCAAAAAGTCGGCGCAATTTCCCATTGGATTTAAATGCACCTCTCAAGGATATCTTCACTCATCTCAATCTTTTAAAATCCGGAAAGCTGACCAATGCTGCTGTCCTTTTATTTGGGAAAGAACCTCATAAATTATTCCTTCAGGCAGAAGTAAAATGTCTGCATCTTCACGGCACTGAAATTGAAAAACCTTTTGACTCATATCATATATACAAGGGCACAATTTTTGAACAGATTGATAACGCATTGGGCTTCGTCCTCGACAGATTGAAACGTCCGGTCATTCCTGAACCGGGTAAAGCGGCGACACTGAGACCATTTGAAATCCCTGAATTTGTCATCAGGGAAGCGATCGTCAATGCAGTTGCGCACAGAGATTATTATTCATCTGCAAGCGTACAGGTCAATGTTTTCATTGACCGCATTGAAATATGGAATCCGGGGAAACTGCCGCCTCAGTTGACTGTTGATTTACTAAAACAGCCTCATCCTTCTTTCCCGCAACATCCTCTGATTTGTGAGCCATTTTATCTGGCAGGTTATATTGAAAGAGCTGGCTCAGGCACTATTGAGATGATAAAACAATGCAGGAGAAATAACCTGCCTGAACCGGAATTCATTCAGAAGATGGGACATTTCGTAACGGTATTACGGAAGGACATATTTACAGAAAAGTATTTGTCCGAGCTTGGCCTGAATGAGCGTCAAATTAAGGCAGTGAAGTATGTAAAAGAAAACCAAAGAATAACAAATAAAGAGTATCAAGAAGTATGTGGCCTGAAAAAGAGACAGGCTACTGATGATTTAAAGGCTCTTGAAGGTAGGGGTGTTTTTGAACGTATTGGTATTACAGGCAAGGGCACTTATTATATTTTAAAGGGGCGCTATTGGGGCGAAAGGGGCATTTAAGGGGCGCTATTGGGGTTATTAAATTGTAGCATCTCCAATTGATAACCGGAGATTAATAATGCATAAGAATAAAAGTGGAAAGGTAATATTCAAAGATATAATAAAAGCATGCGCTTTTAAAGATATTAAAGAGGCGTTGCTGAGGCTTTACCCTGACCAGAAACAAGTTGTTAATGGCTATAAGCATGTTTTCCAAACTCTAGAACTCATGAGATCCAGACACAACAAAGAAGGGATGGTTATTGATATAAGAAAGGTCGGCAGAGGGAAGAACGCATATTTCTGTGTCAGCGGTGTATGCACTGAAAAAGGTACTAAACAATCATATGCCCTTGAGTATACCCCATGGTCAAAATGGCTGGGATATGAGGTGGATAATAAAGTTCTGAAAAAGATGACAAAGGAAGAAATCGTAGCCCACTGCCTCTGGGAAATGACCTTTATGGGTTTTACTCAGAGCCGGATCAGAAGCAGACTGTCTGTGCTGAAAAGGCGGGTCAAA
>QZIL01000030.1 GCA_003599025.1 Nitrospiraceae bacterium | reverse complement strand
AGAACATCGACGCCTTGAGTGTCTTATATGAACCGCCGTATGCCGAACGGCACGTACGGTGGTGTGAGAGGCAGGGGCTAACGCCCCCGCCTACTCGATGGCCCGTATCAAAGAACCATTGAATGGGATGTCACTTACCTGTTGCATACCCTGCTGAAAAATTCCCTGAGCCTTGTCCTGCATCGAAGTCTGTCTTTTGCTGTAGATATCTGAATTCTTGACTTCAGAAGAAGAGAGCTGAGCGCCAGGCAGATTGACTCGGGGATGCGTTGACGGTTCAAGATGTCGATGCAATTGCTTACAATATAATTAAAGTAAACTCTTTCAGCAAAATATTCATCATATGCCGTTTTTGCGGACTGTCCCATTTCCTTATAGCGGTCTTCATGGGCTTCGACGATTTTCACGAGATCGCCAATATCTTTTTCCCTGATTATTACGGCGAACTCATTCCACTTCGGACCAATGGGTGGCACCCACTCGTCTGATATGATGACAGGTGCGACCCCCAGCCGCATGGATTCAAACAGCCGGATAGAGTTCGGCGCGCTTCCTCTTGGACAGAGAGAGAACTTAGAACGAAGAAGTATCTCGTAGAAATATTGTTGCCTCTCATGACGCGTGCTCTCAGCTGCTCTCCAGAGGTCAAAGGTCGATGAGTCTTCAATTAAAGCATCCTCTCTCTCGCATTTGAGATTAAACACAGCCTTTCTGACATGGTGCGAGTCTCTTCCTATGAAGGAGAACAGGTAGTCTTTGTTCGCGTAGTCTCTGACTGAATTACAGTGGTTTTTAATAAATGGATTTCTGAATTTATCACCATCTGTCGTGTATGCACCGGTACGGACCCTGCCGCAGGAAAGGACGGACCTGTAATTGCCGGAGTAAATTCCATGACTGAGAAAATAGGGGCGGTCATGCCACGAAACAGAAAAACACTTGTGAGGGTATTTTCTCAGCAGCCTGCTGTTCAATATCTTCATGGTCCAGTTCTTTTCCATCACATCGCCGTAAAGAATGATGTCTGCCTCATCCGGGTCGTTTGTCAAGAGGTGTTTTTTATCGGACAAGTCGTAAAGCTCCCGTAAACGTCTCAGTCCTGTCCAGCGACCTTCAGCAGTATCACAGGACGGGTCTGTATACAAATAAACTTTGGCTGTTCTGTCAGTGACTGAAATCTCCATTCCTCATTGTCCCGATGGTATTGTAATTTTTTCGGTTTATTTAATTAATAGCTGAAGCGAATATATTTAATTAATACCCTTAACCTCCTTGTGACAGAATGGAACCGGGTCTCGGGAAAAAAGTGCGGATTGTTTCAATTGTGATTGATACTCCACAGCGAACGGTTCAAAGAACCACTACAGCATAAAAGGTATTTCACGTACCATCTGCCGAAACAGTAACTGTCAATTAATCCTGCCTCATTGTCGGCCGAAAAAACACGCGATAGTCTGTTCCCCGCCTCATTGAAGGGCAAGTCATGAATAGTGCGGATCATCGAGAGAAGCATATAGGTGTGGAATTGCGCATTTTGACAGAATAGCGGGCATTGAGGTCCGGACCGGGCTTTTTTCGGCAGGCATGTATTAAAATGATTGTTACTCCATGAAGAAATACCACCTCAAATCAGACACCCACTTCGAGCCTTCAATCGATTATGCCTCCCATCTCAATCCGGAACAGCTCGCTGCCGTGACCTCTGAAGACGGGGCGTCTCTAGTAATAGCAGGAGCGGGCTCCGGCAAGACAAGGGTGGTGACATATCGGGTCGCGTATCTGATTGAAAGGGGCATACCTCCTTCACGTATCATGCTCCTTACTTTTACGAATAAAGCGGCAAAGGAAATGCTACACCGTGTTGAGCTTCTGATAAAGGGTGAGGCAAGACGTGTATGGGGCGGCACCTTTCATCATACAGGGAACATGATACTGCGCAGATACGGAGATGCTATCGGCCTCAACACCAACTTCACAATCCTCGACGGCGAGGACTCCAAGTCCCTTGTCGAATCCTGTGTGGCAGAGCTGAAATTAAGGGCGGACAAGATGTTTCCAAAAGGCAATGTACTGATAGATATCATGGGCCGTTCCGTAGGCACCGAAAGGGCCTTGCCCGAGGTACTTGAAGAAAGCTATTCGCACCTCATGATATACGGTGATGAAATTGTGCAGGTGGCCGGAAGGTATAACGCGAAGAAGAGGGCCATGAACCTCGTTGACTTTGATGACCTGCTGTTTCTGTGGAAGAAAATCCTCGTAGATGTGCCTGCTATAAGGGAGAAGCTCTCGCAGAGGTTTCTCCATGTGCTTGTTGATGAATATCAGGACACAAACCGGATACAGGCCGAGATCGTTGACCTGATGGCATCGGGTCATAAGAACCTGATGGTAGTGGGTGATGATTCACAGGCCATATATTCTTTCAGGGGGGCCTGTTTTGACAATATCATAGAGTTCCCGGAAAGATACACGGACACGAAGGTCTTTAAGCTTACTACAAACTACCGCAGTTCAGAAGAGATTCTGCGGCTTGCCAATGAAAGCATCGCATACAACAGCAGGCAGTTTCCCAAGGTGCTGCAGTCCCTTAAGAGGAGCGGCCCGATGCCTGCACTGGTCCCTCTGAAAAACACGTCCCAGCAGGCGGAGTTTATTTCTCAGAGGATACTTGATCTCGTAGATGAGGGGGTGCCGATGAACGAGATCGCTGTTCTCTACCGCTCCCACTACCAGTCAATGGACCTGCAGATGGAGCTCACAAGGAGGAGAATTCCCTATGAAATAAGGTCCGGGCTTAGGTTCTTTGAGCAGGCGCACATCAAGGACATTATATCTTACCTGCGTGCTGTACTTAACCCGATGGACGAGATATCCTGGACAAGGATACTGAAACTTTCCCCCGGCATCGGCAGCGTGACTGCGCGAAAAATATGGGAACATGTAAAGGCATCCGGGCATCCTTTGGAAACAGTAGCATCAGAAGATATTCTGAAAGTGCTTCCAAAGAGAGGCAGGGAAAGCTGGTCAGCATTTAAGAACAATTTCTCAGGACTGGAAGAAGAGGGCGTCATGAACAACCCCTCAGAAACCATAAGACAGCTGCTTGCAAACGGCTATGACGATTATCTCAAGCGCAGCTTTGAAAATTATGCGGACAGAAGGGAAGACATAGAGCAGCTTTCTAATTACTCAAACAGCTTTAAGTCGACAGGGGACTTTCTTAGTGATCTGGCATTGCTCACAAATGTCCAGTCTGAAGACATAATTGAACCGGATGAAGAGGGTGAGGCAATTGTCCTGTCCACCATACACAGGGCAAAGGGCCTGGAGTGGTCGCGCGTGTTTATCATCGGGTTGACCGACGGGAGTTTCCCTTCGGCCCGGTCCATGGGTGATACAGAAAGCGAGGAAGAGGAGAGAAGGGTCTTCTATGTAGCGCTCACCAGGGCCAAGGACGAACTTTATCTCTGTTATCCGATAATGGACACCCGCTGGTATGACGGGGCGATTGTTAAGCGGCCGTCACTTTTTATACAGGAGCTCCCTGAGAGTGCTTATGAGAAGTGGGAGATAGATGAGCAATAAGATTAAAAAAACAGGCAGGATTAGGTTATAATTGGACTCGATAATCAAACCTTAATTATTCCGGGAATGTCAGTACAGGCTATAAATAATAACTGCTGATAAATGGAACAATCAAAAATACTTATTGTAGAAGATAACGCAATCATCGCCAAAGACCTGCAATGGCAGCTGGAGGACCTGGGTTATGTTGTCCCGTTTATCGCCTCGACAGGGAATGAAGCCATCCGCAGGGCCAGGGAAAATAAGATCGATCTGGTATTGATGGATGTCATGCTTGAGGGCGAGATGGACGGGATTGAGACTGCCGACCAGATGCGTATAAAGTGCAGGGTGCCTGTAGTCTATCTCACCGCTTATGCGGATGACGAAACAATAAAGCGCGCAAGAAAAACGGAGCCGTACGGATATCTGCTCAAACCTGTTTCAAATATTGAGATGCGCAGCGCCATTGAGATGGCTATTTACAAATATAACATGGAGAGCAAATTGCGGGAGAGCGAGGAGAAGTATTCGCTGCTCGTGGAGACAGCCAAGGAAGGTGTATTTATCATAAAGGACGGTGTCTATAAATATGCCAACAGGGCCATGACGGACATCGTCGGATATTCTGTTGAAGAACTTATGGGCATGAGAATTCTTGATACCATAGCACCTGAATTCAGATCCATGATTGCCGAGAAATATAAGTCACGCATGGAAGGCAGACCAGTGGCCTCCACATATGAATTCCAGGCGCTTTGCAAGAGAGGGCAGACAAAGGATGTTGAGTTGTCAGCGGGTCTTATTCAGTATAAGGGGGACCCGGCCTTCATGGGCATTGTGCGCGACATTACCGAGCGCAAGATGGTAGAGGATGAACTGACGAAATACCGTGAGCAGCTCGAAGGGCTTGTTGAAGAACGCACTTTTGAGCTTAAGGCGATTAATAAGCTCCTCCGGGAAGAGATCACCGAGCGCAAGGTCCTGGAAAAGGCGATCCTTGAGACCGAGGACAGGGAATTGCAGCGTATAGGGTTCGAGTTGCATGATGGCCTCGGGCAGCTTCTTACAGGGCTGTCGCTGAAAAGTCAGAGTCTGGAAGATATATTGCAGGAGAAGTCTATGCCGGAGGCAGAGCTTGCCTCCAGGATAACATTTCTTATTGACAAGGCAAAAGAGCACTTAAGGTTCCTTATGCAGGGGAGTTTGCCACTCGAAAATGCCCAGAACAATATTGTATTATCTCTGGAAGAGCTTGCCTCCAGGACAACAAGGGATTTTAATGTGCCATGTTTTTTTAAAAGCCGGGGCCCTTTTGCCATTAGGAACAAAGCGGCTGTCATGCACCTGTATCGCATTGCCCAGGAAGCCGTCACCAACTCACTCAGGCATAGTAATCCGGGACATATTGAAATCCATCTGACTAAGGAAGAAGATGCGGTTGTATTGACTGTTAAAGACAATGGATCTGGTATCCCTGATATACACAAGCAGAAAAACGGCCTTGGATTAAAGATCATGAATTACAGGGCCAATATGATTGGTGCGGTGCTGAACATAGAAACGGAAATTCCCAAAGGTACGAACGTATCGTGCACATTTACTGACAGTGATCCAGGGGACGAGTGATCCAGTAAGAAATACCGGAGGGCCGGTAATTGCAGTCTAAATCATAAAACAGGCGGTGAACATATGATGAATGTTTCCGGGACAGCAAACAAAGGGGAAACCTGCAAAGTATTTATTGTTGATGACCACCCTATCATGCGCGAGGGCATTTCCGAAATTATCAGCCGGGAAAAAGATTTAACGGTCTGTTGTGAGGCGGGTAATGTTCTTCAGGCATTACAGGGCATCGCAGAATGCAGGCCTGACATTGTGATAGTTGATCTTGCCCTCGAAAAAAGCAACGGATTGAGACTTATTGAAAACATATCCTATTCGTATGAAGGCCTGCCGGTGCTGGTTTATTCCATGCATGATGAATCGTTATATGCCGAGCGGTGCCTGAAGGCAGGAGCGAGGGGATATATCATGAAGCAGGAACCTTCCAGAAAATTGCTGTCAGCTCTAAGGACCGTCCTTAGAGGAGAGATTTATGTCAGCGAAAAGCTGTCGGAAAAATTATTGTATAAGTTCATCGATAGAAAGAATGATAATCTCAAATCTTCCATTGAACTCCTCGGCAATCGGGAACTTGAGGTATATCAGCTTGTCGGTCAGGGAATGAAAAAACGTGATATAGCCGAGAACCTGAACATCAGCCTCAAAACCGTTGAAAATCATATAGAGCATATCAAGAAAAAGATGAAGTTCAAGGATTTTCACGAGCTGCTGAGGCATGCCTTTCAAACTGCGGCCAGTTGCACGGACTGATTATACTGTAGGACACCGTCAAAAAAGCTGCTAACAATATTTACAGGGAGGTGTCATAACACTGACGCCTTTCTTGTGGCAAGCCCCGTTAATTCAAAAAAAACAAATAGTTATAAATTGGCATTCATTTTGCATATAGCAGTTAACAAATAAACAAGTTGAGAAATTGACTTTATATGAGCAAAAGGATGTCAAACAGAATAATAGACGATACTGAAAAGCTGGCGGCAATGCCGCCTGCCTTTGCTGCTGCGTACCTGAATAAAGAGCAGAAGAAATTTCTTGAGGCAAAAAGAGAGCTTGACCGTTCACGCCGGGAGCTGGAAATGTTTTTTCATATTGCGTCTCATGATTTACAGGAGCCTCTCCGGATGGTCGCGAGCTACACGCAATTACTCGCAAAGAGATACAGAGGAATGCTTGATGATGATGCTGACGATTTCATCTCTTACGCGGTGGATGGAGCTGCCCGTATGCAGAGGCTCATCAATAACATGCTTGCATATTCGCGGGTTGATAAAAAAATCAGTAATGAACTGATACCGACTGATTGTGAGTATGTACTGCGAAGCGCGATGGCAAATCTCGCGCTTGTCCTGAAGGACAGCGACACTGTTATTACCTGTGCCCACATGCCGGTTGTGATGGCTGACGACGTGCAGCTGGTGCAGGTCTTTCAGAATCTCATAGGGAATGCAGTCAAGTTCTGCGGAGAAAAAAGGCCCGAAATTCATGTCGGTGCGGAATTTAGAGACGGTGAGTGGCTTTTCTCGGTTAAGGACAACGGGACAGGAATCAAAGAAGAAGAAAGGGAGCAGATCTTTATCATGTTTTTAAGTGCTCATGACAGGGAAAAATATTCAGGCAATGGCATCGGTCTGGCGATCTGCAAAAAGATAGTTGAGCATCATGGCGGACGGATCTGGGTTGAATCAGAATACGGCAAGGGGTCGACATTTTACTTTTCAATCCCGGTCGGGAAGGAAGTATATGGTTACACAGACAATCAGTAAACCTGTTGACGTCCTTCTGGTAGAGGACAATCCGGGAGATGCACGGCTGTTCAGGGAAAACCTGAAAGAAGCAGGATCAGCCCGGTATAATCTGACCTGTGCAGCACATCTGGCAGGGGCGCTAAGTCACCTTGATGCAGGGCATTATGACGTGGTTGTACTTGATCTGACCCTGCCGGACAGCATGGGAATCAGTACACTTAACAGTGTACGCATGCATTCTCCGCAGGTCCCTGTCATATTGCTTACAACTATTAATGATGAAGCGCTTGCCCTTACGGCAATACAGAACGGGGCACAGGACTATCTTATAAAAGGGCAGGTTGACGGCAGCATTATCAGCCGGTCCATCCGCTATGCCATTGAACGGCACCAGGCCGGTGAAAGGGAAAACCGGATGGCCTATTTTGATGCCCTTACCAGTCTCCCTAACCGCAGGCTTTTTAAAGACCGCCTGCATCAGGCGCTATCCCGTGCCCATCGTTATGAAGAAAAGCTGGCGCTGCTCTTTATTGATCTGGATGGTTTTAAACCTGTCAACGACTCCCTCGGGCATAATACCGGTGACCTGCTGCTGCAGGCAGTCGCAAGACGTCTGGAGGGCTGTCTCCGCAAGTCAGATACGGTCGCCCGGATAGGCGGTGATGAATTTACCTGTATCCTGCCGCATATTGAAAGGGCCGGAGATGTCAATATAGTAGCGAGAAAAATTATCAGTGAATTAAACAGGCCTTTTGATATAAGCGGCAACAGGATACAGATATCCGGAAGCATAGGCGCCAGCCTTTTTCCGGATGATTCTGCTGATGGTGATGAATTGATAAGAAATGCGGACACGGCCATGTACCATGCGAAAAAGCATGGTAAAAATAATCTTCAATTCTTTGGTGACTCCCTGAAATAACAAGCATTCAAGCTGTCGGGATTTACAGTATAAATACCGCTGAGATATTTGAATCCTGACTTCCAGGGACAGCGGATTATAATTAATTTATATGCTAATATATGACTTCTGTAAACTTGAAAAGGAATTCAGATGATATTCAGGTTAATCAATAAAAGGGAACTGAGAGAGCTTTTCGATGTCCTGGCAGAGAACAGGATAATAGGTCCTGTTCAGAAGGGTACCAGCCATGATGGAAAGGCCTTATACGCCTTTGAGCCTGTCTTTGATTTTGATGACCTGAAGCTTGATTACACTTCCACTGCCCGGCCGGCAAAGCGCTATTTCCTTCCTTCCCACGAAACGCTCTGCACCTTTTCGGTCCATGAAAACGGATGGGAGAAGACAGTTGATTTTAATATCCATGAGCCCCACGTTTTTTTTGGCATGCATGCATGCGATATAAATGCCCTTGACAAGCTGGACAAGGTGCTCCTGGAGAGCAATTTCCCGACGCCTTATTACGCGGCCAAGCGGAAGAACATGTTCATAATCGGAGTTGAGTGCACTCCCCAGCCGTCCTGCTTCTGCCGGTCGATGGGTACGGACTCTGCCTTCCACGGTTTTGACATGTTCCTGACCGACCTTGGAGACAGCTATTTTGTCGAGGTGCAGTCCGCAACAGCCTTTAATTTTCTCAAGAACATCAGGACGAGAGAGCCAAAAGAAAAAGACCATGCAAGGTACATGAAGGTAGTCGCAGACAAGAACAGCATGTTTACCACAAGTGTAGACACAACTGACCTTGCAAAGATACTCGACATGGAATTCCAGTCCGATGTCTGGAAATACTGGGGGGACAGGTGCCTTTCTTGCGGCACCTGCGCCAGCGTATGCCCGACGTGCTACTGCTATGGCGTTGAAGAGTCTGTTGATATTGACCTTAAAGGGGCGAAAAAGAAAAAACATCTTTATTCCTGCAACCTGATTGACTTTGCAGAGGTAGCGGGCGGTCACAATTTCAGGCCTGAAAGCCACTCCCGTCTGAAATACCGCTACTACCACAAACACAGGGGCTTTATGGAGGAATTCGAGGAGTCTCTCTGCGTGGGCTGCGGCAGGTGCAGTGAGGCATGTCTTGCAAAGATAACAGTGCCTGAGGTCATTGCTAGCGTCAGAAGCGGAGTGAAACCGAAAGGGAAAAAAGGACGGCATGGAAAATAAATTACCGTTTGTTGATGTGCTCAAGGACATACATGGTTATCAGCGAAAGGCTGACCTGGGGAGTTTTGAATACAGCCACAAGGCGGAGATTACAAACGTTTATCCCCTTACCAGCAATGAAAAGCTTTACCAGATACAGATAGTAGACCCTGATATGCGCAGGCGTTTTACATTCCAGCCGGGCCAGTTTGTCATGCTTGAAGTCCCTGGAGTAGGGGAGGCGCCCTTTTCCATTTCATCGTCTCCTATCCGTCATGGTGATATCGAACTCTGCATCCGTAATGTAGGGAACCTGACGAACTTTCTTGCACGGGTTGAACGTGGGGTGCAGGTCGGAATAACCGGACCGTTCGGAACGAGTTTTCCCCTGAAGGAAATGATGGGGCAGAACATATTCCTGATCGCAGGCGGTCTCGGCATCGCCCCGCTCAGGTCGCCGATACTGTCTGTGCTCGAAAACCGCAGCAGATATGCGAATGTGGACATTATCTACGGTGCCAGACAACCCTCTGAACTCCTTTTCACCTATCAGTATGATATGTGGCGCAAATTTGATATCAGCCTCGATATTATTGTGGAAAAACCTGATGCGCAGTGGAAAGGGCCGGTAGGTCTTTCGACAGATATTCTCAGAAAGAAATTAGCAGAACCGGACGGCTCATTAAGTAATAACACATACGCAATTGTCTGCGGCCCCCCTGTAATGTTCAAGTTTGTCTGCAATATGCTTACCGAGGCGGGCATCCCGATGCAGAAGATGTTTGTATCCCTGGAGCGACGCATGCACTGCGGCAGGGGCAAGTGCTGCCGCTGCAATGTAGGCTCCACATACACCTGCCTTAAGGGGCCGGTCTTTGACTACTGGTCGGTCATGAACCTGAAGGAGGCCATTTAATATGCCGGTTGATAATTATCTCGGGGTCCCTCTTCACAGACCGAAGGTGGCTTTTTTTGAATTCACCGCCTGCGAGGGCTGCCAGCTGCAGATTCTGAATAATGAGGCGACCCTTCTGGACTTTCTTTCACTCGTAGAAGTGGTGGCGTTCCGCGAGGCCATGACAGAGCGCTCTGATGATTACGAGATAGCCTTTGTCGAAGGGAGCATTACCCGTGCTGATGAGGCAAAGAGATTAAAGGAGATCCGAAAAAAGGCAAAGGTCCTTGTGGCCATGGGAAGCTGCGCCTGCTTTGGCGGTGTGAACCAGTTAAAGAACCGCTTCAATAACAACAAGTGGGTCAAAGAGCAGGTTTACGGAAAGTTTCCAGTTGAGTCGGAAGAGGCAAGGCCGCTTGAGGACGTTGTGACCGTAGACCTGAATATATACGGATGCCCTATTAAAAAAGAAGAAGTGGAAAAGATCGTCACAAACCTTGTGCTCGGAAAATCGGTCAGTCATCCGAAATATCCGGTCTGCATGGAGTGCATGGCCAATGAAAATATCTGTCTCTATAAAATGGGCGAGCCCTGCCTCGGACCGGTGACACGCGCCGGATGCGACGCGTGGTGTCCGGGGAGCCGCTTCGGATGCTGGGGCTGCAGGGGGCCGGCAGATGCTGCAAATGTGGAGCAGATCATAAGCATCATGGAAGAACATAAATTTTCAGCCGACACGATTATCGACCGGCTTGAATGTTTCGGGGGCTTTAAAAAATTTGCCGGGGAGCTGAAAAAAAGAACCGCCAAATCAAAGTCTAAAAAGAAGAGAGCTGCCAAATGAAAATCTCATGTGACATAAAGGTCAAGCACTTAAGCCGGGTAGAAGGACACGGCAACATACATATTAAGATAAAAGGCGGCAGGGTCACGGAAGCACAGTGGGAAGTTGTAGAGACGCCCCGTTTCTTTGAGGCCATGCTTGTCGGGAAAAAGTGGGACAATGCCCCATGGATCTGCGGACGAATCTGTGGTATTTGCTCCATCGGCCACACACTTGCAAGCATAAGGGCTGTTGAGAACGCCTTTGGCATCGTGCCCTCGGAACAGACGCGTAAGCTGAGACTGCTGCTCAAGCATATGGAGACCCTCCAGAGCCATGTCCTGCACCTTTATTTTCTTGCAGCACCGGATTTTCTAAACACAGGGAGTGTGTTCCCGCTAATCAAATCCCACCCGGATGTTGTTGCCAGGGCTGCGAGGATCAAGCTTCTTGCAAATGACGCCTGTGACATCATCGGAGGGCGAAGGATGCATCCTACAACCACAGTGGTGGGCGGCTTTACCATGCTGCCTGACAGGTGCAAGCTCGAATCACTTAAAAGGAGGCTTGAAGAAGCTGTGACTGACCTGCACCGCACTGCCGAGCTTTTCAGGTCTTTCCCTGTTCCTGACTTTGTCAGGGAAACAGAGTTTGTATCACTGAGGGGTAACGGCGAATACCCGTTTATAGGCGGTGATCTTGTATCTACTGACGGTGTCAGGATGAAGGAGCACGATTATAAAAAGATGACTAATGAATATACCGTGGCCCGGTCCACAGCCAAATGGGCGCGCCTCTCAAGGGAATCATTTGCCGTGGGTGCCCTTGCGAGACTGAACAATAATTTTGCATTTCTACATCCAGCAGCAAGAGAGCTTTCCGAGAGCTTCGGGCTGCGTCCGGTAAACCATAATCCCTTTATGAACAATATTGCCCAGCTTGTGGAATGCGTTCATGTCACCCTCGAATCCATTGCAATGATAAACGAGTTTCTGGACAATGAATGGGATGAACCCAGACAGGCTGTAAAACATAAGAAGGGCAAAGGCGTTTCTGCTGTAGAGGTCCCGAGGGGGATACTTTACCACTGCTACGAATTTGACAGCGCCGGGAAGATTGTAAGGTCTGACTGTGTCATCCCTACTGGACAGAACCACGCCAATATCCAGCATGACCTCACCGAACTGGCTGCACAGTCTGCATCAATGGGAAGGAAGGACGCGGAGATTGAACTCCTCGCGGAAATGCTCGTCCGCTCCTATGACCCGTGTATCTCCTGTTCCGTGCATTAGGGACTGTTGAACATATCCGGGCTTACATTTAAATAAAAATAATACACTTGAAGTCAGCTGTTTTTAGCTTAGTTATATCGCAAAACATGATTGCTTTACAGCGCATCATTGCAAAAGCCTTCACCTCTTGACATCTCCATATTCATATAAGTAATATCTTAGCCATTCCATTTATGGATTATATTTAATTTACGGTATAAAGCGGGATATAAAATGAAGACTATAGCTTTAAAGGTTGTAAGTAAAATGCCGATAAGAACTCATCCTGAAGCATTGGGAGGAGGATATAAAATGTCACAGTCAGCACGCAGCAGCAAGGCCGCGGTGGTAGACAAGAGGATTGAAGAATTCTGTCAAAGCTCGGCAAGCCTTCTCGAAAGCATCCATACCAAATACGGGTGCGCTGAAAAGGGAATTCCACCAAAGAAGGCCAAAAGAAAAAGGGAGAAGGAAATGAAATTCGAGGAGGTCGAAGAGTTTATCGAAGAATTCCCTGAAGATGAGTAAAGTTTAAAGGCCTCATATTTCAAAAGCCGGGAGGCCCTGAAGTTGTTCTGATGTAAAAAATTTGGACTGTTTAAACGGTTGCTGTTTCTTCATCTCTTATCTTTCTCCCACTGCATGATACTATAATTTATAATCGGTTTACTCATTCTGCTAATTATTAATAACGCCTGATTATCTTCAATGGACTTAAAATCCCCCAAGTATTTCTCAAGCCCTTTGTTGCTGTATGAGATATCCCCTGAGTGTGATATACTGATTAAAATTATGGAGGTGATTTATGAGTGATTTAAAGAGAAGGATATTTGATGTTGCAAAAGAGCTGCAGTTAATTAATGTTGCTACAATTACAGCGGACGGGAAGCCATGGGTGCGTTATGTTATGGCAAAGGCAGACAGCGACCTGGTCTTCCGTTTCTGCACCAGCCTTGGGTCCAGGAAGGTCGACCATATAAAGAAAACTCCGTATGTGCACATTTCAATGGGAGTGGCAAATTTCGAAACTGCAAAAAACTGGCTGCAGGTACAGGCATCGGCCGAAGTGTCGATGGACCGTAAAGAGCGCCATTCCTTCTGGTTCGATGAGTTGAAGAACTATTTCTCAGGGCCTGATGATCCGGACTATTGCATAGTAATTGCCAGGCCTTCAAGAATTGAATTCGGGACAATGGGGAGTATGGTCCCTGAGGTTTGGGAAGCAGGGCGTTAAGATAGTCTAAGTACTATTCCAGCACGAGGATCATCCATTTAAAGTCATGTGTCAGCTGCAGGTATAAATTTTCAGGGTGCATCAGCAGGTCCGGGTTTTCATCAAACAGTTTTATCTCTCTAAGTGACAGTATCCTGGAGAAGGATATAGGTTTATTATTGTCTTTCCGGGATTGGGCAAAAAAGAATTTATTCCCTTTAAACGCGATAAAATCTTCCTCGCTAATGCGTATCAGATTATTTGCTTTCTTCATAATAGAACCTAACATATAGTCACTTTCAATCCTGAAATAATTATTAAAGCAAGCTGGATGCCAGCATAACCTTCAGTCAGTGCCCGTTTAAAAACAGCAAGTTATATGGTTTTGATGAAATGCTGTTTGAGGCTTCCGGTTATATTACCGTTTCCGGTTGGCCATATAACAGATTAAAACGTATTTGGTATTGCCTGAAAAATCAGCCTCCACTGTCTTGACAGTGAACGTTCGTTCACCTATAATATAGGCATGAAAAGGGAACAGAGAGAAGAGACACTGAAATCCAGGGTCAGGGAGATATCGCGGTTCTATTATCAGAAAGGCAGGATGCCGAGTTTTGGCGAGATCGGGGAGATGCTGGGGCTGAAGTCTAAAAATGCGGTCTCCAAACTCGTCAGGAAACTCGAGGAACTGAAAGTACTTGAACGGGATGAAAAGGGCAGGCTCACGCCCGGGTCCATAAAATTTCCTGTAAGGATGCTCGGTATTGTTGAGGCCGGATTTCCGAGTCCTGCTGAAGAAGAACTGGCGGATACTCTGTCCCTTGATGACCTTCTTATACAGAACCACGAGGCCACGTTCCTGCTAAGGGTGTCAGGCGACTCTATGATAGAGGCCGGGATAATGCCGGGAGATATGGTCATTGTAAACAAAGGGCAGACACCTAAAAGCGGGGACATCGTGATTGCGGAAGTAGATGGAGAGTGGACCATGAAGTATCTGCGTAAAAGGGGAGACGTGGTGGCGCTTATTCCTGCAAATGCCAGATATAAACCTATTAAACCCAAAAATGAACTCAAGATCGCCGGGGTAGTGACGGCAGTGGTGAGGAAATATCAGTGAAAATGCAGAATAAACCACAGAGGCACAGAGACACTGAGAAAGGCATTTTACATAAAGAATTAACGAACAGAATTATTGCTTCTGCTATTGAGGTTCATCGTACCCTTGGCCCTGGTTTGTTAGAGTCTGCATATGAAGAGTGCTTTTGTCACGAATTGTACACACAGGGTATTTCCTTTGAGCGGCAAAAACCTCTACCGCTGAAATACAAAGAGATCAATCTTGATTGTGGTTACCGAATGGACATAGTAGTAGATAACATGGTAATAGTAGAACTCAAATGTGTGGATAAAATAACAGTTGTACATGAGGCCCAGGTATTAACATATCTGAGGCTTTCCCATATTAAGGTAGGTTTAATTATTAATTTTTATACGGATGTACTGAAAAATGGAATTAAAAGACTTGTTTTATGATCTCTGTGCCTTCGTGCCTCCGTGTTTGTTCTGTTCAGGTCTATGAACACACAGCCATTAACTATACGCTCGTGGCCGCAGGCCATCCTTCACATGGATGCCGATGCCTTTTTTGCGTCCTGCGAGCAGGCCATCCATCCTGAACTCAGGGGGAAGCCGGTCATCACCGGAAAGGAGCGCGGGATAGTTGCGGCTGCCAGTTACGAGGCAAAGGCGCGGGGGGTCAAGCGGGGGATGGGATATATTGATGTAAAAAAGGTCTGCCCTGACGCGATCATCGTGCCGTCCGATTACGAAACCTACAGCCTGTTTTCAGTACGCATGTTTGAAATACTGAGACGGTTTTCTCCTGATGTTGAGGAGTACTCCATCGATGAGGCATTTGTTGACCTGACAGGATTAAGGCGTAGCTTTCACTGTTCCTATGGCATAATTGCCGCACAGATTCAGGAGACGGTTGAAAAAGAACTCGGGATCACGGTTTCGATCGGGGTAAGCCTCTCAAAGGTCCTCGCAAAGATAGGATCCAAACACAATAAGCCGCATGGGCTGACAGTAATCCCGGGAAAGGATATCCACCTCTATCTTGAGAAGCTTCCTGTAGATAAGATCTGGGGGATCGGGGCCAACACATCAGCATTCCTCAATAAGCTCGGGATAAGGACCGCACTGGAATTTGCAGCAAGAGACGAGGAATTTATAAAGAAGCACCTGTCCAAACCCTACCAGGAGATCTGGTGCGAGCTCAACGGGATGAGTGTCTATCCTGTTATTACTGAATCAAAGAGGGACTATCAGTCCATAAGCAAGACAAAGACCTTTACCCCTCCGTCTGATGACAGGACATTTGTATTTGCCCAGCTTTCCAAAAATCTGGAGAACGCCTGTATAAAAGCAAGACGCCACAAACTTGCAGCTACACGGCTCATTATCTTTCTCAGAAAAAAAGATTTCAGGGACATCGGGGTCGAGCTTAAACTGAGCCGTCCCACTGCCTATCCTGCCGAACTGTTTGAAGTATTAAAAGAGGGGTTTGATCAGATCTATCAATCAGCTATTCCCTACCGGTTAACAGGCGTTGTCCTGTCAGGCCTGACGCCTGAGGACAGGGTGCAGTTCACCCTTTTTGACGATACGGCCAGGATAGAGAAGATGGCCAAGATTTACCATTCCATAGATGAATTGTCAACAAGGTTCGGCAAGCACACCATTCAGCATGCCTCAAGTCTGCCCGCAAAATTACAGGGACAGCATGAAGGACAGAGAGGGGACGTTCCTGTTAGAAGGACAGATTTGTTTACAGGCGAAAACAGAAGGCAGAGGCTGGGGCTGCCGATACTGCATATGAAGGTCTGACCTCCCTCCTGCATCAATACATTAAGTCCATCGTAAGGCCTATCTCGAGAAAATATTAAGCCTGATATATTTCTTCGAAGAATATCGCAGAAAATATAATTTCAAGAAAAACATAACGCCGGCACACTTAAGGATCAGGAGATGAGTGCCGATATGTCAATCATAGTGACTTACGTGAAATGTTTCACAATGTGTTAATGCATTCATGGATATGACGGTTTTCATATCATTCTTATCAGGTCCGGAGGAAAGCAAGCATGTTTATTAATAAGCTCAAAATAACTCACAAGGTTGCGGTTATTATCATTACCGGTATCATTATATCTGGTTCTTTTGCCTTGCTGAATATGACAATGGGAAACAGGCAGATAGATACACTCGAGAGCATTTATAACGAAAACGTTACTCCATTAGATAATCTTAGAAAAATTCAATTAAGCTTCAGAGAAATTGAATTCTATATGACTGGCGTTATGGCGGATGTAGTGGCGCCTGTAGGGGCCGGTAAACATCTTGAGCAGCAGTTAAAGGACATAGAAGGCCTTTGGAGCGAGGTCAGGCAAGCCTTGTCGGATGTTGAATCAAGGGAAGGCTTCGAAAAAGGATTTGCGGGCTTTAAGGCAACCGCAGGAAAGCTTCTGCCGGTATATGCAAATGGAGAGGTAGAAAAGGTTTCCGGTATTTATGATGAATGGCTGGACAATAAGCCCCTTATATTCAGGAGCATAGATCAGTTGTCCGAAAACCAGAAGACAGGGGTAAAGGACTACTACGAGGGAAGCAAAAGGCTTATTGTGAAACTAAACAGGGTCGTTGCTGTTGTTTCGGTAGTTGTTATTTTCGCATTTGTTGCCATTGCGGTGTTTACTGTTCGCTCCATAAAAAAACCGATCAATATAATTGTTGACGCAGCAGAACAGATTGCGGGCGGTGATCTTTCGCATTCCATCCATATAGAGAGCGAGGATGAAATGGGAAGTATGGCCGGGAAATTAAACAGTATGATTGATAACTTGAGAGAGGCCTTTGGCAGGATAGTTGTATCTGTTAAAGACATGTCTGCTGAGACCGAAGGGCTCACTGCCATGTCAAAGCAGCTTCTTGAAGGAGCGGAAGACCAGCGAGTAAAAGGAGAACAGGTGGCGGTGGCTGCTACAGAAATGTCTCAGACAATCATGGACGTTGCCAGGAACATGGCCGAAGCTACTGATGCAACAAAAGAATCCTTTGATACGGCGACTGCCGGTAAAGAAGTTGTTTCCGAGGCGGTAAAGAGCATAGGGCAGCTTGCCGGAAGCGTAAGCGACGCATCAAGGACCATCGAAGGTCTAGGAAAACACCTGGATGATATTGATCTTATTGTGTCGGTAATTCAGGACATTGCTGATCAGACAAACCTCCTGGCTCTGAATGCCGCTATAGAGGCTGCAAGGTCAGGTGAACATGGCAGGGGATTTGCTGTTGTAGCTGATGAGGTCAGAAAGCTTGCGGAAAGGACAGCAAAGGCGACTGGTGAGATCGCTTCTAAAATAAGCGTTATACAGACGGAAAGCAGGGCATCAACTTCAATAATGGAAAAGGGCACCAGGCTGGTAGAGGAATCGGTCGGAAAAGCGGAAAAGGCAGGGGAAGCGCTCCATAAGATTGTGACGAGCTCGGATAAGGTCATGGATATTGTCCAGAGAGTTGCGGCAGCAACAGAAGAGCAGTCTTCAGCGGCAGAAGAGGTGAGCCAGTCCATGGAACATATAACATCTATAATAAATCAGCACTGCGCTCTTGCAGGTGAAGTAGAAAAAGCAGCATCAAATCTTGCCGTTTTTTCTCAGGATGTTATAGGTCATGCCAGGCACTT
>QZIL01000090.1 GCA_003599025.1 Nitrospiraceae bacterium | reverse complement strand
CTCCTTTTAGCTGCATGTTTTTTCGGTAACATGCATTATGAGTCAACGATACCCTTTCAGGTTTCCTTACGGTAACATTTTATTTGAGTCAATTCGCATCTGGTCACGGATTGGAAATTTAAGAGTGACAATATGTATAATTGACCGTAAAGACAGATGCCCTGCATCCTGATCATAATAATTTCTTCTTATCCTTCCGTGAAATCAATAAGCACGACTGAAAAAAAAGGAGAAATACAAGGAGAGAGAATATGAACATTGACGTAAAGAATGAAAAGCTCAAAAGCTGGATCAGGGAAGTGGCTGAACTGTGCACTCCTGATGATATATATTTATGCAACGGTTCAAAAGATGAATACAGGGATATGATTGACAGGCTCATAAAAGCCGGGATAGCGATACCGCTTGAGAAACGTCCGAACAGTTATCTGTTCAGGTCTGATCCGAGTGATGTGGCACGAGTTGAGGACAACACATATATCAGCACTTCTTCACAGGCGGAGGCCGGTCCTACAAACAACTGGATCGCTCCCGACGGACTCAAAAAAACCATGCTGGACCTTTACAGGGGATGCATGAAGGGCCGTACAATGTATGTTATCCCCTTTTCGATGGGTCCCATTGGATCTCCTATTTCAAAAATCGGAATTGAAATCTCTGACAGCCCTTACGTAGTTGTGAATATGCATATTATGACCCGTGTCAGCTCACGGGTCCTTGAACTTCTCGGTACAGACGGCGATTTCATCCCCTGTCTTCATTCAGTCGGGGCTCCGCTTGCCCCGGGGCAGAAAGACACTAAATGGCCCTGTGCCCCGATAGAGAAAAAATATATCAGTCATTTCCCCGAAGAAAACCTGATCTGGTCTTATGGGTCCGGCTATGGTGGCAACGCACTGCTTGGGAAAAAGTGCCTTGCCCTCCGTATAGCCTCAGCCATGGCCAGGCGTGAAGGGTGGATGGCGGAGCATATGCTGATTCTCCGTCTGACAAGTCCGGAAGGGAAGCAGTATCACATTGCTGCTGCTTTTCCCTCTGCCTGCGGTAAGACCAATCTGGCCATGATGCAGCCTTCCATTGCCGGCTGGAAGTGTGAATGTATAGGGGACGATATTGCTTGGATGAAGATCGGTCCTGACGGACGACTTTATGCCATCAATCCTGAAAATGGTTTTTTTGGCGTAGCTCCCGGGACGTCATACAGCACGAATCCAATGGCAATGGATACGTTGAAGGAGAATGTTATTTTCACAAACTGTGCCCTGACAGATTCCGGTGATGTATGGTGGGAAGGCATGGATGGAGATGAGCCTGCTCATGCGATTGACTGGAAGGGTAAGGACTGGACACCGGAGAGCCCTGCTGACGCAGCTCATGCGAACGCCCGCTTTACTGCACCGGCAGCCCAGTGCCCGGTGATCTGCAAGGACTGGGAGAAGCCGGAGGGCCTGCCTATTGACATTCTGATATTCGGCGGCCGCCGTACAGGTGTAGTGCCGCTTGTTTATGAAGCCTTTGACTGGGACCACGGGGTATTTCTTGGCGCTACAGCCGCCTCTGAGACAACTGCTGCAAATATCGGCGCTGTAGGAAACCTCAGACGCGACCCGTTTGCAATGAAACCGTTCTGCGGTTACAACATGGGCGACTATTTTCAGCACTGGTTTAATATGGGTGAAAAACTAGGCAGCAAGGCCCCGAGGATATTTTATGTGAACTGGTTCAGGAAGAGCCAGGATGGCAAATTCCTCTGGCCCGGATTCAGTGACAACAGTCGCGTCCTGAAATGGATGTGCGAACGAATTGACGGCAGGGCCGGGGCCCAAAAGACACCCATAGGCTTAATACCCGATGAAGGATCTCTGGATCTTGGTGGTCTTAACATCTCTCATGAAAACATGAAAGAGTTGATGAGTATAAACCCGGAGGAATGGAAGGCGGAAATTCCGGATATCGAAAAGCATTTCTCTACATTCGGTAATCGTCTGCCGGAGAAACTGAAAAAACAATTCAGTGAGTTCATTGAACGCCTTAGATGATTAGAACCTATCTCAAAATCGGGTTATATCTTCGATGTTCAGTATGTTGTCACTCCCGCGAAGGCGGGAATCCAGTCTTTTTATCATTATGGTTCCCCGTTTTCACGGGGACAACGTCTTACTATGACAATCAATGGCATTTCAATTATGAGACAGGTTCTAAGCAGTTTATTGAGCTGCTGCTGTATATTTAAGGGAACAGCAAGCAGTAACATTAAATCTGTACTGCCATAATGACACTGTTTTTCTTTTTGTAATCCAGGCTTGGCTGCTTTATAATTCTCTATGCCATGCTATGCAATAGTAACAGTTTTATGTGGGAACGAAGATAAACTTCAGATTTGATTATTATACTCCGATAAGATAAATCATTAATGTAAGGTAAAACCAATGTTAATTGATTATAAAAATAAAAAGATCCTGATAATTGACGATTTTTCCAGTTTCCGCAGGCTGATGATAAGGATGCTTGAATCCTTTGGTGCAAAAAATATTGATGATGCCTATAGCGGAGACGTTGCTATCCAGAAGATGCAGGACAAGGCATACGACATAATATTATGCGATTACAATCTCGGACATGACAAAAAAGACGGCCAGCAGATACTTGAAGAAGCAAAGCACCGCAACCTGATCAGATACTCCAGCATTTTCATCATGCTTACTGCGGAAAACACAATGCCTATGGTCATGGGGGCTGTTGAATATCAGCCCGATGATTATATGATCAAGCCTATAACCAAGGAGATGCTGACAAGGAGACTCGAAAAAAACATAAAGAGGAAGGCTGATTTTGAGGAAATTGAAAACGCAATCCGGAGCAAGGAATACATGCGTGCCATATCACTCTGTGAGGAGCGTGCGAAAAATAATCCGAGATATATGCTGGAGTACCTGAGGCTGAAAGGTGACCTCTGTATAACGACAGGGCTCTATGATCAGGCGGTTTCCGTTTTTAATGAGGTGCTCGCAATGAGGGAAATCCCATGGGCCAAGATGGGGATGGGCAAGGTTCATTTTCACAGAGAAGAATACTTAATGGCCATTGATATGTTCCGCTCGGTCCTTGACGAAAACAAAACTTATATGGAGGCATATGACTGGCTGGCAAAGACGTTGCAGGAACTCGGGTCCCTGGAAGAAGCCCAGCAGGTGCTTCTGACAGCTACCGAGATTTCGCCTAAAGCTATACTGCGTCACCAGACAATAGGTGATATTTCCTATAAAATCGATGACTATGACACAGCAGAGAAGGCATTTAAATCAGCTATAACGATCGGGAAGCATTCATGCTTTAAAAGTCCTTCATATTACACCGGGCTTGCAAGGACGATGATAAAAAAGGATTCTTCAGACGAGGCCCTGACGGTCCTGGGCAGCGCAAGGAATGAATTCAAGGCAAACCGTGAGGCCCTGTTTCAGACAGTTGCCATGCAGGGGGTTGTCTATAAGGAATTGAACCGCGAAGAAGAAGCAAAAAAGGCTATTCATGAGGCAACCAGGCTTCTCGAAAAACTTTCCGGTAGAATCCCCGTTGATGCTTCTCTTGATCTGGCCAGGGTCTGTTTTGATCTGGGAGAAAAAGACAAGGGCATGGAGTTTGTTCAAAATGTTGTGAAGAACAACCATGATAATGACAAGGTCCTCGGGATGGTGCAGGAAGTTTTCAGAGATGCCCGGTTAGAGGAAGAAGGGGCAGATATCGTTGCAGCTGCCAAAAAGGAAGTTATACAAATGAACAATCAGGGAGTAGGTCTTATTGAAGAGGGTAAACTTAAAGAGGCTATCGAATACTTTGAAAAGGCCGCAAAGGGACTTCCTGAAAACAAGATAATTAATGCAAATGCCGCGCAGGCATTTATTATGTACATGCAGAAAACCGGGGCCAATGACAGGTACCTTTATCTGGCATCCCAGTTTCTTGACAGGATTAAGAATATTGATCCTTCTTATGATAAATATCAGAAATTATTGAACATGTATGAACGAGTCGCAGTCTCCGGTAAAAGTCCTGTAGGGTGAGGAAACACAGGAATGGAAAATAGAGAAAACCCGATAGACTTTCCGTCCTTTCTGGCCTCAATGGCCCATGATATGAAGAATTCACTCAACATGCTGCTTAATACTCTTGATGAGGTTGTCGGCAGCTGTACCCCTGATAAATGTCAATCGCACAGGAAGCTTTCTCTGATTCAGTACGAGGCAACACGGGTCAATTTTAATCTGATCCAGTTGTTGACGCTGTACAAAATGGACCGTAATCAATTTAGTGTTAATATATCTCATTACCCTGTTGTTGAACTTATAGAGGACATTATCCTGCAGAATAAGCCTTTGCTGGATTTCAAGGAGATAGGGATATTAACTGAATGCCCGGATGATCTGACCTGGTTTCTGGACAGCAATCTCGTATCTGGAGTTATTAACAATATTCTGAATAATGCTTATCAATATGCAAGCAAAAGGATATTAGTCCGGGCTAATGAAGACAGGGGATGGCTTGTGATCAGTGTGGAGGATGACGGAAACGGGTACCCTGAAGAAATGCTGGGAGCAGGGATATTCAAGGGCAGAGGAGTAAGTTTTAAGACCGGCAGCACCGGGCTCGGTCTTTATTTTTCTTCGATGGTTGCAAAACTTCATAAGAACAAAGACAGGGAAGGATATATTTCAATCAGCAATGGCGGTGCGTATGGCGGGGGCTGTTTTACGATAACTCTGCCATAAGACAGTTGTATAATAACTACAGATGTTCCCTCATCATAATTAATAATCTGCTTCGCTGTTTTTATATGATATGCATAAGAAGACATTAGTCAATGTTTTAGGTGTTGTATATGTTCACGTCAAGACCAGTGACGGAGGGGACCTTTATCTGACCAGATTTGCGGAGCAGTATCTGGAGCATTTCGATACGAAAAACTGGTATGAAGCGGACTGGTTCAATACGCATAAAATAAGACTTAAAGGCACGGGCTCTGTATACAAGCTGCCTACCAAAGAAGTTGACGGAAAAGTCCTGAATCTTGTAGTAAAGAACTGCCGGGTTGGAGAAGACGTACCTATAGACACTCATACCTTGATGGAATTTTGCGATGCTGAGTTCAACAGTCCCTGGGAAGAGTTCTCCCTTGTTATGGAGATGCGTGAGGGACGGTACGGTCCGAAGGACCTGAAAATAGTAACCCAGCGTCCTATGGTCATATATGTGCCGCCGGAAATAATGCAGATGTGGCAGAGCGGAAGGTCGAAGTCAAAGATCAACCGTATCCGGGCAAAACATCCGGGCATTGATATCGATATACTCAAACAGTACAAACTCATTTATGAATGGATAGAAGGTTACAATCTACCTGAAGTTTTTCACTATATAAATGTCGGAGAAGATCTGCGGGTCCATCATCTTAAAACAATAGACAGTTTAGTTACTGCAGACCTTGATAAAAAGGGATATTTAGTTGCGGACATGAAGCCCGAGCATATAATAATCAGTGATAATGATACAGAACATATAAGGGAAATCGGCAGGGTCCAGTCAGAAGGTTCTGTAGCCGATCAAATATACTATCTTTACAATCTAATCAATATCGGAAAATATTCAGTGGTTGATTATGAGCTTCTGCTTCGTACTCCTGAACATGAAGTGGAAGTGAAAAATTCCAGAAGACATTCATATCTTGATGACCAGCGGGACCGTTTTATCCCGACACCTATCCCGGACCATCTGACAGCTATGGAGATTTTTAATGTGCCGTATATTTACGGTCATGCAGAAAGCACGGGTGGACATCTCTGGGTAGTTGGCAAGAACGCCCGTTTGTTTGATTATTTTCTCCCTGAACGCTGGAGGAAAACCCCGTCGATCAGGTTCTCAGACACCAAGGACGTTTTTTATACGATCACAAAGGACAATATTCATCTTGTATGGGAAACTTCACGAGTCGGTGAAGTGCCGGATGAAGAAGAGGTGCGATTTAATCCCATGATACGCGAATTTGGCATAAACAGCCCTTTTGAAGAATTTGCCATAGCGCATGACTTGAACAGACTCGGGATACCGTGTGTTTATGTGAGGGCCATTTATATGACAGGCACTGCCAAGATAGAAGCTTCGATGGACCGCAGAAGATATGAATCGCATAAAAATATTTTAGACCCGGAAGGGACTCCCATCCTTCAAGAGAATCATAATTACATTACTATTCGCGGCTATTATAATGGACCGGACCATTGGGTGGCAGAGCAGACCGGTCTGCTTTATGCACCGGTAGATCTTACCCGGGCTGTCCTCAGGGGCATTATTGATGAGTCGCAGTGCAGGATGCTGTTCAGGCAGGTCAAGGAAAATCTTAAGGATGTTAATTATGACGGGTCTCTGTTAAAGCTGAATGATCTTCTTCTTGCAGTCAACGGGAGCGGGGACATAGTTAGGGACACGTCCGGAAGCCCTTTAGTTGTAATCTGCAATTTTGAACATATATGGAAATGTTCTGATGCCTCAGTGCGTTAATTGAAATCTCGCGACCCGCTGCTCCTGATCATTTAATAGTTCATAACTGTACCATGTCATCCAGAGCACTTTATATGCGCAGATTATCACTTCTCACCGTTTAATGACATTAATAACAATAGTGGAGATGACCGCATTGACCCGACGATTTCTTTTTCTGCCCTGTTTAGTCTTATTATCTGCAATCGGTTTGGACTCACCATAGGCCATTGTTTTCAGTCTTGAAGATTCCACTCCGGAGTTGATCAGATGCTTCACAACAGATTCAGCCCTTCTGCGGGACAGATCAAGATTATATGTCTCTGTTCCTATGCTGCAGGTATGACCTTCGATAACTGCTGTTGTCTCAGGATACTGCTTAAGAAAATCAGAAACTTTTCGGAGATGATCATTGTATATGGTTTTAATCCTGGCTTTGTCGAATTCAAATTCCACTTTCAGTTCAATTGAAACCGTGTCTTTACTCGTAACGGGACAACCCTGATCGTCTACCAGTACATCTCTGGGTGTATCCGGACACTTGTCCGCATCATCATATACCCCGTCTTTATCACTGTCCTGCTGGGGTAGTGCAGCACTTACGGGAATGGGCGCAGTTTCAGGGATTTCAACGGGGGCAGCAATTGCAACAGGTGTGGGTGTTTCAGTACTCACAACTCTTGCAGGAGCGGTCTTTTTCTCTTTAGCACCGAAAAAATATGTCAAACCTATGGTATATGCAAAATTATTATGCGAGTCGACAAGATCATAGATATGACGAACTTCACCTCTGATAGTCAGGGCCTCAGTTATAAATGTTTTTAACCCTGCTCCATAATTGAATGAACCGGATGTTTTACTGCCGCTGCTTTCCCTGTTAAGGGTAATTGCGCCGATACCTGCTGCAATGTATGGCACAAATTCGCTGTCAGGAATAAAATGATAAAGGCCGTCCAGATGGTATGAATAGGTTTTCCTGTCATCATCAGAAGGTTTGGAGTCACTGTAAACGTAATCAAAAACGCCTTCAGTTCCGAGATGTTTAGTGAAATTGTAGCCGAATCCTATACCGTGTACTGGTGCGTTGGATATCTCCTGGTCTCTATCAAATACATACCATCCGGCATGAGGGGCGATTGTAAAAGTACCGGGCCTGATCTGGGCCATTATATTAAGTCCAGGGACGGATAACATAACCAGCATTATAAAAACGACTAACAGTCTCACCTTGTTCATTTATTGCCTCCTGTGCTTTCATGGAACATGTTTAAGAAGCCACCGAGGGGAGTTGAACCCCTAACCTCCGCATTACGAATGCGATGCTCTGCCGGGTTGAGCTACGGTGGCTCGGTCAGTTTCTTAAATTGAGTTTAAATATAATACACCAGAAGTTAACTGCTATTCCACTAGTTATTATTGATACAACAATGTCAAAGATGAAAAGTTGATAAAGGAAATGAGAGATTAAAAAAATCAGGAATAATTACTTAAGCTCTGAATTGCTGTTTATTGATTTATTAATTCAATAACAGAAAATTGGGACATAAGGTGGTGCAAGTGATACTAAGATGGAAGGGGAAAGCGGATAGACTGTGTCTATCCGCCCTCTGCTATTCTTTCTTCTTCTTCCTGGCGTGTCTTACAGTCGATGCACAATGTAGTTACAGGCCTTGCCTCAAGACGCTTTATGCCGATTTCATTGCTGCATTCTTCACATATGCCATAAGGTCCGTTTTCAATACGTTCGATAGTCTCTTCGATTTTTTTCAGGAGCATGCGTTCTCTGTCTCTGAGCCTGAGCATGAAATTCCTGTCAGCTTCTGCAGTGGCCTGGTCTCCCATGTCCGGGAAGTTAAGCTCTGACGGGAGACTGCTGAGGGTCTCTTCTGCCTCCCTGAGCAAAGATTCCCTTTGACTCAGAAGGTCCTGCTTTATTCGCTGTATTACAGCTTCTCTCTCTGATAATGTGGTTTTTTTCTGCGCTACTGCTGTTTTCTTCTTAGATGGTGCAGCTGCGCTTTCTTTCTTTGGTTTTGACGATTTTGAAGATGCTTTCATATTTTTGCTTGAATCTTTCTTTACCGATTTAGTTGTCCTGGCAGCTTTTATATTCGATTTCTTGGCTGTTGTTTTCTTTGTCATATTATCCTCGGTAATTTTGTAAATTTTAAATAGATTGTAAATTAACAGATTTATTGCAACTAAGTCAAATCATTCCATGCGTTTGCAGATGTGTGTTAATGCTTGACAAAGCTTCCTAGTTTTAATTAAGTTATCCAGTAAAATCAGGTTAAATAATCTAACCGTTTATTTGTTAATATTATTAGGCAGTTATGCGGGAATATCATGGGGGTAGAGCTGCACTATAATTTATTTTGGAGGAATGTATGTTTCTTGGTGTGAATGTTGATCATGTGGCAACTGTAAGAGAGGCGAGAAGAGAAGTGGAGCCGGACCCGTTGATTGCCGCTCTGCTGGCTGTCCGTGGTGGTGCAGACGGTATTACCCTGCATCTCAGGGAAGACAGGAGACATATTCAGGACAGCGATTTAATAAAGATAAGGAGCAAGATATCAATTGAATTGAATCTCGAAATGGCTGCAACACATGAAATGGTAAACATCGCGCTGAAGATCAGGCCTGATATGGTGACCCTTGTGCCTGAGAAGAGGGCAGAACTTACAACGGAAGGCGGACTTGATCTGATAAAGGGAAGAAAAAAAATAAAAAAGGCAATCGATATGATTCAGGGCAGCGGGACACCGGTAAGTCTTTTTATAAATCCAGCAGTGTCCGATATATTAATATCAAAGGACATGGGTGCTCAGATGGTTGAAATCCATACTGGACTTTATGCTAATGCAAGAGGCGGACAAAAGACCGCAGAGCTTGACAGGGTAAAAAAGGCAATAAAAAAGGGGCTTGATTTAGGCTTGCAGGTAAATGCTGGTCACGGGCTTAACTTTACAAATGTTAAAAAGATCGCTGCCATAAAGGGTCTGAGAGGTCTGTATATAGGCCACAGCATAATTGCCAATTCAATTTATATGGGAATAGAAAATGCTGTGCGGGAAATGAAGCAACTGATTGAGATAAGTAGCAGTAAGTGAGTTAATGGCAGCCATTCTCTTGCTGTCCTTTAAGCTTCTGTTCAGAACAGCAATATCTTATACTTAGTCTCTCTTTAAAATCACATCTACCATTGTTTTCCTGTCCTGATTGAATAGCTTTTTGATCTTTTCCCTGAAGGCCTCCGGAGTAAGAGCTGATTTATGAGTGCCCATTACAATCTTGATCTCAGGGAATTTATCTTCCAGTGCTTTTCTGTATTTTTCTTTAAACGGGCAGAGAGCTGTTAAACAATATGTGAAATGAATTGCGTCCACATTAAATTCAGTTAATGCCTTAATCCTCTGTAATAGTTTGTCCGGTCCGGTAAGTGTCGGGCATCCCGGACAGTTGATAATGCCAACAAGAGTCAATTCTTTTTCTTCAGGATATGCCTCAAAAGCTCCCATTCGTTTATTAAGATCAGCAAGACAACTCGAAGATGAACATCCAAGGTCCTGAGTTGCATTGGAACAGGTTAAAATGCCGATTCTTGCCATTCTAAATTCTCCTTTAAGCTATAATTGAAAATAGTGATACTGAATATCTCATTAAATATGCTGCCAGTATTAATCCAACATGAAAAAGATGACGTTCCGGACCAGGTTAATATTCCGGTTGATAATTCATATTTTATTACTTTAATCTAATGGGGAAATAATATCAAAAGCATAAAATACGGATCAATATGTTGAAAATAGCGACTTCAGCTGAGATGCATAGGATAGACAGGACTACCATTGAAAAATATGGTATATCCGGGACGGTGCTTATGGAGAGGGCCGGGCTCTGTGTTGTTGAGCGGATAAATGACATTTTATTTCAGAACACAGAACATATAACACATAACACAGAAAAGAACAGAGCAAAAAAAATAATAGTTGTTTGTGGAGGAGGCAATAACGGGGGCGACGGATTTGTTATAGCAAGGGTAATGCATAATCAGGGCAGGGAGGTTGAAGTATATCTGGCTGCAACACCACGTGGATTAGAAGGTGATGCAAAAATAAACTACGATGCTGCAAGAAAATATGGTGTAGCAATACGTCCGGTCAGTCACTTCCTGAAGCATTATCCGCGAGGTGCTGCCCGCAACTGTATTATAATTGATGCGCTTATTGGTACAGGTTTAAACAAAGAGGTAAGGTCGCCACTTTCAGATATTATTGGCAAAATCAACAAAATGTCCTGCCCGGTTGTTTCAGTGGACATTCCATCGGGTATTTCCTCTGATACAGGACAGATAATGGGCTGTGCAATAAAGGCACGGTATACCGTCACCTTCGGCCTTGCCAAGAGGGGACATTTTCTTTACCCCGGGGCGGAGCATACCGGGCAGTTGTTTATCGAAGATATTGGTTTTCCATTGCCATTGCTTGCTTCAGAAAAAATCAGGATAAACATGGTCCAAAAAGAAGATATCAATACTTTGTTTCCTGCCAGACCTGAATATTCCCATAAGGGTACATACGGTCACGTCCTCATTATTGCTGGTTCAAGAGGAAAAACGGGAGCCGCGTTAATGGCAGCAAAGGCTTGTTTAAGGACCGGTGCTGGTCTGGTGACAATCGGTATTCCTGAAACACTCATGGGTGCATTTCAGTCAAGAGTTACTGAGGAAATGATTCTTCCCCTTCCTGACAAAGGCAATGGTACGCTGTCATATGGAGCAGCTGAGACTATTTTTGATTTCCTCAGAAAAATGGGGACAGTACTTGCAATAGGCCCGGGGCTATCAGCAGATAAGGAAATTTCCAGACTTGTAACTGAACTTGTAAAAGGATCAAGAGTTCCAATAGTTATTGATGCTGATGGACTAAATGCAATCGCGGACAATGTGAATTTATTAAGGAAGAGCAGGGCGCCGGTAATCCTCACTCCTCACCCCGGAGAAATGGCGAGATTGTTGATTCAGTCATCGATAGTAGCAGGCAAGGACAATCTCCTCACTTTAATAGAAGAAGACAGGATAAATATCGTCCTGAATTTTGCCAGACAAACGGGAACCTATGTTGTGCTTAAGGGCCCCCCTACGATTACAGCATCTCCACTGGGAGAAGCTTACATTAACACAACAGGCAATCCTGGAATGGCAACTGCAGGGACGGGTGATGTGTTGACAGGCATGATTTCTGCTTTTATCGCACAGGGTTTGTCTCCTGCTGATGCGGCAATGGCAGGTGTTTATATTCACGGGTATGCAGGTGATATTATTGCAGAGGAAAAGGGAAAAAATGCATTAATAGCTTCAGATATAATAAGGATATTGCCTATAGTATTAAAATCGACTCGTGATTAGCAGGCATCTTTCGGATTATGGACTTTTATACTGATCGTACTCATCGATTCTGAGTTATTTAAGGTGTGCTAATAACGCCACTCCCCCCCCAGTTGCCCTTCTGCGCAAACAGGGGACGACTCCGGAATTTTATTGTATTTATCCAGCTGATTTTATATACTATTACAAGGCTTCTCGTAAATTACAATCCGTTGTCAATTCAAAGATTATTGGTAAAGAAAAATTAATTTGAGTGCATGATATCAATAAAAGATGTTGTATCTGGCGATTGCGAGATCTCTGATGAATTTGCTTTACGGTTATTGCACTGTAAGGTGAGTATGGCGGTAGTTTACCACTTGTATAATATAACTATATAACGACATATAACTCGTTAATAAAATGAGTAAAAAAATGAGGAGGTATGAAATGAGGTTGAAAAATATCTTTTTTATTGTGATGCTTTTTCTGCTTATGATATTTAATACCAATGCTAAAGCAGACTACGCAACAGGTCTTGTATTTAATGGGTACGTTCAGGACAGTTTTGGTGATATTGATGTAGGTAGTTGGTCGGCTCCGACTGTCTATGATTGGAATGCTGATGGCAAGAAAGATCTCATAGTTGGTCAGAGAGTTAGCATCAATGGAATTACAAGTGGACGTGTAAGTTATTTTGAGAATATCGGGACTAATGACTCACCTGTTTTCGGCAGTTCTTCATACCTTCAGGCATGTTCAAATACTTGCACTTTGCAAGTTGCGGGAGGCGGCTGAATGGGTTCATATCCCACGGTCGTGGACTGGAACAATGACAACTTACATGATTTGCTGGTAGGGGATACAAACGGGAATGTGATAATTTATAAAAATATGGGTAGTAATACAGCACCTGTTCTTGACAGTGGAACAATTATTTTAAATACCGGGGATGACAGGGCTACGTCAGTCGTCGCTGATTGGAATGGTGACGGTAAAAAAGACTTACTTGTCGGGACCTGGAGTGGTAATATTCAGGTTTATTTAAACAATGGTACTGATACGGTACCGGCTTTCAGTTCTTTTTACAATTTACAGGTAGGCGGATCCGAGTTTAATATTACTCCTCCGGGGTTTTCCGGTAATGTTGGAGGGAGAGCAGCACCGCGTGTTTATGACTGGAACCATGACGGCAAACAGGACCTCTTAGTTGGTGAAGTTGAGGGATATATTTATTATTTGCAGAATGTCGGAACGAACAGTGAACCTGTTTTTAATAGCTATGAAAGACTCCTTGTTAATGATGGAAATTATTTACAGTATGGGACCAGCTATCCCCGCTCGCGTCTTTTTGTAACCGACTGGAACGAAGACGGTCTGGAAGATATAATATTGGGAGGTTCTGATGGCAGGCTGCAAATCTATACCTCGGTGGTTCCTGAGCCTGTATCATCGGCCCTTTTTCTTGCCGGGAGTGGTGTTATTGGATTCAGGAGCTTCAGGAAAAAATTCAAGATAAATTAAGGGTAATATTCTATACATAATAATTTATAGACGCCTTTTGTTTCTACTGGAATGAAAGGCGTTTTTTTTATGCTCTGTTCTTTTATTCATGAATTAAATATGTTAAATTTCTTAGTAGAATAAATATGCTTATACAACCTGATAATACGGCCTTTTCATATGTGAGGGCTTTTTTTTCAACGAGGAGCATTTTAAAAAATAATGATAATATTCGGGATGTTCTGGCTGGAGAATTAAATATTGCAATTAATGAAATCTATTTACCGATCCAGAAGCATACTAATAATGTACATATACTTGACACTGACCACATACCGGTCATTGCAGATGCGGTAATTACAAAAAAAAGACACATATTGATCGGGGTAATGGTTGCGGACTGTGTTCCTATATTGCTATATGATAATGTAAGGGGAGTAATAGGGGCTGTTCACGCAGGATGGAGAGGAACTGCAAAGCAGATTTTAATGGAAACATTAAGTTCAATGCAGAACAGGTTCGGATCTGTTTCTGAAGATATCGCAGTTGCCATAGGGCCCAGCATCAGGCAATGCAGTTATGAAGTTGATGAGGATGTTAGGAATGCTGTTATGGAGGCAACAGGTGAAGGCAATTATTACAGCGTAAAGGGGAATAAGTACTTTATAGACCTCTCAGATGCAAACAGAATTCAGGCACTAATTATGGGAATTCTTCCCCAGAATATCTGGCAGTCTGAAGAATGCACTTTCTGTAATCCGGACAGGTACTATTCATACAGGTACAGTGGAGGAAGCGCGGGAAGGCAGGGTGGTTTTATTGGAATGTGGTAAAATAAAGGTCGGCCTGTTTCATCAGATGAATTAATCGAATGCTTTTATCAAGGAGGAGCAATGCTTACAGCAAAGGACATAATGACAAAGGATGTGATAACTGTAAGACCTGAGGCGACGGTGGAAGACCTTGCACGATTGCTGATGGAGCACAAGATCAGTGGTGTACCTGTGGTGGATGACAATAAAAAGATCGTGGGAATTGTCACGGAAAATGATCTTATCAGGAAGAATAAGCGATTACATATACCTACAGTAATTAGGCTGTTTGATGCTTATATAATGCTGGGTTCAGACAAGGCGGAAGAGGAAATCAAGAAAATGGCAGCTACTACAGTAGAGGAAATATGCACTGAAAACGTTGTGTCTATAGAGGAAGAGACTTCCCTGGAGGATATTGCAACGATTATGGCTGAGCAGCATATACATCTGCTACCTGTTCTGAGCGGCAGTAATGTTGTCGGAATAGTCGGCAAGGCTGACATGGTGAGAGCGATGACTTATGACGCTTCAAAGTAAGAGCGATTCTGAGACGAAGGAAATCGGATACAGACTGGGACAACAGCTTAAGAGGGGACATGTAGTATGTCTTTATGGTGAACTTGGCGCAGGCAAGACAACAATGGTCAAGGGCATTGCGTCTGCTTTTGGTATTAATGAAAGGGACATAACCAGTGCCAGTTTTACCATTATTGCAGAATATAATGTCAGTATACCTTTTTATCATATAGACCTTTACAGAATTACTCCTGATGAGATAACGGAGCTTGGACTGCAGGAGTATCTAGGAGGAGACGGTATTGCTGTAATTGAGTGGGCAGAAAGGGCCGAGGGTGAGATCCCGGAACAAAGCATCCGGGTATATTTACGTCATAATGAAGACAATACAAGAGAAATTGAAATTAAAGGCCTCCAGTTCAGCATGCATAGTCATAAAAGTTAATTTATTTGTTGAATTCTTTAAGACTGGTCAAGTAGTATAGTTCCTTATTTTATTGCACAGTGAATTGTCAGGTATAATTACTTTATTATGAAGAAGATCGGCATAATAGCAAAAAAAGGTGAACCTCAAGCTATAAAGGCTATAAAGGAGTTTATTCGCCTGTTAAAAGGCAGGGAATGCGAGCTATATGTTGAAAAAGATGTTGCCTCAGCACTTAAAATAGACGGTTATCCAAGAAAAAAGATACCGTCTTTGACAGATATTATAGTAGTATTCGGGGGTGACGGGACGCTTTTAAGTGTTACCAGGCTTGTAGGCAATTCCGGAATTCCCATACTCGGGGTCAATCTCGGCGGACTCGGATTTATTTCTGAACTGAGCAGAGATGAGGTGGGTGACAGTATTGATATGGTTTTCTCCGAGAAGCACTGTTATGAAGAAAGGATCATGCTGCTGGCTGATGTCTACCGGGCAGGAAAAAAGGTCATACAGAACAATGCGTTTAATGATATAGTGTTAAATAAAAGTGCTCTTTCAAGGATGTTTGAGATCGATATTCGGATTAACAGTCAATATGTTACTACATTCAGGGCTGATGGATTGATTGTGTCTACCCCTACTGGATCGACAGCTCATTCTCTTTCAGCTGGGGGTCCTATTATGTACCCGACACTTGAATCTTTTCTTCTCACCCCGATATGTCCTCACACCCTCACAAGCAGACCCATTGTGCTGCCTGATACATTCGAACTGGAAGCCAGCATCAAGAACGGAGAGGATTTATACATGACCCTTGACGGACAGGAGGGGTTTCCATTAATGGTAAATGATAAAGTGAGGATCCGTAAGGCTGAATATAAGACAAAGTTTCTTATCGTACATGACAGAGACTATTTTCGTATATTGAGGACCAAGCTAAAATGGGGTGAGTAGATAATGTATGCATCGGTTACGCTATTTCCCAAGTGCAGACTATCGGTAATTGATAAAAGGCAGATATAGCTTCGGTTAATAATAATGAATGCAATTCAGGTACTTAGAAAAACTATAGAGTTCTACCGTGAATTGGGGTTTGAATATTTACCACTGAAAAGTTCAGCCCTTCGCAATTTAGCAATCGGGCAAACCTCTGAAAGCATACCTGCTTCCGTCAATCCACATCAGCAAGTTTCAGAAGATACTTGCAGTTATCAGTTAAATAAAGAAGCTGTCTTGGATGACCTTAGAAATGAAATAGGTGATTGCCGCAGGTGCAAGCTCTATAAGGGCCGTAAAAACATTGTCTTTGGTGAGGGTGACCCTGAGGCAGACATTATGTTCATTGGTGAAGGTCCGGGAAGAGACGAAGATTTGCAGGCGAGGCCTTTTGTCGGAGATGCCGGGAAACTTCTTAACAATCTCATTCTGAAACTTGGACTAAGGCGTCAGGATGTTTATATAGCAAATATTGTCAAGTGCAGGCCTCCTAATAACAGGAATCCCGAGGAAGATGAAATAAGTATTTGCTCCCCTTTTGTTGAAAGACAGATCGCGGTTATTGATCCAAAGGTGATTGTCTGCCTTGGTAAGATATCGGCCCAGGTGATCTTGCGGTCAAAGAATGCAATCAGTAAACTCAGGGGAAATTTCTTCAGTTATAAACATATTCCTGTCATGCCAACATTTCATCCGGCGTATCTGTTGAGAAACCCGAAGGACAAATGGCTGACCTGGGAGGACATGCAAAAAGTACTCGAAAAGATAAAATGAAACGACTTTGGGCCCCCTGGAGAATGGAGTATATACTTGACGACAATAAGCATGATGGCTGCTTATTTTGTAATGTATCTGATAGCAGCAGAAATAAAATTAACAAAAGCAGGGACAAGAAGAACCTGATATTGCATAGGGGAAAACACTGTTTTACCATTATGAACAGATATCCATATAATAGCGGGCACCTGATGGTGGTACCTTATTATCACACCCCTACTTTCGAAGGTCTGTCTGATGAGGTCCTTTTTGATTTAATAAAGACCGTAGATAATTCTGTCCGGATTCTAAAGGAAGTTCTGAAACCGGATGGCTTTAACATGGGACTGAATTTCGGGAAAGTTGCAGGCGCAGGAATGGAATCTCATATGCATATACATGTAGTGCCCCGCTGGACCGGGGATACCGACAGTATGCCTATTATTGCCGAGACCAGGGTCATGCCTGAGCATTTGAAAAAGACTTATGATAAGATTCTTAAATATTTCATTGAATAAATGGCCGGGATGAGACTGCCATAAGTGCCCTTTCATACAGTAGCAATATTCCGTCAAATAGTGGTATTGATTTATAGATGTATTATGAAAACGATCATATTGTAAGTGTGTTTTAATAGATGTGCATGAAAGATAACCTGTTTAATATTAACGTATAATAATTAACTTGAAAATATTAATGGTTGAGCTAGAATTTACCGAAAAGATATGTTAAACTTACAAGTTGAGTATTTAAAAAGGGAAAAATATGAAAGAAAAAGATGTATTTGATGAAATAATCGAGGTCGGGAAAAAGCGGGGTGTCCTTACTTATGATGAGATTAACGAGGCCCTGCCGTCGGAGTTCTTTACCCCTGATGAAATTGAAGACCTGATGGACCTTCTAAGTGATATGGGGGTACGAATAGTTGATTCTGATGAGGCCCTGCCACTGGAAGAAGTAGAACCCCAGGAGTATGAAAAAACAGAAGATCTTGTTCAGGCATACTTCCATTCGATGGGTGATATTTCAATCCTGACTAAAGATGAAGAAGTGGAACTGGCCAAAAAATTGGATGAAGGTAAAGAAATTATTGCAG
>QZIL01000008.1 GCA_003599025.1 Nitrospiraceae bacterium | reverse complement strand
ATCCAGAACCTCTTTAAAGAAATGGATTCCCGCCTTCGCGGGAATGACGAAATACAGTTATTCTATGACTAAAATCTATTTTGAGATAGGTTCTAATAAAAAATTGAGGTGAAATTATGAAACCGAAGGTCTTAATTTTAATGGGTAGTGATTCAGATGTGCCGGTAATGGAGAAAGCGGCAAAGATGCTTGAGGATTTTAAGATACCGTATCATATGACGGTTTCTTCAGCCCACAGAACACCGGAGAGGACATTGAAGATCGTAAAAAACGCTGAAAAGAACGGCGTTGACGTAATTATCGCAGGCGCAGGGGCAGCCGCACATCTTGCTGGTGTAATAGCTGCACATACTACACTGCCTGTAATCGGTGTGCCGATTGACTCATCTGCTTTGAATGGCGTTGATGCCCTTTATTCAACAGTGATGATGCCTCCTGGCATTCCGGTCGGGACTATGGCAATCGGCAAGGGCGGCGCAAAAAATGCCGCCATCTTTGCAGCACAGATCCTGGGACTGAAAGATGCCGGGATCGCAAAAAGGCTTAAAGAGTATAAAAAGGAAATGGCCAGAGAGGTCGAGAAAAAGGCAAAGAAGGTCGAGAATCAGGGTAAATAATAATTCAGAAGAGAGGCCTAGCCATAAAACCTTTGCAGTGCGATGGGATATTGGAATTAATCTTTGACGGCAGGACGAAACAGTTAGTAAATTCGGAAAGAAATCACTTATGCTTTCATGTATCCCGGTATGGTATCGCAGGTACAGCATTTCCGTCGAGGCCGACCTTTTTACATGATTAATTAAATACAACTGTCAGGTATAAAGAGGGGTGCAAAATGCCGGATGACATAAAAAAGTTGCGCGAATGCATGATAAACGAACACAGCGTGTTCAGTTTCCTGTGCGAAGAGAATCTCACTGAGTTGTCCGGGTATTTTAATGTCAGGAACGTAAACGCAGGGGAAATTATCTGGGAGGAAGGAGACCCATGCGACTATGTGGCAATTATCAGCTCCGGCCGTGTCGAAGTCAAGAAAAAAACCGAGTTTGAGGGAAAGTATGTGGTTGTTGGCATTTACAATCGCGGCGCGGTAGTCGGTGCCCTTTGCTTCCTCAACAGCAGTCCGAGGGCCATTACTGCAGTTGCCCTTGATGACGTCTCTCTGATGGTCATTACCCCGGAGAACTTTGAGAAGCTTATCACATCAAGGCCTGAATTGGGTGTGCGGATTTTGAAAGGGATGCTCCTTTCGGTTTCAATCCGGTTGAGAAAGTCTTATGAAAGGCTTGCTAAATTCTTCTGATCAGATTATCTTATAAAAAAACTGGGGACATATAACTCCTCAAGATAATTACCTGTGTATGTCATCTGGCATGAGACAGGAGGAATAAATCAGTGGAACGAAGATATTCTGAAAGAATAAAGGCGGGTTATAAGACTGAAATATTATACGGCAATAAAACATATACCGGTGTTGTGGAAAACATATCTGCATCAGGGGTAAATGTGTTAACGGATGAACTTGATCCCGGAATTGATTTCCTTCCTGATGAAAATATTGAATTGAAGTTCGAATCCCGGGAAGGGGTGCCTGTGGTCCTGAAATGCTCAATAATGTGGACGTCAAAAATACCGCCGCATAATATCAGGCACAGGATAGGGATGGAAATTGACGAAACGTTCCGCGACAGGGTAGACGTTCTGTAGTACACGCCTCAGACCTTACCGGTTTTATCTTCCCCGAAAATATCGTAATATATATGCATGCATCTTTTGTTACTTAACTTAAATAGTGTCTGTCCATAAATTGTATGCTTTCAATTCTGTCATGCCCGAAGTCTTTAATCGGGCATCCAGACTTTGTCCCCGTGAAAACGGGGAACCATAAAGACTAAAAGACTGGATTCCCGCTCAACAGACTGCGGGAATGACAGTTCAAGATTCGAGTTTATGGATAGACTCTAAATAATGCATATATTGAAAAATATCTTATTTAGCTAGATAAATTTATTAAAGCGATGCCGGAATCCATTGTGATTTCCTCTCTCCTTGAAGGAGAGGAGAATAGTGAGAATAAATGGCAAATGAGGACCTTTCAAAATTAAGGATTGATAAATCACAGGCAGCTGCATCTCCGGGAAAACGCCGGGGACCGCTTTACTGGGCAATTGTAATTGCGTTTATCGTCCTGGCTGCGGGACTATACTGGAAAGGCTTCTTCACATCTGCGCATACTGTTGAGGTCACAAGTGTTTCCCTCATGTACCCGTCACAGACCTTTACAACACTGAACGCGAGCGGATACGTGGTTGCGCAGCGCAAGGCAGCAGTTGCCTCCAAGGTCACGGGACGTCTCATTTCAATAATGGTTGAAGAAGGGAGCAAAATCACTAAAGGCCAGGTCATCGCCCGCCTCGAAAATGATGATACTCTGGCAGCCGTTGACCAGGCTGCTGCCAACCTCAATGCCGCCCGTTCTAATCTCAGGCAGGCAGAGGCTGAGCTCCACGAAGCGAAATTATCGTATGACCGTAATAGGCAAATGCTGGCTGAAGAACTCGTCTCACAAAGCATTTACGATTCTTCTGAGGCAAGGTACAGGGTGGCATCTGCTGCGGTCGATGCTGCGAAGGCATCTGTACAGGCCCAGGACGCGGCATTAAAGAGCGCCCGGGTGGCGCTTGAATATACCGTTGTGCGCGCACCGTTTGATGCTGTTGTTCTGACAAAGAATGCGGATGCCGGTGATATTGTTACTCCCATAGGAGCAGCAGCCAATGCGAAGTCTGCGGTTGTTACTATTGCTGACATGGACTCGCTGCAGGTTGAAGTTGACGTGTCTGAATCCGGTCTTCATAACGTTTCTGTGGGACAGCCCTGCGAGATCCAGCTTGACGCCTTTCCGGACTCACGCTTCCGTGGAGAACTGCACATGATCGTTCCCACTGCTGACAGGTCTAAGGCAACTGTCCTTGTAAAAATAGGGTTTGTTGACAGGGACAGCCGCATACTGCCTGAGATGAGCGCCAAGGTCGCTTTTCTCTCGAGGCATATCAGGGCAGGGGAAGAGACCCCCCGAGTGGTCATCAATCCTTCAGCGGTCCTGGACAGGAATGGAAGGAAGTTCGTTTTCCTTGTCAAAGAGGACCGTGCAGTTGAGAAGGAGATAAAGGCAGGTAAGATGCTCGGCGATATGACAGAGGTGCTTGAGGGATTAGCTGCCGGGGACAAGGTTGTTATAAATCTGCCGGGTAAATTGAAAGGTGGAGACCGCTTAAAGATAGCCGAGCAGTAATTATGTATAACCGGCATGGGAGGCAACTGTATAACCTTTACAAAGCGATAGGATATTGAAACACGTCTCGAAATTGAAATGCTCTAGATTGTCATGCCCGTCCCGATAGATCGGGATAAGCGGGCATCCAGACACCGTCCCTGCGGAAGCAGGGAACCAACAAGTAACTGGATTCCCGCCTTCCAGACTGTGTCACAATTGTCATCCTGAACTTGATTCAGGATCCAGAGACTTGTAATGCCTTGAAAAGACTGGATTCCGGATCAAGTCCGGAATGACAATACAAGCCTTTTCCCTATTGTGACACAGTCTGTTCGCGGGAATGACGGCCAACGGACTTCCGACTGGAAAGTCTGAAGAACCTGAAATTTCATCAAAGTATGGAAGACAAAGCCTTTCCAGCAAGCCTTATGTTTTGCATGAGTAGTTTAATAGGGTTTTGTAAGATGATCATAATAGCATGAACGCCAAAAGTCCCATCGTCGAAATACGGAACATCAGCAAGTCCTACCGCAGGGACAGCCAGAACATACCTGTGCTTGAGGACATAACCTTTGATATTGCTGAAGGAGAATTCCTTGCGCTGATGGGCCCGTCGGGTTCAGGAAAGAGCACGCTCCTTAATCTGATTGCAGGACTGGACAGGCCGGACAGCGGGAGCATACTTGTCGGTGGTGTGGACATAGCCTCTCTTTCTGAATCAGGACTGGCAGGGTGGCGCGCCTCTCATGTAGGATTTATCTTTCAGTTTTATAATCTGGTGCCTGTGCTTACCGCGTTTGAGAATGTCGAACTCCCGCTGCTCCTTTCAGGACTGTCCCGTACTGACCGGCAGGAGCACGTTAACATGGCCCTTGGACTCGTTAATCTGTCGGACAGGATGGACCATTATCCATCGCAGCTCTCAGGCGGTCAGCAGCAGCGTGTGGCCATTGCCCGCGCAGTAGTGACTGATCCGGCTATCCTTGTAGCAGATGAACCTACCGGGGACCTTGACAGGGTGTCAGCTGAGGATGTGCTCGCCCTGATGGACCGTCTGAACCGGGAGATGGGCAAGACCATAATACTCGTCACCCACGACCCTGTGGCCGCTGCAAAGGCCCGCACCACAAGACATCTGGTCAAGGGCGTCCTAACATAATGTGTAACTCTTCTCTTACGAACGCTTGCTACCCCCCTTTGGCAAAGGGGGGTAAGGGGGGATTATTAAATTTATTCATAAAATCTCCCCTAACCCCTCTTTTTCAAATAGGGGGATATTTAATCCACCTTTCAGAGAGTAGTTAACGTAATGTTTATTCTCAAACTTGTTCTCAGAAACACCTTCCGCCACAAACTCCGTACAGCCCTTACAATCCTGAGCATAGTAATCGCCCTCGTCGCCTTTGGTCTCCTGCGGACGGTCATACGCTCGTGGTATGCAGGAGTCGAGGCTTCTTCAGCGAGCCGTCTTGTGACGAGAAATGCCATCTCCCTCACCTTCCCCCTGCCGCTATCCTACAGGGACAAGATACGCGGGGTAGACGGCGTTAAGACAGTATCATACGGCAACTGGTTCGGGGGGATTTATAAGGACAGGAAGAATTTCTTCGCGAACTTTGCCGTTGACCATAAAACGTATTTTCAGCTGCAGAGTGAATTCATCCTTACGCCTCAGGAACATGATGCATTTGTCCGTGACCGTAAGGGATGCGTAGTCGGGCAGAAGCTCGCGAAAAAATTCGGGTGGGAGATCGGGGACAGCATACCGCTTGAAGGAACGATATTCCCCGGTACCTGGGAATTTGTCCTGAGGGGCATATACACAGGCAAAGAGAAAAACACGGACGAGTCCCTGTTCTTTTTTCAGTGGGACTATCTGAATGAGACACTTAAGAAGACCATGCCGCTCCGGGCTGACAAGGTCGGCTTTTACATGATCGGGGTCAACGACCCGGGCCGTGCAGTAGATATAACGGTGGCAGTTGACAGGCTGTTTAAGAACTCACTTGCGGAAACACTCACCGAAACTGAAAAGGCCTTTCAGCTGAGCTTCATAAGCATGAGTGAAGCAGTGATTATCGCCATACGTCTCGTGTCCTTTGTCGTGATAATCATAATTATGGCAGTGGCTGCAAACACCATGGCAATGACTGTCAGAGAAAGGACCCGCGAATATGCTGTATTCAAGACCCTCGGCTTCGGGGCCTTCCGTATCATGGCAATGATATTCGGTGAATCTCTTCTAATTACAATGACTGGCTGCGTCCTCGGAGTTGTCCTGACCTATCCGGCGGCAGGGGCCTTTGGCAGGGCGCTCGGTGATTACTTCCCGGTCTTTGAGGTTGATAAAAATATCTTTGCAGTTTATGCTGCTGCATCTCTGCTGGTAGGTATCACAGCAGCCGTGTTCCCTGCATGGAAGGCCATACGCATAACCATTGCTGAAGGACTAAGGAGGATTGAATAGGTGATACTTCCGGTCTCCTACAGCTTTCGCAACCTCTGGAACAGGCGGCTTACGTCAGTTCTTACCATCACAGGCATGGCGCTTGTGGTATTTGTGTTTGCAGCCATACTTATGCTTGCAGAAGGGGTTCAGAAGACACTTGTGGAAACAGGTTCGTATGATAATGTGGTCATAGTCCGCAGGGGGTCCTCTACGGAAGTAGACAGCACCATCGACAGGCTGCAGGCGTCTGTTGTAGAAACACAGTCCGTGGTTGCACTGGGCGGGAAGGGCAGACCGATGGCTGCAAAAGAGGTAATGGTCCTTATAAGCCTGCCCAAACGCGGGGACGGTAAAAGGTCCAATGTCATCATCAGGGGCATCGGAGCACAGTCTATGCCCCTCCGTCCGCAGGTAAAGCTGATTGAGGGCCGGCTGCCCAGACCCGGATCATCCGAGATCATTGCAGGGCAGAGGGTCGCGCAGAAATTCAGGGGCGGCGGCCTCGGGGAAAGTCTCCGCTTCGGTATGCGTGACTGGAGTGTTGTCGGGATATTTGACGCAGGCAACACTGCGTTCAGCTCCGAAATATGGGGTGATGCTGACCAGCTTATGCAGGCCTTCAGGCGGACCATGTATTCCTCGGTGCTTATAAAGCTGCGTGATGCCGCTGCATTTGAGACGTTTAGGACAGCTATTGAGAGTGACCCGCGCCTTACGCTTGAGGCCAAGCGCGAAAACCGCTACTATGCTGACCAGTCAGAGATAATGGCAAAGTTCCTCCGCATTCTCGGGATATCCCTGACCGTAATATTTTCGATGGGTGCTGTCATCGGGGCCATGATCACCATGTACGCTTCAGTGGCGACCCGCACCCGTGAAATCGGGACCCTCCGGGCACTCGGTTTTGGAAGAAAGAGTATCCTCACAGCGTTTCTTATCGAGTCCCTGCTGCTCGGCTTTCTGGGGGGGTGCATAGGACTGTTCATGGCCTCCTTTCTCCAGCTGTTCACTTTCTCCACCATGAACTTCCAGACCTTTGCGGAACTTGCATTTGACTTCGCACTCTCCTTTGAGATTGTTTACAAGGCGCTTGTTTTTTCACTGGTCATGGGCCTTGTCGGAGGGGTGCTGCCGGCAGCCAGGGCCGCCAGGATGAATATCGTCACTGCGCTGCATTCGGGGTGACAACTTAAGGCATCGCAAGGTTAACTGTCGCTGCCTTTGGCGAGGACCTCCTGTACCTTTTTCAGAAGCGTCCCGGGGGAGAAGGGTTTACTTATGAAGTCGAGATCCCGGTCGAGTATCTCCTGACGGTCAAGTATGTCTCCAGTGTATCCACTGATGAAAAGGGCCTTGATATCAGGTGATATGTTCCTTAATTCATCATATACATCTTTGCCGCTTCTTTTCGGCATGATCACATCAAGTATGCAGAGCCGGACAGTGTCTTTATTTTCCCTGAATTTGCTGACAGCGTCTTCTCCGTCCACGGCTGTTATTACTGTATACCCTGATTCTTCAAGTATACTTTTGAAGGTAATCCTGACGTCCTTATTGTCTTCTGCAACGAGGACTGTTTCAGTCCCCTCCGGCAGTTCCTCTGTCTCCGGCACGGCAGTCTCCAGTGCAGCGTCTTCTTTAAGGGGGAGATATATCACAAAAGTCGTCCCCTTCCCGGTTTCACTGTTTACTATGATATTCCCGTCGTGCTGTTTTATTAATCCATACACCATGGCAAGACCGAGGCCTGTGCCCTTGCCAATATCTTTTGTTGTGTAAAAAGGCTCGAAGATCATGTCCATTATCTTCTCGTCAATGCCTACTCCTGTATCCGACACGATCAGCCTTGCGTATGGGCCGGGTCTGGAAAATAACTGGACCTTGGCAGATTCTTCATCAATGTAAAACCGGTCTGTTTCTATGGTGAGGCGTCCTCCGTGCGGCATTGCATCACGCGCGTTAGTTGCAAGATTAATGATTATCTGGTCCAACTGGGCAGGATCTGCAACTATAATAAGCGGACCATTACAGGCCCTGATTAAAAGATCAATGTCTTCCCCGATGAGATTTTTCAGAAGCATTTCGACATCCCTGACAATATTGTTGAGGTCCACTGGCCGCGGGGCTATCATCTGTTTTCTGCTGAAGGCAAGGAGGCTGCTGACAGTCCCGGCTGCCCTGTTGCATACAGAGATGATATGTTCAACATGCCGGGAAACCAATGCATCGTCCTTTAATCTGCTCTTTAATATGTAGGCAAACCCGATTATGGCGGTCAGTGCATTGTTAAAGTCATGGGCGACCCCTCCTGCAAGAATGCCTATTGATTCCATCTTCTGCGCCTGCATGAGCTGTGCTTCGAGTTTCTTGCGTTCAGTGATGTCCTGAACCGTGGCCACGAAATAATCAACAGTACCGTCTTCATGGCGAATGCATTTGACATCAATAGTGGCATAAATGATCTGTCCGTCACTCCTTATAAACCGCTTGTCCATCTTGTATCCGTTGGTTTCACCTCGAATTACCCGGTCAAACTGGGCTACATCCGGGGCAAGGTCTTCAGGATATGTAAGTTCAGTCCATGTCATTTCCACAAGTCTTTCTCTCGGGTATCCAAATATCTCGCATAGTCTGTCATTTACCTGCAGCCAGCGTTTGTCTTTTGGTGACGTTATTGCCATACCGATGAAAGGGAGGTCATAGTAGAGGCGCAGTCTTTCTTCACTTTTTCGCAGCGCCTCAGTCCGGTCTTTTACCCTATTTTCAAGCTCTTCATTCCACCGCTGTATTTTTTCAGCCATGGAGTCGAATGCAGATGAAAGAGCACCTGTTTCATCGGAAGATTTCAACCGGGAGCGGGCTGTCAAATCTCCGGCCTCTATTCTTCGGACAGTCGTGCTTAATTGCTCAAGCGGCCTTGAAAGACGAGTTGCAACAACATAGGTCAGTCCAAGGACCATAAAGGCACCAAAAAAAGTAATAACAACGTATAAAAGAATACTCTTTCTCAGAGGAGCAAAGACTTCCTGCTCATCAATCTTAAGCACCATTCCCCACGAGGTTTCGGCTGTGACCGGTATGTGACGGGTGGCTGCTATGACCTTCACATTCCGATAATCCGTGTCTGCTATAATGCCTTCCATGCCGTCAAGAGCGAGCCTTGCGGGCCTTGCAAGCCCCACGGGCCGGGAATGCCCACGCTTATCATGGTTTGTCAGAGGATATTTCAGTTTTGTCAGATGATTACCGTCCTGGTCAATAAGGTTTATTTCTCCGGTTCTGCCTAAATCCTCTCCTGTATTCAACATGGGAGTAATGAAGTTGCTGACATCTATCTTTGCGATCAGCACTGCAAATGTCCTTGCTTCACTTGCATTGATACCGCTTGAGTTCTTCATGACATTGACAATGTAAAGATGAATATTGTCTGTCATGGGGTCTTTTCTGATCTCAAGGACTTCTTCCTGCCCGGATGTTATCACAGTTGGAAATTGTTCATGATCTGACAGTTTGTGTCCTGTAATATCTGCATCAGTAGCTGCTAAAACCATCCATGTCAGTGGATCTGCGATTATTATTTCATCATAAGCTTCATATGCATTAACCATAGCACGCAGGTATTGAGTTACTGGTTTGTAGTCGGTCCCAATTATTAACTCTTTCCTTATTACGTCTTCCCCGGCCCCTGCTGCTGCATGTTTTGTTACAGATGTCCCGAGATTTCTCACACGGTCCCTGAGCACCGGGCTTTCGGCCGATAGACGCATGTCTGCCCTGCGTTCGAAAAGCCAGGAGGTCAGTTCGTATTTTTTAACGTCAGCCAGATGCGAAAGGTCTTTGATTGCGTCTTTCCTCAGGTTAGTATTCAACCCTTCTATCTCTGTAAAGGGGACCCCGTAAATGTTGATGAGTCCAAACGATATCATAGACATGACGAATACGATCCCGAACATAAGTAACATCCTGCCCCTCAGAGTAGATGGACGGGTCTGTCCTGTTTTATTTTCGGGTATAGTATTCATAGATGCGTCCAGGTCATTTATTTATAATCAAAATCATTCAGCCTGAATTTAACGGGATGGATCAGCACTTCTTTTATCATCGAATTGTCAAAGCTGCTGATTACCTTTTCCAGTTTTGCTGAAGGATGGACCTTCTGATGTTTTTTTAGCATATTGAATACACGCTGAACATATCCGCTGTCTGCGAGGTCTCTTTGCGGAATGGATGGTGATGAAGAGATATTAAGGATGTCGCTTCTTACTATCTCAGCCAGCTTGTCAACAGACAGGTCCATACCCTTTCCGGACAGTTCTTTTACCGCGTCTATGTTCCATCCGCAGGCCTTCAATAAATTACGCTTGTCCCTGATCATCCAGCGAAGGGCCCGTACATGAGAAGCCAATATGGCTGAAGCGGCTTCTCTGTAATTATCAATAAACGGTTTGCTGAAATACAAATAAGTCGTATTGAGATATTTCATGATAACGGTAAAATCTTTATTACCGGCGAGGGCTATGGCAGGAACCGGTTCATAGGCGGAAAAGGCGTCTATTTTCCCATTTTCCAGTTCACTGATCAGCTTGTCTACGTTAAGCGGGACCATAATTATGTCTGCGTCAGACATACCGTATTGTGAAAGTGCGATAAGAAGTGTGTAGTGGGCTGTCGAGCCTTCCGGGAATCCGACCCGCAGGCCTTTCAGCTCGCTTAACTGCAGGTGCCCTTTTGATATAATCGAGGAAAAGCCCCTCTTTGCAAGGGCTGTTACAGTGATGTCTGTCTCTGCTGCTGCTGTTATCACCGGCATATCTCCTGCTGTTGCAGCCTCTATATCCCCCTGTTTAAGGAAAAAATTAATGTCTGCGCCCTTCATGAAAGGATGAAACCGTATCTCCATGCCCAGCTCACCAAGGGCCTTCCGGAGGATAGTATCTCTCTTCATCACCTCTGCGGTCACTCCTATAGGTACAGCAAGAGGCTGTACAGCGAAATCAATGACCTTTGCGTCTTTTCCGAATTCATATCCGGAATAGACGGGATGCATTGAGTGGTCCTGAGACCTAGAGTTTGCAGCTTCTGCAGAGAAGGGCAGAAGCATGACAAGCGCAACCATGGTATGTTTCAGCAGGTTTATGATCACAATTCATTTTACCTTAAAGATATTTGATTGTATAGCCATGAATATCTGCATATTGTTATCAAGAAGTAAGCAAGAAAAACATCTTATTTATGGATGGTTAGCAATAAAGGAATGTTACAGATAATCAAATGTGATATTATCTTAGCAAAGGCATTATCGGACGGGGGAGAGCATATGAAGAGGCTCCTGTTTTATTTGGGTCTTTTTACTTTTTTGTGTTTATTCAATGTTACATATCTTCAGGGCAGCGATGTACCGGACGTTAAATCTGAAGAATGGCATGATATCAGCTTTGAGGAAGTCCACGGCTGGCCTGAAGGCCGGTGCGAGATATGCCATATTTCTCCAAGGCCGGCAGCTGAATCAGCAGCGCTTAAAACCATGGATATTTCAAAGCTTTGTGAATCCTGTCATCAGGGCAAGGTGACGATTCTTCCTGCTTCAATCCTGAGGAGCGAAGTGAAGAAGATGGCCAACCACCCGATCAAATTTTCACCGCTCGATTTTTCCTCTGAAAAGATCAATCACACTGTAATTGAAGAAAAAAAACAATTTTATGTTTCAGGCAAGACCGGGAAGGTCCCTATTTTCGGGGCAACGGCTGCAACTGCAGTTGTCGAATGCTCGACATGTCATGAGTCACACGACAGATCGCATATGCCCAAGCTGCCGCGCATCAGCAATGCAAAGGGGGAGATGTGCCTTGTCTGTCATTTAATTGATATCAGGATATCAGAATACTTTCCGGATACCGGTATTAATCGTATCAAATAGTCATCTTCCGGTATTGTGATTGTCCGTTTTCCGTCTCTTACTGTTCCATCCTTTCGGCCTGAGCTCGCTGAAGACCCTGTAATGCTCGTTAATAAGAAAGCGGACTTCCTCCGGTTTGTCTACAATTGAGAACAGGGCAAGGTCTTCCCTGCCTATCGTTCCCTCGGTCGCAAGGGTATTTTTCATCCAGTCAATGAGCCCCTTCCAGTAGTCACTTCCGTAGAGAACGATCGGAAAGGACTTGATCCTGTTTGTCTGGACAAGGGTCAGGGCCTCAAAGAGTTCGTCCATGGTGCCGAACCCGCCCGGGAATATAATGAATGCCATCGCGTATTTGATAAACATGAGTTTCCTGATAAAGAAATAGCGGAATGAGAGTGTCACGTCCTGGTATTTGTTAGGCGCCTGTTCCATGGGGATCTCTATGTTGAGTCCCACTGAATGGGCCTTGCCTTTTTTCGCCCCCCTGTTAGCTCCTTCCATGATACCGGGACCGCCACCGGTAATTATGGCGAAGCCGTCATCAGCGAGCATCTTTGCGAGAGTGACGGCGTCATTATAATATATGTTGTTTTTAGATAGCCGCGCGCTCCCGAAGATCGTCACAGCAGGCCCGAGGTCATTCAGAGTCTCGAAACCCTCAACGAGTTCGGACTGGATCCTGAATACCCGCCATGTTTCAGATGTCTTGAGGTCTTCCATTTTTTAAAAAACTCCCTTCAATATATAATTACTGGTTTCTGCATAATGAATGTACTAATCATAACTGTCACTCCCGCTTGTCGGGAGTCCTCCCGCAATATAGATTCCGGACAAGCCGGAATGACAAGTTTATGCAATCATAGGACATTACTTGTACAGATATTAACATTTGCTGTCAGCAGTGCAATATCAGTATCAAAATGTAGACGGATCTTCTGGCGGAAGCCCGCTTTCATCAAAGGGCATTACACCGAGCCCGGTCATGAGGGACTCAAAGTTATCCAGAATGTCCCTGTAATCATAGTCCGGTAATTCCTGCTCCAGTGACTTCTCTATGAGTTTATTGAACAGGTCATAATCAAAAGACCTGTCAATGACCCCTGAACGTTTCAGGACCTCAAAAACGGTCCTGTCATCTTTCAGGTCCTCACCCTCTTTAATACAGAGTTTACTTCTGCGCTCCGGAGAGGCGATATACCAGTCGAGTGCGAATACTGCGGCATCATAGAGCGTAACAAGTCCAGCTGATATCTTGCCCTGACGGAGTCTCCTTTTGCCGCCGCGTATATGCAGCCTCGCCCTTTGCAGGGCATATTCTTCAGGGCCGAGAGAGTTGTCGATCAATCCGAAGTGAGGCATAGGTTTTTTTCCACGTATTATATTTTAACCACAGAGACACGAAGGCACAGAGAAAGAAATAGCAACCATCCGCAGATTTCACAGATTACATTGATTACAAAAACAACCTCCAGATAGATCTGCGTCTTTCTGTGTCATCTGTGGATTCAACTCCCTTGCTCAGTGTCTCAGGACCTGGTCCGTCTGCTTTTTCTTCAGACCTGTTCAGAAAAGCCCCTCAATTGAAAGATACCGCTCACCTGTGTCGTAACAGAACGTCAGGATACGGCTGCCCTGCGGGACCTCCTGTGATTTTTTTGCCACTGCTGCGAGTGAGGCCCCTGAGGATATGCCGACAAGTATCCCTTCCTCCCTTGCACATCTCTGTGCATAGGTAAAGGCGTCCTCTTTTGTGACCTGTATAATCCCGTCCAGTATGTCGCGGTCCAGAATGCCAGGTACAAAGCCCGCGCCTATGCCCTGAATGGGGTGTGGCCCGGGTTTTCCGCCGCTCAGTACAGGTGACAGTTCCGGCTCTACTGCAAAGACCTTGAGTCCGGGGAACTGCTTTTTCAGAATCTGTGAGCACCCGGTTATGTGTCCGCCTGTCCCTACGCCGGTAATAAGATAATCGAGGCCTTCAGGAAAGTCTTTGAGTATTTCCTGCGCAGTGAACTTTCTGTGTACTTCGGTGTTGGCCTCGTTCTCAAACTGCTGAGGCATCCAGGCATTCGGAGTTTCAGCGACCATTTCAGCTGCCTTTTCAACCGCACCCTTCATGCCTTTTTCTTTCGGTGTCAGCACAAGTTCAGCTCCGTATGTCGCTATTAACCTTCGGCGTTCGATCGACATTGACTCGGGCATGACAAGGATAAGCCTGTATTTCTTGACTGCTGCGACCATAGCGAGTCCTATACCTGTATTGCCGGAGGTGGGTTCAATGATTACGCTGTCTTTATTCAGAATACCCTTCCGATCAGCATCTTCGATCATTGACAGTCCGATCCTGTCTTTGATGCTGCCGCCCGGATTTGAACGCTCCAGCTTCATCCATACACTGACGTGATTACTGAATAAATTATTGATTTTTACATGGTGTGTATTGCCGATTGTCTCGAGTATGTTTGCGGCCCTCATTTGTACCTCCCGGGATTAATGGATAATAATGTACAGAAATTACTCGGTGTACCTGTGATGCAAGTTATTCTACAGGAAAAAACTCAGGAGATACAAGAAAAAATAGCAGGGCAGTTATCAGCCGACAGCTGTCAGCTTTCAGGTCATGCAGCCCTTGTTGAACATCTCTGCGTGAGCGGTGTTATACTATTGCCCTTATGGCAGTATATCAAATAAAAAACAGCAGCAGTCTTATCGATTATCTGACGTCGCTCGGACTAACGCGCATCAAGATAAAACAGTTGGTCAGACACAGGGCCGTTGAGGTAAACGGCAAATCGGTTAAGGCCCTTGATCATCCGTTGCATAAGGGGGACACTGTTTCTGTCAGCAGGGGAAGAAAAGAACCTGAGGCTGCCCGGTCCCATGGAATGAGGATCGTTTATGAAGACGATGCTGTCATTGTTATTGAAAAGCCGGCTGGCCTGCTGACAATTGCGTCCGAGACAGAGAAGAAAAAGACAGCCTACTACCAGGTGAACGAATACCTCAAACAGAAGGCACCCCGCGCAGAGGAGCGGATATTCATCGTCCACCGGCTGGACCGTGACACGTCAGGTCTTGTTTTATTTGCTAAGAATGAAAAGGTAAAACGGCTGCTGCAGGACAACTGGAAAGACGTTGAAAAGAGATATTATGCAATAGTTGAGGGTACGCCCGCAAAGAAAGAGGGCGAGATCATAAGCCGCCTGAGCGAGACGAAGTCTCTCAGGGTATACAGCGACCCTTATTCTGAAGAGGCAAAAATTGCCAGGACAAAATACCGGGTGATTAGGCAGGGATCAGAATACTCGCTACTCGATATACTGCTTGAGACCGGACGAAAAAACCAGATACGCGTACATCTTGCAGATATCGGACATCCGGTGGCAGGTGATAAAAAATACGGGGCACGCACCAATCCATTCAGACGGCTCGGTCTGCACGCATATCTTCTCTCCTTCAGGCACCCGCTAAACAGGAGCCCGATGCTTTTTGAGAGCAGGATGCCGGACAGGTGGAGCGGGCTGCAGCTTTCAGAGGTGAGGGATTAGCCTTCATTTTTTTGAGTCCTGATAACAATTCAAGCTTTCCCCTATTATTCCGAATAGAACAATATGCACCTGGAGACTATTGAAACATTGCGTAGCAGCATGAAGGTGTCTTTTCAGTTCTTTAATGAGCTTTCTGATGAAGAATTAGAGGTATTTCTTGGCTGCTGTGAAAACAGGCAGGCAGCTGCAGGAGAAACTCTATGGTGTGAAGGAGATAGTGACAGTTATGCTGTCTTTATTATATCCGGGAAGCTGGGCATAAAAAAGAGGACAGAGTTTGAAGGTAAATACATTATAGTCGGCACCTATTCGAGGGGCACGGTCGCAGGAGAACTCTGCCTGCTTACAGATTACGAAAGGTCCGATACCGCGGTCGTTCTTGAACCTGTTGATATCGTCGTTCTATCGAGCAGGAATTTCGAAAGGCTGATTACAGAGCACCCTATGCTGGGATTGAAGCTGCTGAAACGCATATTCCTGATTGTATCCAGACGGCTCGATATATCACTTGACCGGATTGCCAAAATATTTTGAGGTGCAGGCAGAGCCTGTCCCTGATCAGAAGAAATGCATGACGAACAAAAAAGTTGAATTATGGGTACATATGAAGTCATAACAACGCTCCAGATACTGGCGGGAACACTCATAATACTGTTGTCTCTTGTCAGTATGATGAGAGCACTGAGGTCTGTTCCGGGGAGCATTACGAAACAACGGCTGATTGCAACATCATTTACCGTCCTGTTTCTTGTTGGATTTGTATTTTCTTTTCTGTCCCTGTTCACTGATGTCAGGTTCCCCTTTGAACTGCTTTCAGGGACCCTGTTCCTCGGGAGCGCATGCTTTGTTTATATGGCCTTCAGAATAACAGCCGATACCCGCGGTCGTCTTTCGTGGAAAATCGACCAGTATAACCGTGTGGAAATCAAGCTTAAGACACTGTCCATGCATGACGGACTTACCGGTTTATACAACAGGCACGGGTTTTTTACACTGATGGACCATTATCTGAAACTGGCCCGGCGGCAGAAGAAGAGAGTCATCCTGTTTTACGCTGACATCGATGACCTTAATGGAATTAATGAGAATTTCGGCCGCCAGGAAGGCGATATGATGTTAAAAGAGACCGCGGACATAATCAAAGCTGCTTTTCGCAGATCTGACATCATGGCCCGCATCGGTGATGATGAATTTGTTGTGCTTCTTATCGAAGCTGCCGAAGACCAGTTTGATGCTATTAACACTAATTTCAGGAAGCTGCTTGAGGAGTTTAATTCCAGGAGAATCCAGAAATACAAGTTGTCCATAACCACTGGAGTGACGGGCTATGACCCCGGGTATAACGATTCCATTAACAATATGCTGGACCAGGTTTACGACCTTTTAGGCCGGGACAGGGAGCGTCAAGAAACATCAGAAGTGTTTTGATTTGTTCCGGCCTTACAGCTGAATTGAGGGCCGGGAAGCGTACGAAAAATAGCGGCTGCATAATGCAGCCGCCATGATGTTAAAACTTAATGAGTCTTATTTATATATTTTGTCCCTCATTGATGTGTATTCTTCTTTGCTGACATATTGCACTGAACTTACCTTCCCGTCACTGTCCAGGTTGCTGATCATATAGTTGCTTTCAGGGAATTGATAAGATGCGAGCTTGGGATCGATAAGCGGGGTGCCTTCGACAATAAAAGCTCTATTAGCATAAATAATGTTAAGGATGGGAATGTTAACCTGCTCAAATGAAACTACCCCGTCTATTAATGCCACGGCCCCGGGTATGCTTTCAATGGCCTTATCCATCGCCTCTTTTATGGTTATCTGAAACTTGGTTGGAATAGTCAATATCAGATGGACCCTGTCTTCCCCCTCCACTCTCGATGTCCCCCTTTGATACTCAGCCAGCCGTGACAAGTCTACATTTTTTGATGAAATTAAAGTAAAGTCAGTAAGGCGCATAGTACAGCTTGCAAGGCCCGCAATAAAGAATACTGCTAATAATGTCAATATGGATTTTTTCATATCATTCTCCTTTTAAAATTTCATATAGAAAAATCTTTTTGGTCCCGCCCCCGAATGGACAATCTATTCTGATTTGATAATTTCATCCTTTAGTTTTATATATTCTTCTTTGCTTACATATTGGGTTGAGACAATCTCCCCGTTGTCATTTAAATTGCTCACGATGTAATTGCTTTTGAGTTGGGAAGAAGCAAGCGTTGGATCAATAAGAGGTGTGCCCTGAACAACAAAACCGCTCTGCCCAAATATAAACCACCACCCCTTATGATAAACAACACCATCTACCAGCGCCACTGCCCCTGGTACGCTTTCAATTGCTTTATCGATTGCTTCCTTTAAACAATTATCTGCAAAAGCTGTCTGGCATAAGGATGTTGGTATGAAAATTATGATGAATGATATATTGTCTCCTTCAACCCTGGATTTGCCCCGTTCTAAACTGCCTACCCGTGCAAGATCAATGTTCTTTGTTGAAAGTACCGTAAAATCAGTAAGACGCATAGTACAACCGGTGAGACCTAAAATCATGCTTCCTGCTAACAATGCCAAGATGATTTTCTTCATGGTATCCTCCCCTTTTTTATTGGGCACATATGTGCCTGTTCTGTAATGATTTGGTTAAGGCAGTAAGCCTAATAATGAAAAGCCCTCTACTGAATCTCCGGTAATATAATCCAAGCTGGCATGAAACGTCAAGGAAATAAATACCGCAGGTAATGTCAATCATTTTGTGTAAATTCCTTTAAGGGCTTCTTACCCCATTGTTCGTTTAGGTGACTTAGCACTGCATAGACGATTCTTTCGATACT
>QZIL01000031.1 GCA_003599025.1 Nitrospiraceae bacterium | reverse complement strand
AACCGTATCGAACTTAAAAATGTCCGCTATATCATAAACAAATGACTGAGGCTTGCCGGTATGAACAAACCCGATTGCAGGGGCATAACCAGCCGCAAGAATAGCAGCTTCGCAAATTCCGTAAAGACACGCCGTAGCCGAGCTCAGACACCGGTTGGGGACATCGCCGCTTTTCCATTCGGTATGGTCATAGTTGCGCGTCTTCCATTCAACGCCATACTGCTTTGCAAGCAGTTCATACATCTTGCGAACCCGCACACCTTCAATCCCTCGAAGCTGTTCAACGCTCCGGCGTTCAGGGGGTGCCTCTTTGAAGCGCATGGCGTACATTTTACGGACAACCTTTAACCGCGCATCGTCATCAAGCGCAAGCCTCGCCTGATACAGAAGACGGTCTGCACGCGCTCCGCCGGGCTGCCCCGATGCATACAGTCTTACACCGGCTTCTCCGATCCATACAAGCAGACAGCCGACACGAGAGGCCAATGTTACAGCCGCGTGAGAAACCCTCGTGCCTGGTTCGAGCATCAGACATGCAACGCCTCCGACCGGAATGTGTGTGCGCACTCCGTTTTTATCAATCACCACAAACGCGCCGTCAAGCACGTCAAGCTGTCCCTTTTCGAGAAAGATGATCGATACCCGGTCTTTGATCGGGATAGGCTTTAATGGTGGAAGGACCGGCTCTGTCATTTCATTTTTCTTTCCAGCCTTTTTCGGCTCTCAGGTTCTGTCAGATAATTATCACGTGAGACAACGCGTTTACCTGTTTTCTTTTCAAGGTCTTCCCGCGCCTTGCCCGCAACCTCACCGCCTTTCCGGGCAGAGTGTTTGTTTTCATCAAATCCCTTTGCATCATCCACCCTTGTTATCTCAGTTGTGGCTGCCTCGCCGAGCATTGAGAAGATAAGTTCAAGGTCGGTCATGTGATCTCTGAGGTTCTCGCGCTTCAATCTCTTTAGCTTCTTATGCCTGTCGGGTGTAATTCCAAATGCGGCCTTAGCAATCTCGGCAGTAAGTATCTCGTATTCCCTTTTCTCTTTTACTTCTCTCTTCTTCCATTCATCTGTCAGTTCTTCCCGAATGGCAATACCTCGCATGCGCTTTTCTATCCAGTCGTCGGAATAGCCCTTTGCCTTGTACAATGCCCTTGTTCTCTTTGTGCCCAGTTCGGGGTCTTCGATCTCCTGAACCCGCTCATAGCCGACTTTTGCAAGCCAGCGTTTGAAAGGTTCTGCCTTGGGGGAGGGGATGGATTGAATAAGTCGGAATATACCTTCAGTATTCCAGCAATACATCTTTTGTTTTCCGCCCGTTGTTTCCACTTCAAGCATAAGGGGTGGTACAAATTGTACCCCCCCTTTATCAGTAAGTTTTGCCAGTTCAACATCCCTCTCTTTTAATCGCTTAAAGTATTGCGCCGGATCATTTGAATCAGTCAATGATTCAATAACATCATTAATTACAAACCACCATTCGTTGTTATACAACGTCCTTCTGATTTTCTTGCCTTTAAAAACAGCTAAATGTGTTTCCATGTTGTCCCCTTTCTTTTTATATTTCTTCATACCTGCCTCACCAGCATAAGGCCGCAGCCGAAGGCTTTGGCAGGGCCGATGCCGCGGTGTATTATTTGAACAAAAGCCTCTGGTTCAACCACTTTCAGGATACCTTGAAAAACGACTGGTTTAATTTTACCGGCCATTCCAGATTTTCTGAAATAAAGTGGATGACGTGGATCAATAAAGAGTTCCTCTGGGTCAGCACCCGGTTCAAGTTTGCGACTGAGCCAATCCCGCTGCTCGTCATCACGTATAAGCGGAACCCGGCATTTTTTTAAATCTCCCTTGTCGGTAGTCCGGCCATTTTCATCATTGATTGTCTTGACCGGATTGGCTACAAGCAAAAAGCGTAACCGCTGATCTTTTTGCAGCGTCAATTGATATTCCCTGCAGCCAAGTATGTTTGCTCCGTTATGAGACGCTTCCGGTTTTCTCTCAGACTGCATCCATATCAATGCCCCGGTTCTTTCAGATTTTTCAACATGGAAAAGGAAATCACGCTTAGCCTGTGCATCTTTGGGAAACAGTTGCCACAATGTCCTGTGAATCTCGTAGGGATTGCGGCACACGGCTCCTGCATGAAGGATTTTACTCAGGTACATGGTCACCTCCATATACATAGAGGTTTCGCGCTGCAAACTGGCGCGGCTGCCGGACAAGGGGGACATCGCGCATACGGAACCGGCGCACTGTCTCGTCCCCTTCTTCGCTGTAAATCGTTCCTCTATGAGGAGCAATGTTTTTTAATGCCTCTTGAGAATCGACAGCTTTTAAACGGCTTTCAAACAGTGGCCGTGTAAGCGGACAACTGCGCCGCCCAAGATACGGAGTAAAGCATGGCCTCTTTACCGCTGCTTCAAGGGCATCAAGCGTTATTGCTGCTCCAGGATGATTCCATACTGCAATGCTAAAGTGAGCATCGAGAAGGTATTCCCGCCATGTCAGTATTGTTTCATGCTTTCCTTTCCCGATGTAATCAGCCCGTGCATCTCTAACCGTATGGTAATCAGTGATCTTCACTACGCGAAAATCTCTCTCGTCAACTCTTACTGCTATTCCAACGCTGTCGGCCAATTGTTGAAGGCGTTCAGGCTCATTACGCCTGATGCCGAGACATGCGCCGAGCAATCCCAATATTCCACTTCGAGTCGGGAAGTTCGCAGACGGTCGCAATCCTTCAAAGGTATGCTCACCCCATGCTTGCATGGGGCCATGCAGCTTTATGATGAGGAAGTCCTTCATGATTTCTGCTCCTGTCCGTTATTTTCTATCCAGGTTTTCAAGGCCTCAAGATTAGCCGCTTTATTTATTCCGACAGGAGAAGTGAATGTGCCAAGAATGAATTCAGAGCAATTTTCTTTTAACCCATATCCGTTGTGGATATTCTCCCAATACTTATGAAATGCTTCAATGGAAGGCTTGAGGAATCCTTCACCTGACGCTTTGACCGGAGTCTCAAATGCATTTGCCAGCGACACCGGAATATCTGAGAATGAAACCATTGCAAGGTCAGCAAGGTTGTGAGCGGCGAAGCTACGCTGTTTGGCTGACGGCACTTCCGTAGCCAGCATGTGAAGAACATGCGTGGCTATCTCTAAAACTTTTTCACGAGGAACATTGCCAAGATTTTCCTGCAACTGCGCAATATTGAGACTTGCGTAGCGATAAAAGACTCCGCTCGAAAATTCCTGTGTGTCGAGATGTCCGGAGCCTAATTCCTGCAAGTCATCGACGGCGGTGAACCAGTCAATATCGGCGTCAACAGTGTGAGTCGTAATAGCATGAGCAACGGCAAGAGCGCCGTCAATTGGCTTCATAAGACCGGATGCAGCCATTCTCCCGTGTAAAGCAATATCTACATTGTTTGCTAAGGCAATATACAAACCTTGTAATTGTTCGTTTTTTTCGAGTTCTTTATATACGGCATTTATAATAGACCTTTTTCTCTTCTTGTCATTTTCACTGTTTCCCTTTATATCAAGAAATGTATCACATTGTTCCTTGATTCTTTCATTATTCCGAATTTGATTACAAAGCCACTCTATCTCTTCAAAACACCATGGTGCAACAGCATCAGCCTGACTTTCTTCAATGTTTATGTCTCGTTTGTCAGCATAGAATGAAATCGCCTTCTCGATTATCTCTTTAGGAACTTGCTTGCTCAACCTATCTGAAAGCAATACTAATAGACTGTTTAGTTCCCTCGTTCTGGAAGACGGTTGTCCGATTTCCTTTTTGAAATAGGAACTTTTTCTTATAGTGCGCTTCAGACTCTGACTCGAAATCCTCACCCTCCTTTTGCCGCCGAATATAGCGGATTTCTGCATGTTCATATCATCACGGTTGAGGCATGATGGGCTGTGAGAGATTAAGATATGAAAGTTGATAAAGTTTTTATCCATTGCATTTTCCTCCTGTATTGTTTTAATCGTTTGTTTTATTTAAAAAGAAATCTTCCAGCAGATCACGTTTACTTCTATCATTCCAATACCAAAGCTGTTTCGCTGCCATTGGCCAGTTTGCTACAGGCTCAACCATCTTCAGTATCCTGCGCAACTGGATCATATCATTGGGCTGGCTTGATCGTATTACCTGAAAAAGTCTTTTCTCGCTCACTGATTTACCGCTTTTACCACCCCTCGCCAGCGCAGCTCCAAGTTTGACGTTGCCTTCCGTGTGTGTGATGCAAGGCAGGCAATATATCATTCGCTGGAAAGCTTGTTTTTCCCATTCAGTTCCTGCCTTCCCGCTAAACAGCCGATAGAATGCCGGGGTTTCGATCATGTCCTCCGGTACGGCAGCACGTTTCAGTTCGGCTTTCGGTCCCGGCTGCAATTGATCCCATGCCTTATAGAGCGACATAAAATCAGGTAGTCGTTGCTCCATTGTTCCCTCCTTTATTCTGTGGTGGTTCGAGATTGCTTAACTGTTTATAAAGTGTTCTCCTGGCGATGGCCATTGTCTTGATCAATTCAGGGTCTTGCAGATAGGGACGGACAGACTCGTCAAAAAGCTCCATTACTGTGTGCTTCAAGTAACTCCGCATTTTTGTCAGAGTTGGTGCAGGGGCAGCGAAGTCTATTCGGGCTAAGGTGTCTTGCACTACAGGTTCCGATCTGCGAAAGAAATGACGCGTAGCAACTTCATGAAGTTTTAACTTTTCCCCAAGCCCTTTGATTTTACTGCCATCATTACCTTTTGACTCCTTCAGTCCGTTTACAAATACCCAAAGTGATTTGGATAACGCGTCCTTGTAACCGAGTCCCGTGTTCACAATCTCCCGCACTACCTTGGTATGTTTGTCCCACCCATGATTTAATGTAAAGACATCATGCCGTCTGCCAAGAACAGAAGCTTGGCCTGCCCGATTCAGGTATCCACCGACCAGCAAATGAAGTTTTTGAGCCTCTTGACCATAAAGTAGCTGTACTTGTAATACAACAGCAGCCGGTTGTTGTCCTTCCTTGTTGTCGGTGTCAATTTGCTGCTGAACCACAAAGCGAGAAAGCTGTGTCCATGATGGGGCTGTCGAAGTTTTAAAGGATGCATGCTCTTCTTTAAGCTCCCCCTTCTTTTGGATCAATATCAGTGGTGAATGTGGATGCGGCCACTTGCCCTCAACCGTATATTTGAACTTATCTTTATTGAAATCAATGTAGACTTGATTGCTCAGATATCCGCAACATGAACAGGTGCCTTTTCCACTCGGCGGTATAAGCTCGACAAATGCCGGTTGCCACAGCAAGCCGCGCATAAGTCCAATTTGTTGGGCTGCCATATTATCATCAGCCATAATTGGCTCGACCCACGTTGGTTTCTGGTATTTTGCTTCACGATACCACGGCATGATTCGTTCCACTTCTAATTCATAGAGCACATTTAACCAGACAGTTTCGCGTAAATGCCGACCTTGTACCAGCGTTGTTATCGGCGTTGCCGGGCCTCTAAGGCCGGGCTTAAATCCGCCGCCAAAACTGGGCGAACAAGATGCCAGATTAAATAGAGCGATAGCCGTGCATCCTCCGCAAAGCTGTGTTGCTAAGCCGGGCTCATTTACGAAACAGCAATTGGTCGCACTATCGACCCCTGTCATAAGTTTGTCCATTTGCGTAAGGCTCTTCGCGCCTTTCTTCTGCATAAACGGCCAATCAGGATGGTCAAGCTGAAACCAGTCACTATAGGGCGGCTTTATTCCCTCTTCAAAATCTTTCTCATCAAGCGGCTTTGCTATGCGTTGTTTCAGCTCTGAAACCGTCTGAGGCATGAAAAGCGTCTGTGCAAGGCATATCAGTAATTGAATTTCTGCAAGCTCCATGTCGTCCCTCGGCAGACAGACTTCCCATTTCTCTTCACCGCAGAGCAACCGCTGCAATGATATCTTTTCCGAGCTTCCGAACTGAAGCGGGCGGACCGGTATCCAGTCGTCTTTTAACAAGTTCATTTCTTCATCTCCATTCCTATGTCTTTGTGATAGTGAAAAGTCTTTCCCTTTGACACGGCTGTAAAAGCATCTCTCCCTCTTTTCATCTCAAGCCTGAGCCTCCCTTCTTCATCTTTATCGCCGAGATAATATCCCCATGACTTGGGCACGCCAATGCTGTTTAACGCCAGAACCTCAAGCCGCTTATATTCATCAACGACCTCCATAATGGTTCCGTCCATCAACATCGTTCCTTCAGGAACGGCGCAAACCGGCAACACCGTTACATTCATATCGCCGTCACGCGTGACTGCCGTAACAATCTCATCTGTATCAGACATTGGATTGGCCGCAGTATGAATCATTTGCAACGCCTTGTATCTGCTGACAGAGAAGTCCGTCATGAACTTCTCATACTTCTCATTGATCTGATCCGGCTCGTCCTCCCACGGTTCGTCCTTATAAACAGCCTCGATCCATGTACGGTAAGCTTCAGGAAAGACTGCTTTGCTTTCAGAAGCTGTAAGCAACATCATTTGAGTGCGCCATAAAGCGCGTATATTGGCGTAAATATATCCATGATCACCATAGTTGATGCCATCCGGCAAAAGAACAGTGCATAAGGGATGCTCAAATCCGTTCGGACGGACATCTCTCTTATGACGGTGCAGTCTTCCCATGCGTTGAAACAGAAGGTCTACGGGACAAAGCTGGGTTATGATCCAGTCAAAATCAAGATCGAGGGACTGCTCTATAACCTGAGTCGCCACAAGAATCCGCCCTTTCTTCCGATCACCGTCAGGCCCAAAATGATTGATGGCTGACAGCTCCTTTTCCTTTCGATGGATGAAACAATAACGGGCATGGAACAAATCTACGGGAATGCTGAAACATTCAGCTCGTAACTTCTTAGCCAACCTTTGCGCATCATTCACCAGATTGCAGACTATTGCAACCTGTGCTCCTGTTTGTGCTGCAGCAATGATTCTTTTTATAAGTCTATCGTCCGGCAGCATGTCAGGCATGGTTATAGGCTCAAGATGGATAGCCCAGTTCTTTGGTTGCTGATCATCGGCAAGTTTGAAAGGGGTTACTTCATACTCTGAAATCCATGTTATAAGAGGGTAAGACGCTTTATCGCCCTGATGTACCAATGCAGTTCCCCATGCATCACAAAGGTTTTGCCTTTGGCATTCAGGTAGCGTTGCCGAAAGAAGAACCGCAGAACCTCCGGCAAGCTTTTGCTGCCTCAGCACCTCTTCAAGAAGGCCATACATATAAGAGTCGTAGGCGTGGACTTCATCCACAATCAATACGCTGCGTCCTATTCCAAAGCCCCTGACAAACCTGTGCTTCACCGGCAGTACAGAGATAAGCACTTGATCGACCGTGCAAACGCCGATCTGACCAAGAAATATCCTTTTACGACTCTGTGCAAGCCACTCGCTGCACTGCACCCAGCCGTCTTCCTCATCATGTACCTTTAATGCCGAGTATTTCAGCGCGATAAATCTATCATTGAACCGCGCAGAGCCATGAGCAAGAAGGATATTCGGATGATCTTCAAAAAGAAGTGAGGCTGCCCGTTCCAGTCGACCAAGCATAGCATTAGCTGTTGCTTGTGTGGGAAGGGCAAAGACAATGGAATCTGCCATTCCTGCCGCTATCAGCCGCCATGCATAAGCTATAGCTGCTTCAGTTTTACCGCTTCCCGTCGGGGCCTCGATTATTGTCAAAGCAGCTTTTAAAGGCAAATCGTCAATCAATGTTTGCATCGAATGCGGTTGCTGCCAGGATTTCAGGAGTGCACTGACTCCGACATATGAACGTGACTTCCCCACAATGCCGGATAATTCGAGAACACGACGGGCATTGACTCTTCTATTCTCAAAATAGGTGTTTATGTCCATTGATTCCTGACAATATGTAAAACTATCCTGCTCGCAGCGTGACCCCAGCCAGTCTGCTACCGAGCAAAAGCCTGCCAAAAGCGGAGAACATTCCGGCGGTCTGTCGTTCAAAGAAAGCCCAGCGGGTGACAAGAAGGCTCTTTCGAGTACATGGAGCCAGTCTTGTCTTGCCTGCCTGTCTACATTTGCAAGACGCGGATCACATACAACCGGCAGCGAAGCGTCAGCCGTATACTCAGAACGTCTAATGTGACCATGATGTCCTGTTACTGCTTCAATCCATGTCTTCCATGATTGCCATTTTTCTGAGCCGCTCTCATTCGGGAAGTCCAGAAAACTCAGAGAACTATCTGAATCATCAGACGGTAAACCAAGCATTACCAGATTATCCTCCCTAAACCAGAAAAGCCCTCCGCTGCCGTGAAAGTAATCTTTGCATTCAGTAAATGATGGAAGCGAGCTATACACTCCGGCATCAGGATATAACGACTGCCAGGCCTCTTTAACCCGATACTGAAACCGTATGTCGACCTTGCCGTAGTCGTGGAGAGAGATAAAGAAAAGCATCCACGCTCGTGCAGAATCGGATGTTAAATCATTATTGTTTAAAAAAGCCCTGCGAATCGTTGGACTCGATTCCCACCATGCTGCCGCCACCGCCGCCACATCCAAACAATGATACGGCAACAGATGATACCCCGCTCCATCTTTCTGCGCCTTCCCCCAATAGCTGTAAAATGATTGCAACCTGATATCCCCTTTTTTTAACGCATGCTGAATTCTATATTAGAAGATAAAAAACTTCAACGCGGGAATTATATCAGGAAGTTAACGCGCAATCGTGCGGTGAATCTTCAAACATCACGCAACCTCTCTCTCAAAAACCTGCTTCGCATTACTCCTGAAATCATCCAGAGATATAAACTGCTTGTCCGTTGCGCTGGTGATCCTGTTGCGGTCTTTCTTGCTCAGGTTGTCGAAGTCCTCATGAACGACAAACCCTTTGAACTTCAGCTTCGCCCTCTGAAACTCCAGGCAGCAGATTGTGGCAAGGCGTGCCTTGGCAGAATCTTTTACTCCGAAAAGATAAACAGGATATGGTTTGATATCGAACTGATAATCCACTTCCAGATCATCCCTTTCACTCAAGGGGAAAACATTTGGCTGGGGATTGTACATTTTAAGGTTTTCCTCTATCACTTCCGCAAGGATTTCATAAAAAAGGCTCTGAACGACCTCGCGCTTATATAGTCTCATGTTCGACACTTTGGCTACCGTTTGGGCAAATTGAAGAATGGCAGGATACAGCGATTCAGGTTTAGTGTCCAGATAGAGCTTCCCGTTATCTTCATTCACTTGGCTCTCCGAGATTATTCTGGAGAAAATACGCTCCTTGTTTGGGGTGTCTATGTCAAAGGAATAGGAAAGGCGCATAAGCGTCATCCCGTAATCACTGACCCGTACAACTCCATTCCCGTTCAAGGTCTCGATAAAGATATCTATCATATCTCCGTCTTCATGATAGAGGGGAAGGACAAGCTGCAAAACACCCGGCCGTTTTTCACGAAAGTCAACTCTGTTGTTGAATTGCGCCCTAAGCAGATCAAGGTAATTCATTGTATATCACCTCTCTCAAATAGTGAGTTCTGTCCGAGATTATCAAAATATTGTTCTGCGTCCTGTATATTAATAATTTTCAGGAATTGAAACTATGCCTCTTTATAAGAAGCGTACCTTTCTGTAATTTCTGCATATTTTTCCGGAAGCAGTCCAGCCTCAATCAGTTCGGCCTTTGCACTATGAATATGATAGCCGAAATGCGGTTGGCCCTCTTCGATTGGTGCGTTAACATACTCGCCATGAGGCCCGTTATACCGCACCAAACAAAAGCTTCCCGGCTCATCCCTTGGAATAAAATTAAGGCCGATCGAGAAGTTCTCCGGGAACCGTTCGTTTATTCTCATAAAAACAGCAAAACCCATTTTGCCGTCAAGCGATTCCAGTTGAATGTCGTTTCTCAGGCTCCCCCGATCAGCCTTCATCTCTTTGCGAGGCGGATCAGTAATCCGCTTCTTGCATGTAATAAGCCCTTCGATTTCTTCCTGCGAATATTTTTTCATGTCCCACCTTCCTTATTTCATCCCCGTACTTCAGTTAAGTATAATACAGCAGTTCCCCTATTATTAACGCATGTTGAATTCTATATCAGGCGATGAAAAACTTCAATCAGGCAATCAGGTAACTATAAATGTCATCCTGAATTCCGGCATATCGGAATATACTCTGTTAATGATTCCCTAATAGCATGAAAACGGGAGATTCTTTTGTACGCTTGGAATTACAGTGTTCGGGCATGTAAATCTGTTCAAGAAAATATGGCAGGCAGCCGGTGATCGGACTTAAATGAAGATTAATACTGCGTCAGTGATCCGTCTTTCTTGGCTTTCCTGACGGCATATCTGAATATAAGGATGCTAAGCGGAAGCAGAATTAGCGAGAAGACAGTTAATGCCAGTATGTTTGGCAGAAGTTCGCTGACGGAATGTCCTTTCAGCACTGCCATTCTCATGCCTTCCAGCGCATAGGTGACAGGGAGCAGATATGAAAGGCTCTGCAGCCAGTCCGGGAGGACCGAAACAGGATAGTACAGCCCGCCCAGCAGACCTGACACACTCGAAAATATCCAGCTGACCGGGTCGCCTCTCTTCAGCACCATAACAAAGCTCGCTGATACTATTCCAAGACTGCCGAAAGATATAATAGTAAGCATCAGAACAACGGCTGCTCCGACAAGATTGGCATTGCCGATATCAACACCAAACGCATAAATTCCCAATAGCAGGTAGACTGCAACTTTAAATGATGCCCAGATAAAACTGTACAGGGATGATGAAACAATTATAGTCGGTATCTCGGTCTGGGTTACCAGCAGCGCTTCCAGTGTCCCGAGCATTTGTCCCTCCCGGATAGTCTCTGAAAGGCTTTTCATGGACACCCCGAGATAGCTGTAAAACGCAATGCCTATAAGTACAAACGAGAAATAATCTCCGCCGTATGGTTTAAGATAGGACACCCCCGTATCACCGAGAAGCCTTGAGAAAAAATAAAACATCGCGGTTGAAATAAAGATGCTCACAAACTGCATGAAAAAGGAGAGCTTGTAGCTCGTATCTTCGATAATGTCTCTCCAGACAAAGGCAAGCGGCTTTTCAAATATCAGGGACACGGGTCTCATTTGGTGCTCACTATCTTTGAAAACAGGTCTTCGAGCGTAGGTTCAATCTCATAAACAGAAAATATTTCACCGCCCATGTCAACTATCTCCCTGACAAAGCCCTGAATCCTGCTGTCTTCCTGACCGGTTTCGATCTCAATTTCTGTCAACCCTGATGAGCCGTTTGATAAGGGCATGATCCTTTTGACCTGAGGCATATTACGGATCTTTCCCGCAGGCCCTGTTTCCGGGCTCCTTAATTTCATCATGTATTTTTTCGTTTCCCTGAACTGGAGTTTAACATCTTCTATCTTCCCGGCGAACCCGACCTCTCCACTCCTGATTATAGCGATACTGCTGCACAGTTCCTCTGCGTCCCCCAGATTATGGGTTGCGAAAATGACAGTTTTCTTTTTTTCTCCAGCCAGTTTTTCTTTAACCAGCTGTTTTAAATTATGAGCAGAGACAGGGTCCAGCCCGCTTGAAGGTTCATCCATAAACAAAATGGCAGGATCAGTTAAGAGCCCCCTTGCTATGGCCAGTTTTTGACGCATACCAGTAGAATAGTCTTTAAACATTCTGTGCCCATCTTTGGACAGGTCCAGAAAGTCGAGCAGCCTCTCAATCCTCCGGTCTGATTCCCCGCCGGGGATATTGTTAAGTTTTGCAAAGAATTTCAGGTTCTGTCTGCCTGACAACCTCCAGTAGAAACTCCTCTCTTCACTTATTACATATCCGATCACCCTTCTTATGCTCTTATCATCAAGCGTCACATTAAACCCTTTTACATAAGCGCTTCCAGCGCTGGGCAGGACAAGTGTGCAGAGGATTTTTATCAATGTGGTCTTGCCTGCACCGTTTGGACCGAGCAGGCCGAATATATCGCCTTCTTTTACCTGAATATTAATATCATGGAGGGCAGTGATCTCCTTCTTCCTGAAAGGGTGAAAGATGATGTCCCTGTATCCCTTGAGCACCGGGAATTTTTTGGAAAGATTGACTGTTTCGACAATATATGACAATTCCCCCCCCTACCCGGCACCTCTGAAACAGAGCATTCTCACAAATGACCCCCCGTATTTTAAAGCCATTTCAATAGGACGAAAGGCATAACAAAGATACACCCTGGGAGAACCAGGCTGTATCGCATATCGCTTTAACATCTTTTCCCTGGGAGGAAAAACATCATTGATGATTATTCTCATTTTTCCCCGCTTTGTATCAGCAGCCAGTGACCTCATAAAAACGCTATAAGAAGCATCCTCCGGATCCATTATCATATTTTCCATGATGACGGTTAATTTGTGGTCTGTATGTTCATGTACAAGCCATGACAGCGTCTCATTTTCAATGTTGAAATATTTAATGACCAGGGACAGAAGAGAATAAACAGGCCCTGCAATTCCGCTCTCTGCAATTTCATCCCGCAACAGTTTCCAGTCTGTCTGCCCTGTAAAATAACATATTGTATGATATATATCACCAAGTCCTCTTAAGGCCGCCTTGTCATAGTTACCATAATAGAGACTTATGCAAAGATGAAGCACCATGTCCTCAGGAGAAGGGACAAGTGCCGTAGCCTCCCCCACTTTTATTTTACGCGCTCTTTCCCACCATCTGTTCACATTGTTGCCGAGAGAGTCCCCGGCAATATCCCAGTGGACCTCTACTATTATCGGCATTGACTCATGTTTGAAAGGCGGAAGATGAAAATGGTTTTTCCTGTACCATTCCTCTGTCCCGGCCCCGCCTTCAGCAGCATAGGAGAGTTCAGACATAAGTGTCTTTGCCCGGTCAAGACACCCTGGCCTGACAAGTATATCAATGTCACCCATAAGCCTCAGGCCGATGTCCCGGTACACAGTACCTGACAGTGCAGCACCCTTCAGCAGCATGACTTCAATACCTTTTTCATTAAAGACCGTGAGAATTCGCTCCAGCTCGGAACGCATATACATATTTCTTGCTACACTTCCATGATAGATGTCTGCGAGACTGCCCATAATTTCCAGAGGAACGGAGGTCTTATCAGGGATGTCTTTCAGACTTTTATATACCAAAGGGGCCATACCACTGGAAACAGCAGCATCTAAAAAATCATCCCATTTTATCTGCGGAGAAAGAAGAGAAGTTATCCCAGCCGGTTTATCGCCGCAGATACAATTGCGGGCACATGATATCAAAAGTTTTCTTTCATTCTTCAGTTTCATTTGAATCCCTCAATAGCAGGTATAAACCCTTTTCCCCTGACATCATCGCTGATTTCAGGATAACAATAGGTCATTATGTAAGTCTTTGTTACCTGAATATTTTTTTCTAAATAAATATCACCGTTGTACAGGAGCCAGGCATGTCCATCCAATTGATTCCCTTCCAGTCCAACGGACATCTCTTTTTTATATTTCACACCAAAACATACTCTGACATTCATCCCGTACTTCCGTAAAAAACTATACATAATCAATGATCGTTTCAGGCAGGTACTGTTATATATCCAGCAGTTTGCGCCCAGAATATAATCAGTATATTTCTCGATTTTCTTTCTGGTAATGTCATCACATTTTACTCCTGGCACAGGAGTCCGAGGAGTGATGATATTCATTAATTTTGGAATAGATAAAAACTTTACGAGAAGAGGCAGAACAGATGCAAGCATAAATATCCGAAGAAACAGCAAAACGTCTTCGGGGAAGTCAAAACCTGATTGTATTCTCTTAATGATCTGCATTATGACAACCCATCCTGTTCATGATATGTACAAGAGTTTCAGGGTGTTCATATATGTCTCTTCCATTTAAGAGCTCAAAGCCCCGGACCTGCCTGACCAGCATCCCATAGGCCTTAAGCTGGTTTTGTGATACCACTTTGTTCGTTGCCAATACGGTCTGCTTAAGTAATCTTTTGAATACTTCTGTCTGGCTAAGCGGCAGTGCCCGGCTGATACCATTAAGATCTTTCTTAACAAAAATAATCACGTCAGGCCTGAGATAAGGGATAAATGAATCAGGGAAACTCTTCGTTATGTCAAACGACATCTTGGTCCCCGCTTCAGCTGGATACGTCTCATCTTTCAATAAGTGAGGGAAACGCCCGGCCATGTCCCTGTCTATGTTTAAAGTCTTTGCCAATGAATTAGCAATGATCACTCCATTTACCTCTTCAAGCAATACCACATCATCAGAAACATATTTGTAACCTGCAGAGATCAGACTGAGAGTTGAGCTGGTTTTTCCGTTCCCGCTGTCTCCTGAAAACAGATAGCCGACTCCATTATTGAGGAGGGCCGCTGAGTGAAAGGAATAAAGTGAGTTATATTTAAGGTTTTCTGAAATAGGTGCGCCTATTAGTGAAAAAAGACCTTCTGGGTCATTTAAAGATTCTTTCCTGATAATCCCTTCGGCCCTTCCAATGGCCGGATTAAAGTGAATGATGGAACCATTATTTAAAGTATAATAACTGTCTGATTCAGTTCTGTATTTGGTTATATCCCCGGCTTTGAGCGATTTGACTGCATTAAGAGGTACATGAGGAGGATCTCTTCGAATAAAAATATCAAATGATAATGGCCTGATATCCGGCCGTGGTTCACCTGGATAAAAGAAACTAAGGTAGTTTGATATCACCGGATAAAGCCGCTGATCGCAGTTGACATTTATGTTCATCCCCTGAATCGTATGTGAAGTCTGCTTCAATGATACCCCCTCTATTAAATTATGTCAGGTAGCCTGTTCAGAAAAACACGACACATCAGCACGGTAAGCCCGATTTTTTTATTCCGGAATATAAGTCTTCACGAAAAACTACTAGCATACTGACTAAGTTATTTATAACCGAGAGGACAACGACTACGTCTCCCTCTGCTACTACCGTTTGCACTTGTATCAGTACCGTGCGACCCCAGATCATTAAACTTCGTCATTTCATCCAGTTTCTCCTTGTGCTTATAAAGCAAAGGCTCTACAAATGGTTTCTTCTTTTTCATAGTAATTCCCCCATCTCTAAATAAATTAACGGCAACAGACTCATCCTTTCTTTACAAAATCAATACTGGTTTTTTCATATAATTAATTCTTCTTTTTCCAGAACCTGCATTAACCTGATCACGCTTGTCCGAGATCTTTCCGCTGCAACATCATATTCTTCTGAAAGTTTTTGAGCAATTATCAGAGAGTCGCTAGTTTCATCCAGCATCTGCCATATTCTTAATCCTGTCTCATTTAAATTAAAATAATATCGACTGTCCAGGTTTAAAAGCACTGCACCCTCATCCAGTTCAGTACAGACAACAGATGGATTCTTTATCATATCGAACTCCTTAGGTGTATTTACTAAAAAAATGCAATAATCTTGCCATCCTGTAACGTCCTGAAATTAAATTGAATTGAAAGTTTTATTTACAGATAAGTGTAAAGGCGATTGGATTGGTGTAGTGTTTCTCGACACTCGTAAAGGGGTATCCCTGATTATACCGGGATATAAAAGAAATGATGAATGTGCTGGCAGTGAGTTAAAGGTTTTTTAATTCCCTGATCTTGCGGGTCAACAATGGGACGATCTCAAATAAATCCCCGACTATGCCATAAGTTGCTACATTGAATATAGGTGCTTCTGGATTCTTATTAATCGCAATTATGATATCTGAGGACTGCATCCCTACGAGATGCTGGACTGCTCCAGATATTCCGCATGCTATATAAATCCTGGGATTGACTGTCTTGCCGGTCTGTCCCACCTGGTGGCTATATGGTATCCAGCCTTCATCAACCGCAGCCCGTGAGGCGCCGACAGCTCCTCCCAATGCTTCCGCGAGTTCCTGAAGCACTTTATAGCCCTTTTCCCCGCCAATGCCTCTTCCGCCGGCAACGATAAAATCAGCCTCATGCAGGTTTACGCTTACTTCAGATACCTCTTTCACAAATTCGAGGACCTTTGTCCTGGATTGAATATTATCAAGATCTACATTAATAACTTCACCGGTCCTGTCAGCTTTATACTCTCCCCTTTTCATCACACGCGGCCGGACTGTCGCCATCTGAGGTCTGTAATTGGGACAAAGGATTGTGGCCATGATATTTCCGCCAAAGGCCGGTCTTACCTGAAGCAGATGTTTTGTCTCACTGTCAATCTCAAGTGAGGTGCAGTCAGCTGTCAGGCCGGTCCTGAGTTTAGCGGCAACCCTCGGGATGAATGACCTACCTGCAGGCGTGGCGCCTGCAAGGACAATGGAAGGCTTATGCCCGTTAATGATCCTGGCGAGCATCTCACTGTAGGTATCGTCATTAAACTTCTCAAGTATCGGGTCGCTGCATACTATAACCTTGTCAGCCCCCCATCTTACAAGTTCCTGAGCCTCGGCCCCCCCGGCGCCCAATAGTACTGCCAGCAGTTTCGTGCCCAGTTTATCGGCCAGCCTCCTGCCTGCGCCAAGCAGCTCATATGAAACAGCGACTACCTTGCCGTCTTTCTGCTCAGCAAATACCATCACATCCTTGTATTCCTCAAGTTTTTGTCTGTGTTCTGTGTTCTGTGTTCTGTGTTCTGTCTCTACAATGGCTCCTTCAGGACAAACTGACAAACAGGTCATGCAGGCATTGCAATACTCATTTATATAAGCCTTTCCTTCCTTTAACACAATAGCATCAAACGGGCATGAATCCAGGCAGGTTTCACATCCCGTGCACTTTTCAGGTTTGACTACAACAGGCATTCAGCATCCCCTCCGGGAATCCAGTATATGGTTTATTTTATTAATCATGTTCATATGATTTTAATCTCCTTAAGCTCTCTGATCAGGCTGTCCACCTGCTCTTCAGGTGTGCCCTCAATCATCTTTCTCTCGGCCTTGACTTCAGGGGCAAAGATGTTTTTCACCTGTGTCGGCGAACCTCTCAGCCCAAGGTTGTCCTCATCAGCCCCGATATCGGCCATTCCCATCTTTTTTATCTCAGCCTTTTTGGCAGCCATCTTTCCTTTCAGGGACGGTAACCGGGGTTGATTCAACTCTCTGACAACAGTCAGCAGGACAGGCAAAGAGGATTCAACAATATCATAACCTTCATCCATCAGGCGCTCTACCCTTATATAATTGTCCTTCACCTCTTCAATCTTTCTGATGTAAGAGATGTGGGGCATGCCGAGAAATTCCGCGGTCTCGGGGCCTACCTGTGCCGTGTCCCCGTCTATAGCCTGTTTGCCGCAGAATACCATGTCAGCTCCCAGTTTTTTTATCGCCTGCGCAAGTGTATAAGATGTGGCCCACGTGTCGGCTCCTGCAAAGGCCCTGTCAGAAAGCAGGACTGCTTCATCCGCGCCCATGGCTATCGCTTCTCTCAGAGACGTTTCAGCCTGCGGCGGGCCCATTGTCAGAACAGTTACCCTGCCCCCAAGCTGCTCCCTGATCTGCAAAGCCGCTTCAATCGCATGCAGGTCAAAGGGATTTATAATGCTCGGGACGCCTTCCCTCATCAGGGTGTTTGTCTCCGGATTGATCTTTATCTCCGCAGTGTCCGGCACCTGTTTTATACAGACAATAATGTTCACTAAGACCTATTCCTCCTGAAATCCTGAAGAAAATATCACAGGTTAAAATTGAGGTGATATTATACGATATTGAATTTGAATTGGTAAAGGTAGGAAAACATTAAAACGTACTTATATTGCAGACCGGAGACTGCTTACAAATTCATAATATTTCTCAGACTGACCGATAAACTCCACTCCAATCCCGTCATGAGAATCAGGTGACATTACCATTCGCCTGAGACTGACCGGGATACTCAATATATCCCCGTTAAAAGGCATCTTCACTTCCCACTGCGATTCCAGAGGGAAAGCCATCTCCCTGGTGCTGATGAACATGCCCTTTTCAGAGATGTTCATCACCGTCCCGTCATGGACCCTGCTGCCACAGCAGAATTTGACTTCCATAGAAACTGGAATTCGACTGTAAGTCCTTTTTTCCATAAGACAAGCTGCCCGGCCTTTTCAAAAAATTTATTGTAATTATAAATGAGTTTTATCTTGTCCAATCAGTATAAAACAAGTCCATTTTAAAATTCTAATAAATTAATTAGCAAAAAATCATTATGATCCAAACTGGCAATATTTCCCTCAGCAGAAAGAGGGAAACAGATAAGGATTGAAGACCAGGGGATACCTTCTTAAGGAGATAAAGGACAATGGTAAGCCTTGCCATGAAAAACTGTTTCATCAAACATGGAGTCCTTGCTTGTTATAACAATCGTATTCGCCCCGAGCAG
>QZIL01000035.1 GCA_003599025.1 Nitrospiraceae bacterium | reverse complement strand
GTGGTCCGCGGTCAGGCCATCGGCGATGTGGTTGTTCTTTGCGAGCATTTCAGCGATATCGATCGACCAGAAGTTGATATCATTCAGGAAGTCTTCGCAGTGAAATGTTTCCTTGCCTTCTGCTTTGATATTTGTTGTTTCCATATGTATCCCCTTTATATTTTAGGTTTATGAATTGCCGCTTTGTCATTCCCGAGAAAACGGTAATCCAGAAGATACTGACTGGATTCCGGTTTAAGGACTGCCGGAATGACGGACAATCCGGGTTCGTAATTATCTACTGGGCCCCGACTTCCTCTTTTTCAGCATACTTTTTCTTATTCTCTTCAACAATATCATCAACAACGAGTGCATTTGCCACGAGGTTCACAAGCTGAGTTACGTCCATCCCGAGTTTATAGTGTCCGATGAGGTCTGTGAGTCCGTCGACACAGTTGTGGCATGATGTAACCACTGTTTTTGTCCCTGTAGCAGCAAGCTGGTCTGCCTTGATCTTAGCTGATTTAAGACGGCTCGGCCTGTATTCAGCCATGGACATTGCGCCTCCGCCGCCTGTGCAGCAGTAGTTTTCAGCCCGGTTCGGGTACATCTCCCTGAAGTCTTCCACTACAAGGCTGAGCAGTTCGCGTGGTTCTTCAGTCAGTCCGCAGCTCCTTGCGTTGTTGCAGGAATCGTGGAAGGTATAGCTGCCGGGATTTTTTGTCTTGTCTACTTTTATCTTCCCCTGTTTTATATATCTCAGCATGGTTATGACAGAACTTTCAGCCTCAAACGCTATGTCTTTTTTGGCCCAGTTCGGTCCTTCACACCGGGTAGAGCGGTAGCCATGGCCGCATTCGGATATGACAAGCTTCTTCCCCCGGAGCTCTTCGACCTTGTCATATACGCGTCCCGCAACTGCTCCGCCGAGTTCGTCATCTCCGTTAAACAGGCCGAAGTTCGTCATGTCCCATCCTTCACTCGGCATGGTATAATCCTCGCCTGCAACATAGAAGATCTTTGCAGCGTCCAGCACAGACCTCGGGTCGTGCTTGATTTCACGGGGATTGATGACATAGACGATGTTTGAGTCAGGCTTGTCAATTGGTATCTTTGCGGTTGGGTCTTCCATCTCTGACTGGAGCTCCTCTTCCTGCCATTCGATCGTCTCTATGTAGTCTTCCTTAAGGACGCCCATCTGGTTTCCGATCTCCCACTGTTCCTTGGCAACGTACTCAACGCCCTCGGGCATGATCCCGACGTAGCAGAGAAGTCCCCTGGCCATGCGGTTGAATGTTGCAAGGTCTACGCCCATCGGGCAATTGATTGTGCATCTACGGCAGTTTGTGCATTTGCCAAACACGATGTCCTTCAGTTCATGCAGTTCTTCATCAGTGAATATGCTTCCGGCCTTCACCCACTTCGGAAATACCTTTCCGGTCCAGTCGTAATGGTTCTTGAAGAGCTTCCTGATCCTGTCGGCCTTGTAAGCCGGGGCAAATGTCGGGTCGCCGGGGTTGGCAAGTACATAGTGGCATGAATCTGTGCACATCCCGCAATGTACACATGCAGTCAGTGAACCAACCATCTGGCGGGTGAGTTTCTGGCCCATCCTGTCTAATAATTTTTGAGCTTTGTATGATCTTTCATTTTTTATGCTGCTCATGTAATCCTCCTCGTTTAGCTGTTGTCATTCCTGCGAAGGCAGGAATCTATTTTTCTATAGCTGGATTCCGCATCAAGCCTGCCTGTCGGCAGACAGGTGCGGAATGACAAATGGTTTTATTTGCTCATTTGATATGCGGGTTTTCTTCTGATAGGGAACACGCCCCTGCGTCCGAAAGTTCTTCCCAGATATGTTCGGGTAAACGGGTAATACAGGTAATGTGATATCTTACTGAACGGTACATATATAAGGAAGAAAGCGGTCAGAAAAAAATAGGTGAGCATTATACCCTCTCCACCTGAAATATCATTCGGAGCCGCGAGAAAAGCAAATGCGAACCAGGATGTCAGAAGAATGAGTGAGAAATGATCATCAGGTGAACTTATTGCGCGGATGTACGGGTTTGATATCCTGCGGATTATACGCATGACTCCCACAATAAATGCCGCCCCTGTCAGGACCTGAATGACTGAGACAAACGCAGAGGACTCCAGAAGTCCCGGACCGTACGGAATGATAAAAGACAGTGCGATCGCAGCAACGACACCTAAATGAAACACAACAAACTGGATGTACATAAGGGGTTTTAAGCGAGTGCTCTCCATAGCCCACGGCATGGCCACATTCGCCAGGGAATATCGCTCCCCTTTTTTCGGATTGGTGTCTCCAAGGCCTGTTGCAGGCTGGCGCTCTTTTCCAAGGGGCCATTTCATGAACCATCTGATTCTGAGGAAATAAACGGTTGCCATCAACACAAGGGCAACTTCCTGTAAGGTATGTTCGGAAAAATGTAATAAGTTACTCATAGTATCTCCTTTCTGATGTTAAGCTGCTTTTTTCAGGGCGTCTTTAAGTTTAGGCTCAAGTGCCTTGTATTCTCTTGTGTCGTTTGCGCATATGACGACGTCTTTGATCTCTGATCCTCTGTTCAGGTATTCAGCGATCGTATCGATGGTGATTTTTGCGCTGACATCAATGGGTACACCGTAGAACCCTGCGCCCATAGGGGGGAACGCTATGCTTTCAATGCCGTTTGCCTCCGCGGCCTTAAGGACATTGACTATAGTGGTCTTCAGTTTCTGTTCAAGATTCTCTTCCTGGAATTTCGGACCGCATGCATGAATGATGTGCTTTGCCTTCATATTGCCTGCTGTCGTTACCACTACCTCCGTGACTTTCAATGGACCAAGGTTTTCGAGTTCCTTACGGATCGAGGGCCCACCCCTTAGCGCGATCGCATTGCCGAACCCGGAACCGAGTTTCAGGTCATTGCGCGCGTAGAACACGAAGGCATCAATCTCCGTAGCGGTGACATCGGCCTTCATGACGCTCAGGGTGCTGTTTTTAATCTGCTTTGATTCTTTCATAAACTCCTCCTTTCAAAGGTTTCAGCTGCAAGCCATCACTGATAAGCTGTCAGCTGTGATGTGTTTTAATGATATTTTTTTTAGAGAGTCAGAATTGGTGGGGTATAATGCAAGTCAGGGGCCAATGCTTTCAATGATGTGATTACAATGAAAAATCAATGAGATAAGGTAAAATCGTTCTGTAATCTTCGACGCAATAATTCTTTACGTGAATAAGAGGGAAGGACATAACACTTTATAACTACGCGATTTATCGGCATGCAAGTAATATTGCTGGTGAAAGAAAAATTGCAGTCCTTATGGCTGATGTTTTTCAGACAACAAATCTGGATGAATGATGCCACCTGCATTGCAGCAATCAGGAACATCAGATCAGGGATTGTAATTTACAGCTTTGCTGGACGATTTAAAAGCGTTTATATTACCAACTAAAATGATGGTATAATTCTGACATGGAACATCTATTGTCAAAAGTCCTTGACAGCATAAATGTAATTGTTTATGTCGCAGACTTAAAAACATATGAAGTCTTATATATAAACGAATATACAAGAGAGATGTTCGGCAATGTTAAAGGAAAAATATGCTGGCAGACTATTCAGGCCGGCCAGACTGCTCCCTGCGGTTTTTGCACTAACGATAACCTTATAGGACCTGATGGAAAACCCTCCGGGGTATACCACTGGGAGTTTCAGAACACTGTCACTGGCCGATGGTTTGATATCCTTGACAGGGCAATTGAATGGAAAGGCGGCCGCATTGTCCGGCTTGAAGTTGCAACTGATATTACCGAAAGGAAAAAGGCCGAGGAGGAGAGGGAGAAACTTATTATTGAACTAAGGGGTGCTCTTGATGAAGTAAAGACATTGAGCGGACTATTGCCGATTTGCAGTTCATGCCAGAAGATACGTGATGATAAGGGCTACTGGAATAAAGTGGCTGATTATATTACAACACATTATAACGTCGAGTTTACTCATGGTCTCTGCCCTGAGTGTGCCCAAAAATTATATCCCCGCCATTACAAATCATAGCAACTGATGGAGTTAAGTCTTTCATTGTGCAATGTTGAAAGAAACAAGACTGACACGAGCGCGGGTGTTGGGAAAACCATACTAAGTTGTCATGAAAATCATACATCTCCTGATCTTTTTCTGAAAATTAAACCATGCTGTTTGAGTAAGATCTTCTTATTATTAAAGAGATTATTTTGGTTTCATACTTTGAGGCACTACTTTTGCATATAAAAACGATAAGGTGCGTATAATGGAAAATGGATTATCAGATAAAAGTTGCTGCTGATATGCTAATATTTTATTCATGTTTAAGAAGGTACCCTGAGGGAACATTATGATTATTATTTTAAGACCTCTGACATAACTGGTAAATGTTATTTTGAAGGACCTTATTAACCCAATGCGCCGAATAACTGACCTGTCACTCTTATCCGGCATGCTGCGTCTTATAGTTCTTTATATAGTAATCTTATCTCTGAATGGATGTGCTTCAACGAAAAGCGTTCATGAAAAATACCAGCCCATTCCAAGACATCTGGAAGAATATATAGAACGGAATGAGTTTTCAGTCGCAAAAGGAGAGGATGTCATTGGCCAACTTGCATTTATCGGTCTTGAAAGAGGGGACTCGCTGCCTGATATTGCAAGGCACTTCAGCCTGGGAATCAATGGAGTCACTGCAGCTAATCCAGGCGTGGATATATGGGTGCCTGAGGCTGGAGAGCGTATCATGCTGCCTCTGAGTTTTATACTGCCGGATGCTCCCAGAAGCGGCATCGTTATCAACCTGGCCGCAATGAGGCTTTTCCAATTTAAGGGAGACAGTGAGTCTCTGAAGGTGTTGACATACCCGGTCGGTGTCGGTACCGAAGAGCGCCCATCACCTACGGGTCAAATGAATGTATGGCGCAAGGTAGTACGTCCGACCTGGCACGTGCCTGCCTCAATTGCCGAGGACCATCGGAAAAAAGGGGACCCTCTGCCTGCTGAGGTTCTGCCAGGCCCCCTCAATCCCCTGGGAGAGTACGCGCTATATTTAAGTAAGCCTAGTTATCTGGTCCATGGCACTAATAAACCGGCCAGCATTGGTCTCAGGGCGACCAACGGCTGCATTAGACTTTATCCGGAAGACGTGAAGAAACTATATGAGAACACTCCGGTTAAAACCGCGGTAAACATCGTTGATCAGCCATATCTCATAGGTCAGCGTAACGGATTGGTTTACATGGAAGTTCATGCGTCTCTGGAAGACGTGGACGATGATGAGTTTGATAAGATGTATCGAAAATTGAAAAAGATTGAAAAGGAATCGGGGCGCATGATTGACTGGAACAAGGTCAAAAAAGTACTGGCTGAGGCCCGGGGTATCCCTGTCCCCATATTCGAGATCAGGCAGGGAAGCGGAAAAGGGGTTGCAGAACCTGTAGAAGTCAGACACCCGGGCGAATTATATGGCAGACCGGAAATACCGGAACTGAGAGCAGATGCGTGGTCTGTTTTAGCTGCTGATGTGCCTGACAGGATTGAAGCTGTGAGGCTTGCCGCCATTATCAACCACCAGGGACCTCAAATTCCGGCAAGGGTGGTATCAAAGAACGCCAGTTACCATGTTGTCGCAGGCCCTTTCAATGATATAAGCGAGGCCAAAGATGCAATCAAACGCCTGAAAATTGATTTGGAAATAGATGGTATATTGATTGAAAGAGAAGCTGCAAAGCCCCCAGCACCCGGAGCGGTGAAGGAGTCGCCTCTTGCTGCTGAAATTGCAAAGACAGCTGAATCAATAAATCTGAGGGGCTATGCTCTCCAGATAGGGGTATATGCCGAGGAAAAAAACGCGCTTTCCCTTGCAGAGAAACTGAAGCAGAAGGGATATGAGGCATCGATTCTTAAAAACGGAAAAAAGCCGCTCCACCGTGTCCTTATAGGAAGGTTCGACACGAAAAAAAAGGCGTTGGATGAATCCAGGCTGATCCTCCAAAAAGAGGGGATCAAGTCCATTATCTATCGATATTAAAGGTGCGAATAAGTGATGGTATAAAGAAGCAACATACAATGCCAGGATTCCTGGTTTAAGCGCAGGGAGAAATATCCTGCGATAATCTTTTGTAGAAGGAGGAGATGAGAAAATGAAGAAGAGTCTTTTAGTTATCTCAATGATGCTTGTTCTTGCCGTAGCAGTCGTGGGTTGTGCAACAAAAGGTGACCTCGAGAAAGTCCAGTCGCAGCAGATGCTGACCGGTGCGAAAGCTGATCAGGCAGCACAGGATGCGCAGGCTGCCAGGGCAGCAGCGGATGAGGCTACGTTAAAGGCAGAGGCTGCTGCAGCCCGTGCTGAAAATGCACTCAAGATGGCAGAGGAAAGGGAGCGGATCGCGGATGAGAGGGAGAAGAGGGCTGAGGAAATGGCGAGGATCGCAGATGAAAAGGCGAAGAAGGCTGAAGAGATGTTCCAGAAATCAATGAAGAAGTAGGATGATTTCTTGGGGAGTGTTTAACTTTGCTTTTAGTACCCCGGATAAGGAAGTAGCAGGGTCCCAAAATCCTGACACTTCCTTTTTCTTCTAACTTCAGGCAGGATGCGTAATGGTCCTGCGATGATCAAATATATTATTGACGAACACGAAGGCGTATATGGTCATAAAACAAAGCAGGAAAGGTAAGCATCTTTTCTTTTTCCTTGTCTGCTTCATAATATCACCAATTCTGATATTCGGATGCGCTCACTTTGATGAGGGACATCAGGCCCGGTCTATCTTCAAAGAAGCGAATAATCTTTTCAGCCAGGGAAGCTACGAGGCCTCTCTGGGCAAATATCAGCAGATTATTGAACAATATCCCAGAGCAGGAGACAGGGGCCTTTTCGAGATGGGTATTATCTATGCGTATCCCGGGAATGAGCAGAAAGATTATCAGAAATCTCTGGAATGTTTTCAGGAACTCGTAGAAGATTACCCGGAGAGCGCGTACAGGAAGGACAGTGAGATGATGATATTCCAGATCAATAATGTCATCTTCAAGGATAAGACGATTGGTGCGAAACAAACACAGATTGAAACTCTCCGGCAGGAGCTAACAGACAGGGGAAATGAGATCGCTAAGCTGCAAAAAAAGATTGAAGCGCTTGAACAGGAGGCCAGGAGCAGAGAGAATGAGATTATTACACTGCGAAAAGAGATGGAAACAGTCCGGATGGGGCCGGCAGACAGGATTCTGATAGAAAAGAAAGAACGACGAATGACGCTCCTCTCAAAGGGCAAAGTACTCAGAACCTACAACATAGCCTTGGGGGGAAACCCGGTTGGTCCAAAAGAAAGGCAGGGTGATAACAAAACCCCTGAGGGGACCTACATTATCGATGCAAGAAACGGCGACAGCCGTTATCACCTGTCTCTTCGTATATCCTATCCAAACGAGAAAGACAAAAAGCGGGCAAGGGAGCTTGGTGTTTCCCCGGGGGGAGACATAATGATCCATGGGATTAAGAATGGTTTCTCGTGGGCTGGTGAATATCACAAAGGGATTGACTGGACAAATGGGTGTATTGCCGTTACAGACGAAGAAATAGAGGAAATTGACAAGTTAGTGCCAAATGGCACGATTGTTGAGATAAGGCCATAGAGGGCCTCTTGAGTCACAGTAATATTTAGTGCTGGTGAAAGAGCAAATGAATTCCGGAGGTAAGAACAAATGTTTATAGCTGTAGTGAACTGGAAAAAGTGTACGGGGTGCGGGGAGTGCATAAACGCCTGTCCGGCTAGGTGTTTTGAAATGTCAGACGGCAAGTGTATCCCTCAGCGGGCGACCTATTGCACCGACTGCGGAAACTGCCCGGATATATGTCCGGAAGATGCTATCGGGATCGCTGTAGGATGGGGCGGCCAGGCATCACGCCGATAAGACAATAATAATAAGCGGTACCTCTTTAAAGCGATGCCGCGATGTAAACGGATCAGGAAGTCTTGCTCTTTTTCTTCAGCCGCTGGTTTAATGCCTGACGTGTGATACCGAGCAGGGTTGCCGCGCTCCCCTGATTGTCATCACAGCACTTCATTGCCTCTGCAATGATATGGTCTTCCATTTCCTTTAAGGTCGGAAAATGTCCGAAAATGTTTTTCAGGGAAGAGGAGTTTTCATCTATAGGCAGCGGCTCTGTCTCGGGCATAGGGCGTCTTTGTTTTATGAACCCCTTGAAGCTGTCCAGGGACAGTTTGCCTGATATATGCTGTGCCACTGCATCATGGACCATGGCCTGAAGCTCGCGCACATTCCCGGGGAAATGATAGTTGGAAAGAAGTGTGACGAGTTCAGGGGAAAGCACAGGCGTTTTCTTCTGCATGGTCTTTGACGATTCTTCAATGAAATGATCAAGCAGCAGGGGAATGTCCTGAAGCCGTTCGCGCAGAGGAGGTATATGAATATGATGAGCGCAGAGACGGTAGTACAGATCATTGCGGAACGTCCCTTTTTCTATCTGCTCCTGAATGTCCTGGTTTGAACAGGCGATAATCCGCGCGTTGCTCTTTTCCGGAGTGTCAGAGCCGAGCGGATAGTAGATCCTTTCCTCAAGCAGGCGCAGAAGCTTTACCTGTGATGATTTGCTCAGGTCGCCTATCTCATCCAGCAGGAGAGTGCCCCCGGACGCGCGTACGATCAAGCCTTCCCTGTCCTTTTCTGCGCCGGTAAACGCCCCCTTTTTATGACCGAACAATGTATCAGAGAACATTGTGTCATCCAGTCCGGCCACATTGACTGCGATATATTCACCTTTCAACCCGCTTGCCAGATGGACTGATCTTGCGACAAGCTCTTTACCTGCCCCTGTTTCCCCTGTAATAAAGACCGGCTTCTGTGATTTTGCCACTGCCTCAATGTACTGGAAGATCGCACGCATCTTTTTGCTTCGTGTTATGATGGATGAGAACGCGCCTTCATTTTCGAGCTCACCCGAGAGGAGATGTTTTTTCAAAGATGTTATCTCCTCTTCCATCTGCTTGCGTTCAGTGATGTCCCTGACTATATGGATCACACCGATGAGCTGATTTTTGCTGTCAAACTGGGGCATGGCCCTTATTTCAAGGAACTTGTTTAAATGAGGTTCGAACTTTTCAAAGGCGACCGGTTTCTCGGTTTTCAGACATTCGCAGCTCGGGCATCCTTTAGGAGGGGTGCTTTCTCCGTGATACAGGTCATAACATTTCGCTGTTTTTGATTTCAGAAAAGGGAGACCGAGTATCTTTTCAGCTGCTTTATTGGCATGAATGATATTATAGTCTTTGTCGTGGACCGTGATCATATCGGTGATGTTATTGAAGGTGTCTTCCCAGCTGTATACCGATTGAAAGATCAGATCGTCTGACCGTGAATGGTCTTTTTCCATGTCGGAAACGAGCTGACGCATCGCTTCCAGCTCTTTTATGAGCTGTTCTTTTGTCTTTTCATTGTCATTCATGTCGGGTCCAGCTGATGTCAGTGGTAAGTAAATTTAATAATTCATAATTCGATATCATATTGAAAAATATCATGATCCGCTTTTCATTCCCACATTGTGAATAAAGCTGTTATGTTCTGTTATGACTGCGCTTAAGGTATCGAGATGACTTCTTAAATTTACTCCCCACTGACAATTGGTTTTAGTGTTCTAAATGGCTGATGTCATCCTGACATAAGTATAACCCATTGCCCGTATCAGATAAAAGATCACCCAATCCCACACAGCGGGGACTAAAATATTATGCGCCGGGCCCATTATGACAATTTATTAATGTTAAAATACCGTGGTCATGAAAGAACATATTAATTTAGGAAGGTGGACTGATGAAGGCCTGGACATTCTTCTGAAAGAAGCAGCGGTAATAACCAGTCCCGGCGAAAGGATAGCTTTTCTTTCAGGACACTTCCTCAAAACAGAGTATAAGGAGTCCACATTAATTGGAGATGTGAAAACCCCTGAGGTCTTTGTCATCAATCTTGAGTCTGTTGACTGCTTCACGTTTATTGAATATATCGAGGCGATGAGACTCTCAAATTCCTTCATGGAATTCAGGGAGAGCCTCAGGAATGTGAGATATAAATCAGGGGTGATTGCCTTTACAAACAGGAACCATTTCTTTACTGACTGGCGGGAATTTAATTCCGGCCAGCTCAAAGATGTAACTGAGATGATCAGTTACGCTAACAGTCACAAGGTGATTAAACAGTTAAACAGGAAAGGCGACGGAACATTTTATCTATCCGGCATTCCTGTTGTGCAGCGGGAGATTGCCTATATCCATTCGGATGCGGTCGATGACGAAGTGATCGACAATATGAATACAGGTGATTATGTCGGGATGTATTCAAAAGAAGAAGGCCTTGATGTTTCGCATACCGGTATCATAATCAGGGAGAAGGACAGGGTCAGGTTGAGACACGCATCATCACTGCAAAAGCACAGGAGGGTACTGGATGAGGATTTCAGAAAATACCTGAAGGCCAAACCGGGAATTATTGTCTTACGTCCGAAATAGTGGCTGCTTATACTTTCTATGCGTTATGGCGTCATTCCCGCTTGTCGGGAATCAGGTTTTTTTCCCCCTTAGGAAAGGGGGATACAGGGGGATGTTGAGATAAACACGCTCCTGCCCTCTCTCGGAATCGGGTTGATCAGACGGGAATGACTGATAATGAATTATGGAAATGCTTAAAACCATCTTTAGCAGAAAAATGCTTGTGTCTTTTATCATGGGGTTTGCCTGCGGACTGCCACTGCTGCTGACCATCTCGGTGCTGCAGGCATGGATGAAGGAAGAGGGCGTTGACCTTGCTGTAATAGGGATGATGGCGCTTGTAGGCCTGCCTTACACAGTGAAGTTTCTCTGGGCCCCTTTTCTGGACCGTTTCACCCTGCCTTTTCTGGGACGAAGAAGGGGCTGGATGCTGATGGCCCAGATAGCTTTGATTTTATCAATTGCAGGTCTTGGCATGACTGATCCCGGCAGGAGTCCCTGGATGGTCGCCTTTGCGGCATTTCTCGTGACTTTTTTCAGCGCCTCACAGGACATCGTAGTAGATGCTTACCGCCGGGAGGACCTCACTGATCTGGAACTTGGTCTCGGATCTTCGCTGTATGTAAACGGGTATCGTGTGGGGATGCTTCTGGCCTCGGGCGGCGGGCTGATTATGGCAGACCACATGTCTTTTTCACTGGTCTATTTGATAATGGCGGCATGTATGCTGCCCGGTTTATTAACGACTTTATATACGCCGGAACCGGCAGCTGTAATGGGCTCTCCGAGAAGTATGAGAGAGGCAGTTGTTGATCCCCTCGTGGAATACTTTACACGTCAGGGGGCAGTATGGATACTTGTATTTATCCTGCTTTATAAAATCGGCGACACTATGGCCAGCGCAATGACTATTCCATTCTACCTTGATCTCGGATTTTCAAAGAGTGAGATAGGCGCTGTGGTCAAGCTGTTCGGGTTCTGGGCCACTGTAATAGGAGCCCTGCTGGGTGGAATAATGATGCTGAGGCTCGGGATAAACCGGTCTCTCTGGATCTTTGGTGTCTTGCAGGCCGTGTCAACCGCCGGATTTGCCATACTGGCGCGCATCGGGCACAATGTTCCGGCCCTTTCGGTTGTCATCGGTTTTGAGAACCTGAGCGGAGGCATGGGAACCGCTGCCTATTCGGCCTTTATGGCAAGTATTACGAACAGGAAATTTACCGCAACCCAATATGCGCTCCTTACAAGCCTGATGGGGGTCCCCAGAGTTATTGCTTCTGCGCCCACGGGCTTTCTTGCTGAGTATATGGGCTGGGAAAACTTCTTTATCAGCTGTGTTGTAATAGCAGTGCCGGGGATGCTGCTGCTGCTGAAATTCGCACCGTGGAATTCAGAACAAGTGCAGGGATAAATCTGTCATTCCGGCATTACGGCAATGGACTGTGGTGAACAGATATTAAATATACCTCTATCCCTCTGTCACCTTTACAGTGATCCTCCTGTGCCGCGCCCCGTCAAATTCACAGAAGAATATGGCCTGCCAAGTTCCGAGAAGGAGTTTCCCGTCATCGATGATTACACATTGGGAAGAACCGATAAGGGATGTCTTGATATGTGCGTCGGAGTTGCCCTCCATATGAAGGTAATTTCCGCTGTGTGGAACAAGTTTATTCAGCGTTGAGACTATATCTCTGACAACAGACGGGTCTGCGCCTTCGTTGATTGTCACTCCGGCAGTGGTGTGAGGGACGTACATATGACATACGCCCTCTTTTACACCGGATTCACTCACAATCTTCTGGACCTCATCCGTAATGTTTACAAACTCGGTCCTTGTCCTGGTTTTGATGTTAATGTTTTTTATCATTGAATCCTCCCAAAGAGATAGTCATAAAAGTCATTATCTATGGAAAATCCGATTTTAAGCGCCGATAAATTCTCCGGGACATCCAGCCCCCTGATCTTTACAAGGTCTTTTTCTGTTGTGATTATATCGAGTCCGGCCGCATCGGATTTTATCCTGTCCATATCTTTATGGCTGTATGCATAATGGTCCCTGAAATTCATGGACTTTGCTATCCGGGCGCCTGCAGACTTTAATGTCCCATGGAAGTATGCAGGGTTTGCTATACCTGAGAAGGCGTATATTCCCTTGTTACGAAGAGTGTCGAGTGACCTGCTTTCTCCTGAAGCTGTCACAAGGCCCGCTGGTTTGTGACATGCAGTGAAAATGGGTGCTTCGTCATTGTGCTGTTTGATCCTCCGGGTCACAGCAGTAATAACACCCTCTGCTGCCATGTCGGATTTTGTTATTACAACAATGTGCGCCCGTTTCATTGCACTAAAGGGCTCCCTTAGAATGCCTTCAGGAAACAGCCGTTCGTTCCCGAAGGGATTAGTCGCGTCAATAAGAAGAACGTCGACATCCCTGTGAAGCTTCCAGTGCTGAAAACCGTCATCGAGGATGAAAAGAGAGTCAGGAGTCAGGAGTTTTGAGTTAAGAGCGTATTTCCCGCCCCTGTATCTGTCTGCACATTTGACGATAGGTACGTCTTTTAATATATCCGCCATTAAGGCAGGTTCATCACCGGCATCAATACCAGTGCAATAATTATTGTCTGTTATCTGTGATCTGTGTTCCGGGCTCTGCACGAAACATGGCCCTTTGACCTTCCCTTTATATCCGCGTGTGAGTATGCACGGCTGAAGTCCGCGTTCTTTTGCCTCCTGCGCTACTGCAATTACTGCAGGTGTTTTGCCTGTGCCGCCGAGCGTCAGGTTGCCTATGCTGATTACTTTTGCCGGAAGCTTCTTCGGGTTTCCGTAAAAACGTTTCTTGCACGACAGCCCCATTCCATAAAGCGCGCTAAGCAGTCCCAATATAACCTCTTATCAGCTCAATCGCCTTTTTTACTGCGCCGGTATTTTTATCGACTATGGCCCTTGCGTTTCGTCCCATTTCCGCTGCTTTTTTATTGTCCCTGAGTAATGCAATCACGGTTTCAGCCATATCTTTCGGGCCGCTGACTTCAATGCCGGCCGACTTTTTCAGGAACTCCCCTGCAATCGGGAAATTTTCCATGTGGGGCCCGAAGATTACGGGTTTGGACCAGTAAGCAGGCTCCATTATGTTGTGGCCTCCCCGCGGGACAAGACTTCCGCCGATAAATGCCACGGATGTCCTTGAAAAGACCCTTGACATTTCACCGAGTGTATCAAGGAGAATGATGTCGGCGTCACTGGCACGCGCCATACCTTTACCGTTTAGTGAAGACCTTCTGATATATGAGAGACCGCGTTTCTCTATTAACCCTGCTGTTTCATTAAACCTCTCAGGATGTCTTGGTGCAATTATGAGCTTTGTGCCAGGAAGCTCTTTGTTTATTATATTAAACGCCTCGAGAAGCAATTCTTCTTCACCTTCGTGAGTACTTGCAGCAAGCACTATTTTTCCTGATAAGCCGGTCAGCCAGTTCAATGGAAGCTCTTCTTTAAGATCTATGTCAAACTTGAAATTGCCCATTATGCCGACTTTATGTTTATCAGCCCCGAGCGCAATTATCCTTTCAGCGTCTCCCTTGTCCTGCATATAGAAGAAATCTACGCTCGAGAGCATATCCGCCATCAGAAACTTTATCCTGCTGTATCCTTTGAAAGACCCCTGTGAAATCCTGCCATTCAGCACAAGTATGCGCGAGCCGGCATCTCTCAGGCCCCTGAATAATGCGGGCCAGAGCTCTGTCTCGACTGTTATGAATATCTCAGGTCTGAGGGAGTTGACCACTCTTTTTATACAGAACACCGAGTCAAGGGGCATGTACAGTATCCTGTCGGCCTCAGGAAACTTGTCCCTCGCAATTTTCTGCCCGGTATATGTTGTCGTGGAAAAAACGATCTTCCTGTCCGGGAATTCTTTTCTGAGTTTTTTCAGAAATGGAATGCTGGCCAGCGTCTCTCCGACAGACACAGCGTGGACCCATATGTCGGTTTTTCTGTAAGACGACAGGCCAAGTCGTTCCTTAATGAATGCGCGCCTGTCCTCCGGCCCTTTCTTTACAAGCAGGCGCGGGAGATAGAGAATTACGCCTATTGTGGAAATCAGATTATATAATGATTGCATCACTGTTCCGTTGAATGAAACGGTTCATGCCCCGCTCCAGCCTGTAATTTCTCCAATAATTGACGCGACCCTCTCAGAGGGTTTTTTCTTTTCCATCATGCTCCGGATTTTATTCAGGTCCCGTATCATGCAGTCCCTGTATGGGAGATCATTCAGCATCCTTTTAATCTCCTGGAAGATTGCGTCCGGGTGGGCCTCCTTCTGTAAAAGCTCCAGGACTATTTTTTTACCTGAAAGTATATTGACAAGGGAAAAGAACCTGATAGTGCTGGTCCTGGTAAGTAATTTGCCGAGTATGTAGGTGAGAAGCGAGACCCTGTAAAAAACCACAAGGGGTGTTCCCAGAAGCGCGGTCTCAAGGGTCGCGGTGCCTGAGGCAACGGCAGATGCCTCAGAACAGGCTACAACTTCAGTAGTGCGGCCGTAGATGACCTTCATGTAATCCGGCATGTCCTCTGTCAGGCTGGACCCTGTAACCAGGGGGACTACTATCTGTATCTCAGGGAATTCACTATGAATTTTCTCTGCTACCTCTCTGATGATACCCTGATGTCTGCTTATCTCATTGGGCCTGCTTCCGGGGAGCAGTGTAATTACACTCTTCTCAGGGTCCAGGCCCAAACCCTTTTTAAACTCTTTTTTAGATGGATGAAGATTGATGGTTTCAGTAATCGGATGGCCTACAAATTCACAGGGAAGGCCGGTCTTTTTATAATAATCGACCTCAAACGGGAACAGCACGGCCATTTTATTTACCAATGCTGCGATCTTGTATACCCTTCCGCCTCTCCACGCCCAGACCTGCGGACTAACATAATAAAGTACAGGTATGCCGGCTGCCTTTGCCTTTTTTGCAAGTGCTATGTTGAAGTCCGGATAGTCTATCAGTACAAGTATGTCCGGCTTCTCATCGAGCATGACCCGGGCAGCCATGTCAAGGGTCCTTTTGGCTTGCGGCACGTGCTTAATCCCCTCAATAATGCCTATCACATGGGCTATAGGCGCGATCAGCCTTACCCCTTCTGCTTTCATGCGGGCCCCTCCTATGCCGAAGATCTGCACGTCAGGCCATAATTTCCTTAGTTTCCTGCTTAATAATGAACCGTACAATTCACCGGAGGTCTCGCCAGTGCTTATCATGACTTTTTTGGACACCAGTTAAGATATCATTATTCCGGGGGGTTATTCAAATGAGGGAGTCTTTACCGTCGGGCCTCAGACAGGGGGAGATTTTTTCAAATTCATAATTCGATATGTTACTGAACATATGACTTCAGCAAGTTCTGATCTCTGTATGATATAGCAATGTCATTTTGCCTGAACCGGCTGCACATAAGGAATCGAGATGACTTCAAAAAAATCTCCCCCTGTCTGAGGCTTCATTCATGCTCACGACATTATCTCCTTCTTCCCCTCATATGTCTTCCACCGGTTATGCATCCACAGATACTGCTCCGGGAATTTTCTTATGATGGATTCCATATAGCGGGTGATCTCCTGAGTGATGCGCATTATCTCTTCTTTTTCGCTCTTGTATTCCTCTGCAGGCCATATGGGGTCGCTGACAAAACCTTCGTATTTATTGTTCTCTTTACGGCAGGCTGCCACGACGACAACAGGCCTCTTATAGGAGGTGGCGAGGATGGCAGGCACCGGGGTTGTTGTAGCGGGGCGCCCAAAGAAATTTACCAGCAGGCCTTTCATGGTGCTCTGATCAGGCAGCATGCCGATAGAGGTCCCTTTCTGAAGGGTCCTCTGAAGGACAAACAGCGCGTTTTTCTTCGGGATGATAAACTGGCCTTCAACTGTCCTGCTGCTGAAAATGAGCTGCTCAAGATATTCGTTGTCCAGAGGTCTGGCCACTATTGCGAGCGGAATGCGTGCAACAGAACATACGTGAGGTAGCACCTCCCAGTTGCCGAGGTGTGGTGTGACGAAGATGCAGCCGCCTGATTCGACATGTATTTTTTTTGCTTTGTTAAAAAGCCCGTCCAGATTGTCGGCGTATGACTTCATCTTGTCCAGGACATCCGGTCCTGTAAAAAGGTAACGGAACTTTACTATTTCGAGGAAGGTATAAATGAATGACCTGCAGCTTTCGCGCGCGATCCTGTTTATCTCATCTGCGTCCTTTTCCCCAGAATAGGCATGTCTCAGGTTATCGATTGCGACATCACGGCGTTTTGGGACCATGAAGAAAAGGATGTCGCCAAGGAGGTTGCCGATGAATTTTATTCCCCGGAATGGAATTGCACGGACGATGGATACGATTGAGCAGGCAGTATAATACTCAAGAAGTTTGACAGGTTTGCTTTTTTTCTTCTGTTTTTTTTTCACTTATTAATCAGAGTAATGAATGTTATTCTGTCTGAAAAAAATTATGGAGTGTCATTCCCGAAGTCTTTTGAGCTGGAATCCAGGATTTTCAGCGGCTTCTGGATTCCCGTTTTCACGGGAATGACGAACATACTGAATTTCAGAATTCATTAATGTTTCTGTCTCAGAAAACCTCAACAACCACTGTTGATGACTGTCCGCCGACTCCGTAGCTGATTGAAAGAAAACTGTTGTTGTCACACTGTTGGGGAGCAGAGGATATCTTCAGCTCAGAGAAACTCTTTTCTGCTGAGTGAAAGTTCAGGGTCGCCGGGACAGTCTTTTCTTTAACAGCGTGTATCCCGAAAATGACCTCGGTGATATCGCTTGCAGCACCCATGTGGCCGGTGTATGGTTTGAGTCCGCAGACCGGAGTGTCTGCTTTCTGCTCATTGAAAATATCAGTCAGTGAATTCAGTTCCGAGCGGTCGCCTTTCTGGGTCCCGCTCCCATGAGAGATGATAAAGGAGAGGTCACTGACAGAGCAGTCTGAATCCTGCAGGACTGAAAGGACACTGCGTTTGCAGACCTTTTCAGGAACGCTGAACTTATTTCCCGGTGTGAATTCAATGGCATTTGAAACACCCCTGATCCTGCCGAGTATATTTGCTCCTCTCTGCTTTGCCCTTTCATATGACTCAAGGAAGATTGCGGCCCCGCCTTCTCCGGTTATAAAGCCGTCCCTGTTTGCATCAAAGGGCCTGAATGACCCGCTGCCATGTCTGCATTTGGAGAGTATCCCCAGCCCTTCGAGTTCATAAAGGACGATATCGTTTATCCAGCTGCCGTATCCAACGGCGAGCGCTACATCTGCCTTGTCCTGTTTAATTGATCTGTACGCCAGCTCAAGCGCGTTTCCGCCATAAGGTGAAAGACTCGCAAGGCTGGTGCCAGGCCCCATAAATTCAACGTAAGCCGACAGGAAGCTGAACAGATTATTGTTCAATGACTCGAGCAGGAAAAAGGGGTTTACCTTATTTAAGCCTGAGGCGTTCAGCTTTGTATAATCAATGGTTTCCCACTTGTTGCCGGTGGCGTCTTTGAGGGCCGGATAAATGTCGTTGCAGCCGATTTTGGTGAAATCCCCTGCTGCAACGTATAGCGACCTGCGGCCGGGTTCCGTGTTCTGGATGGTTTCCCTTGCATGTGATACAGCCTCACTTGCAGCGCAGAATCCAAAGATGGCGCTCCGGTTGAGAAATTTCATCTGGCCGACCTGCTTGGGGGCGATGTCCTCTGGCAGCACATATTCCGGCACCTTACCCACATACTGCAGGTAGTCGGGCAGGTTGTCTTTAGGTTCATGAATAATGCCGGTCTTCATGGACGTTACACTGCGCCAGTTTTCGCCTGTGTTTTTTCCGAGAGGGGAGGTGAGTCCCACTCCCGTGATGACGACTTCGCGTTCAGACATTTATTTTCTCAACTCCCGTACAAGGACCTTAAAGAACTTTTTCTGCTCTTCCGTGTCTTCGATATCTTCAAGGGGAATGATCTCGCCTTCAAATTCCGCGATGATCTTCTTTTTGCCTTTGACAAATCCCGATCCTCTGTATACCTTTGTATTTCCTTCGCCGGCGGAAACCAGCTCGACCTCAAGCTCCACCTGGTCCCCGGGGAAGGCGAACCCGTAGAAATTGGATTTGGCCACTTTA
>QZIL01000006.1 GCA_003599025.1 Nitrospiraceae bacterium | reverse complement strand
TTTTTTCGCATTGATTACGTCTTTGACCTTCGGGAGCCTGGCCTTGCGGATGTCCGTCTTTGCGCTCTTTTTTATGTATTGCAGCTTCCTGTACTCTTCCGGAGTGATAAAGGTAATGGCAGTACCCTCTTTACCGGCCCGCCCGGTACGGCCTATTCTGTGGACGTACGATTCCGGGTCCTGCGGAAGGGCATAATTGATAACATGCGTCAGGTCGTGAACATCTATTCCCCTTGCAGCCACATCCGTGGCCACAAGTACGGTGATCATCTTCTTTTTGAATTTGTTCAGGATCTTCTCTCTCTGGCTCTGGGACAGGTCTCCGTGAAGACCGTCAGCGTCATAGCCTCTCTCCATCAGGTGGTTGGCAACTGAGTCAACGTCAGCTTTGGTCCTGCAGAAGATCAGCCCGTAGAATTCCTCTTCCATATCAATGATCCTGCAGAGGGCCTCAAACTTGTCGGCATGAGACACCTCAAAATAGATCTGGTCTGTCAGGCTGACAGTCAACTGTCCCTTCTGCACCTCAAACACATCATATTCCCCCATGTACTTTTCAGCTATGCGCATTATCTCCTTTGGCATGGTAGCTGAAAACAGCATGGTACGCTTGTCTGCATTCGTCTTTTCCAGGATTTCCTTGACCTCGTCAATAAAACCCATGTTCAGCATTTCATCGGCCTCATCAAGCACCATAAAAGATATTGAATCGAGGTTTAATGACCTCCTTCCGAGATGGTCAATGATCCTTCCCGGGGTACCTACTACTATATCCACCCCCTTTTTAAGGCTCCTGAGCTGCTGGTCTATGGACTGTCCGCCATATATCGGCACTACACTGAGTTTCTTATTGCCCTTTAAAGAATTGATTTCTTCCGCCACCTGGATAGCCAGTTCCCGCGTAGGAGTAAGCACAAGGGCCTGTACTGTCTTTGATTTCCCATCCAGAGTTTCAATAATAGGCAGACCGAAGGCCGCAGTCTTGCCTGTCCCGGTCTGGGCCTGACCAACAATGTCCCTTTTCCCTGCAAGTATGACAGGTATCGTCCGTACCTGGATCTCCGTGGGCTCTTCATAACCCTTGCGCTTGAGGACCTTCAGTGTATCTTCAGACAATCCTAATTTCTCAAATGAATTCATGCGTAATTTACTTCCTTTCCAATTTTCATATTACGGAACTGAGTTCGGGATTATTAATCATAAGACCTGAGAGATAACACTTAATAGCGGAAATCAACTGGTATGATCATACCTCTGAGTGACATGGATGGCAGTTTGTTTTGATATTTTACTCTGCTTATACCATTCTTCAAAACTTACTCTGATTTTAGTCCTAAAAACAGTATCTATAAATAACGTCGGGGATTTAAAATCACCGTGACTGATTTATCAAAGTTGATAATCAATCAGAGTGTATTTTAGACTAAGCTTAGCAAATTAGCAAGAAACCCTTAAAAAAGGAGAGATTATCAATCTTGAATCTTCATTCATACATGTATAATTCCCGCAGAGCGGGTTTCACCCTCATCGAGCTCATGGTCGTTCTGGTTATCATCGGTGTGCTTGCTGCCCTTGTGGCACCACGTTTGATGAGCAGGGCCGATGAGGCAAAAGTCACTGAAGCAAGAATACAGATCAAAAACTTTGAAACAGCCCTGAGATTATTTAAAACAGACAACGGCTTTTATCCGTCCACCGAACAGGGGCTTGAGGCTTTAATAGTACCGCCTCTGGACGGTCAGATTCCTGAAAACTACAGGGACAGAGGATACCTTGAGAAGAAAAGTCTGCCATCTGATCCATGGGGCAACAGATATATCTACCTGTCTCCCGGACAGGAGGGGGAATATGATATTATTTGCCTGGGGGCCGACGGCCAGGAGGGCGGAAGCGGACATGACGCTGATATTATCAACTGGGAGATATGAAATGTGAAGGATGCGGGAATCAGGATGAAGGCAGAAAACGGATTCACCCTGGTTGAACTGATAATCGTCATCTTTATCATTTCACTCACAACCGCGCTTGTAATGCCAAACCTGTGGGACAGAGGAGAACGGGCAGTGAGATCCGAGGCAAAGAGGATTAGCAGCACATTGATGCATGTATATGATGAAGCTGCGGGCAAGAAAGAAACATATGCCTTAAAAATCGACTTCAATGCCGACTCGTTCAGTTATGAGAGCGAAAAGGTGTCCCGCAGCTTCAGGATGAAAGACGATATAAGTTTCAAAGACATTATCATTCCTTCTCTCGGGAAGATCTCAATCGGAGAGGTCATATATCAATTTGGCCCTATGGGACCTGAAGAACCGATCACACTCCATCTGATAAAAGATGACATTGAGTATACAGTAATGTTTAATCATATAAGTGGCAGGGCAAAAATCCGGGAAGGCTACTATGTCGAGGAGAGGAGTTAAGATAATGAACAGTTCAGGATCTGGAAATAAGAAAACAATATCCGGATTCACGCTTCTTGAAATAATGATCGCGCTCGCCATCATAGGAACAGCTCTTACGGTCATCGTTCATACGGTAAACTATCACACGAATCTCATGTACGAAAACTCTCTTACCACCCGTATGTTTCAACTGGCAAAAGAAAAAATGAATGAGCTGGAGACGGCCCCCCGGGACTCAAGCGGAGACATCGATACCAGTGGCCTGTCATATGAAAATACTGCCACGCCGGTAAAAGACACCAGGTTTTTCGAGCTAAGGACTGTTGTAAAAGGGCACGGCAGACAGGTTGTTCTCAATGAACTGATCATTAACAAGTCGCCATGAATGACAGAGGTTTCACACTCATAGAAATACTTATAAGCCTCACCCTGCTGACGATTGTGCTAGGAGCAGTGTACAGCACCTTCTTTTCTGTTCAGCGCGCAATCGAACGCTTCGACAAGATATCCCTCAAATACCACGAGACCAGGATCGCCCTTGATATGATGAGGCGTGAGGTTGAAAGCGCTCTGGTAAAAAACACCAGGGCTGATGAAAGCAATAAAATAAAAACCGGTTTTGTTATTAAAGACCGTGATGTATTCGGCAAAAGCACATCTGCACTGGACTTAACAGCATTCTCATTTAAAGGCGGTAATCTTAATACCATATCTTACTTTGTGACGGAAAAAGAAGGGAAGCTCGATCTATTAAAGACAGAGCGGCCTGTTGCCGTCCAGTCAAAGGAATACAAAGTGGACATAGTCGAGGGAATTGAAAGCTTTACTGTAGAGACCCACTTTAATCAGAAATGGGTCAGGACCTGGGACACGGAACTGACCGGTAAACTGCCCGACATCGTAAGGATAATCATAGAATTCGATGACAACGGAAAACTTGTAAAGCTGACAGAATATGCCAGGCCGAAAATTGATACAAAATTATGATGCCTGATATGGAGAACACAGAACACAGATCTCAGATCTCAGACACCCTGGTTCTTTTCTCCCCTCCCGGAGAACAGGGCTGCAGCAGGGAAAATCAAAAAGGCTCAGCTCTGATAATCACACTTCTGCTCGTCACGATCCTGACCGGGCTGGTCGTGGATTTTGTTTATGAAGTATATATTGACTCTTCCTCTCTGTCTAACTGGAGCAATGCTCAAAGGGCGTCTTTAATAGCCAAATCAGGACAGGCCATAAGCGCTGAATTTATCAGGGACATCAAGGATGAAAAGTATACTGACAAGAGACAGGTGGAATTGCCGGTGGAACAGGATTTCGGCCCGGGTACCGGTCTTTCAATCATAATTGAAGACGAAAATTCCAAATTCAATATCAACAGTATTATATATGAACAAAGCGGAGCTACGGATGACGAAGCTCTTGCGTCCTTGAAAAAGCTGCTTGAATACCTTAATATTAATCCGAATCTTGCGCTATCAATTGCGGACTGGATAGACCCCGATAGTGAGCCGAGGCTCTACAATTCGGAAAATTATGCGAAGAACGATTTTCTCTGGTCTGTTGACGAGTTGCGGTGGGTAGAGGGTATAAACAAGGAAATATACGACAAGATAAGCCCATATATGACGGTCTATAAAAATATTAATATTCTGAAACCTCAGATAAATATTAATACTGCTCAGATGCCGGTACTTATGAGCCTTCATCCTGATATGACAGAGACCCTTGCCAAAAACATCATTGAACACAGAGAAAGCTATCCTTTTGAAAATAATCCTGACATTCTAAACGTATCAGGCATGAATTCAATAGGCACTCTTATACAGGGTAAAATTACAGTTAAATGCACTGATTTCAGGACAACTTCGCGTGCCACGGTAAATGAAATTACACGCGTTATCGAGAGCGTTACTGATTCCAGTTCCAAAATACACTTCTGGAGAGAAGGTTAAATGAAGACCGGTTTTATAGACTGGACAGAGAACGTCCTGAATTTTTATATATTTGAAAAACAGGCCGGACAAAACCAGCTCTCATACAGTTCATCTTTTCCTTTAAAAGGCACTCCGGACATCGAAGCGCTGATGTCACTTCCCTCTGCCGGGTGCGACAGAATCTGCCTGAGCGTCCCCCTGAATCTCCTTTCCCTTAGAGAGCAGACCTTCCCCTTCTCTGACAGGGACAAGATAAGTGACACTATCTCCTTTGAACTTGAAGGGGTCCTGCTCGGCAGCATCACCGACTATGTAATGGACCACATCATCATTGAGTCCTATGAGACCGGCACCAGGGTCCTGGCCGTATGTATGGAAAAATCAAAACTCAAAAATATTATAGACATCTTTTCCTCAGCGGCCCTGGATCCAAAACTCATAACATCTCTGGACGCGCGTCTTTGCGAGGGAAAAAGTGAAGTCCTGCTTGAAGCTAACATCTCTGATCCTGCTGTCAGGGCTGAAGCCGCACGCCAGGAGGTTATAGACCCTTTAATTAATCTCAGAAGGAACGAACTTGCCTACATGGGTGACATTGTCAAGTTTGTCGGAAGACTCCGTTTAACAGCCATGCTGGTATTGGTACTGATGATAGTGCTTGCTGTCAATTTCACACTTATATTCATGGACCAGAAGAATGAACATAAACTGCTCTCAGACCGGACTGAGGCCTTTTACCGCCAGGTCTTTCCTCAAGATAAAAAAATAATTGACGCAGACCGGCAGTTTAAAGGAAACATCAATATGCTCATAAAGAAAAAATCCGCCCTCGGCGGAGTCCCGGTCCTTGATATAATGAAGGACATTGCGGAGAAGAATACCGGCAATATTACCCTGAATGAATTTAATGCCGACGGGAAGAACATTATTATCAAGGGCACAGCCAGTTCGTTTGAAGAGGTAGAGGCCCTGAAAAACCGGATTGCCGCCCTGTATAAAGAAGTTAAAGTCGCAGACTCCGGGGCTACGGCAGATAAAAAAATCAACTTCACGATAGTTATGCAGGAAAAAACAGCATGAAAACCAGCGTACGAAGGATACTCTTATATGATAAGACCATACTTGTCCTGTCTTTCGCAATTTTGCTGACCATCATACTGACTTTCATGTCGGTCATTTATGCAAGGAGTTTTAAGAGTCGGAACGATCAGCTCATAAGTCAATTATCTGAAATGCAGTCATTATCCGGTAATGTTAACCAGATAAAAGCGATAGTCGAATCAAAAGAGTCAAAAATGGGCCTGAAGAAAACATCCGGAATCGTGTCTGCACTGGAACAGATCCTGAAGACCCATGGACTTGAAGCAAAGGTAATTAAACCAACCGGAAAAACAAAGATCGACGAATTTACAGAAGACAACGCAGAGCTCGAAATTGAAAGCACAGACCTTAACAGTATAGTAAACCTGCTTTATAAAATCGATGTCTCTCCTGTGCCGCTCAAAATAAAGACCGCTTCTGTGCGGTCCACTTTTGAAGACCCTGACAAGTTCACCCTGAAACTGACAGTCTCACTTATGAGCAGAGGATAGACTAAAATCAACAAATAACCCTAAAGACGGCAGTTATAGCCACAGATTTCACAGATAAAATCACAGATATAAATTAGATAGGCAACATGCAAGCTGGCTTGTTATATAAATAGTTCAGCTTTAATAAATCGGTGGTAATCAGCGTTAATCTGTGGATAAATACTTTTTCAGGACAACTGATTCTCCAAGTGATAAGATTACGCAACATCCTGCTTGTGCTTGCCGGATTACCGGTCTTACTGGTCCTGCTGTGGACCATAGCAGTCCCTGTTGATCTGATCAGGGAGAGACTGGAATCAGCAGTGGCAGGACAGGCCGGCAGCAATGCGGCACTTTCAATAAACGGGTTGCGGAAAGGCATCTTCTTTACTCTTTCTGCGGAGAGCCTGGACCTGAAAATTGACAGCAGACCTGCATTACGTATTGATGATTTCAGCGGTAGCTTTACCCCCCGCTATCTGACCAGCGGGAAACCCGGCTTTGACATAAAAGGGAAAATAGGGACCGGGGATGTCAGCGGCATATTGAAACTTCCACTGGAAGGAAGCATCAAGACAGCCCGGGCTGAACTGCGTGAAATCCCGTATATGACCCGCTTCGATACAGAAATAACCGGTCATGTAGATTCTGACATCAGGATCAATGGCAATGTGATAAAGATAACTTTTGACGTGCCGGACCTGGATATAGATGACTCAGCTTCCATAATACCGCTTCTGAATACATTCAGAAAGCTTCAGGGGGCACTGTCAGTACAGGGTAATACCATACAGATCGAATCCATAAGCCTCGAAGGAGAAAAAGGCTTTGCAAGATTAAGAGGCAGTATTAAAGGTAATGATATGGACATGTCACTTGAATTAATGCCTGCTGCAGGTGCACTGAACACCCTTGAATCGATGGTCATCGGTAAATATATAGTCTCTCCCGGATATTATGTAGTTCCCATAAGAGGCGCTCTACCACGATAAAAAATAGTTAGCAAGCGATGAAGTGAGGAAGCGCGGAAGTTAAGAAGATACTGCCGATCAACTTCCCCGCTTTCCCGCTTCATATCTTCGTCCCTTAGCTGCCGATATCAAAGGGGACAATGAAATTCAGGCTCGTAGAATATTTGTCAACCTTGAAGTATGGAACAATCAAGTCATTACCGGAATAAACCCGGTAAGCATTTATCAGTGTTTTTGCAAGGGCAACAGAGAATAGCGTGTCGCGGGACATGCCCGTTTCCCTTGATATAGTAATAGGGTCATATGACGGGTTGTCACCGCTTATATAAAAAGCATATAAACAATACCACAGGAAATCTGCCCCGCTCGTAACAAGCAACGACTTATTATATGTATTAGGACTGGTCCTGTAGTCCCTGAGCGCATGTTCAAACGTCAGGTCGGCAAAAAATTCTCCTCCCATCGCATAAGACAGGACCGAACGTTCATCTATTTGCTCCACACTGCTCGTACCCAGAAAGAAATCCCCTCCGCTCTTCTCAAAAAAATTGATCCTGCTGCCTTGTGCACCGACCTGTTTGGCCACAACTTCATGGCCGAATTCGTGTACTGCCAGATTTGTCAGGAATGCGGCCCCTATCTGTATTAAATCGTTAACGTACAACGGCTTGTTAAAAAATGAATGCCCGGATGTTTTTCTGAATCTGTTCCCTGAAAAATCATATGTAATATTATCAACAAACGCAGGAGATATATCGTAGATGTCCGGAATGGAATAATGGGATGCGCCTGTGTTGATTCTCTCTCTTGACAAGGAAAGCCGCTCACCGGCTGTGTCTATAAATGCAACCGGGGCCGGGAGTCTCGTATTACTTTGATCCGGACTTTCCTTATATTCCAGGTACGCTTCTTTGACAAAGGACTTTCCCATATGCGTTTCCTGCGCATAAGACAGGGACATTGATGTCATTACGAATAATGCTGTCATTAACATTGATACTGTTCTCATTTCACTGTTTCCTTCAGAAATTGTATGATTCTTTATACATGTAATCGGTAACAGGACCTTCGAACTTGAACATGGCAGGACATGCAGACGCAAATGCATGCATTTGTCTCCCCTACTTAATTTTTCATATTTCTGGTAAACTCCTATACAAACCTGAGGGTTACTAAGACTAAATATTGAATGCCACCTTATTTGTCATTCGCCAAACAGGTTGTGTCACAATTGTCATCCTGAACTTGCCTTTCCCGACTTGTCGGGGATTCAGGACCCAGAGGCTTATACTCGCCTGAAATGACTGGATTCCGGCTCAAAGGACTGCCGGAATGACGAGGCTTACAAACCGGAGTGTTGTGAAAGCATTGTGATACAGCCTGCAAGTCCGGCATGATGACTATGAGATTTATTAACGCATGTCTTAGTAAGTTTCGAATAAATTAATGACGTCTGATATGAACGACAGGTCTTACATGCAGATGGCCCTGAAGCTCGCTGCCAGGGGAAAAGGGCGTACCAGTCCCAACCCCATGGTAGGTGCGGTTATTGTGAAAGGAGACAAAGTCATAGCCTCCGGTCATCACAGAATGGCAGGAACAGCCCACGCTGAGGCAGCCGCATTAAAAAAGGCAGGGCCAAGGGCTGAAGGTGCAACGCTCTATGTAAATCTGGAGCCCTGCTGTCACACAGGCAAAAGGACCCCTCCATGTACAAAAACAATCATCAAGGCCGGGATCAAAGAAGTTGTCACAGCAATGATAGACCCAAACCCGAGGGTCTCCGGCAGGGGACTGAAGGAACTCAGGAAGGCCGGAATTAAAACGAGGACCGGCATTTTGAAAGATGCAGCGCTGAAACTGAACGAGGGGTTCATAAAACATATTACCCTGAAACGACCCTTTGTCATACTTAAAATTGCGCAGAGCATAGACGGCAAAATAGCGACTGCGGCAGGTGAATCCAAATGGATCACCGGTCCTGAGGCAAGAGAGCGGGTACATGAATTAAGGAACGAAGTCGACGCCCTGCTTGTCGGATCAGGTACTGTGAAAGCAGACAATCCGTCCCTTGACTGCAGGGTCAGTGGGGGAAGAAATCCCTTCAGAATTATTGTTGACAGCAGCCTTAAGATATCTCTCAATTCCAAAGTCCTCAGGTATGATGACGGAAAAACCCTAATTGCGACAACAAAAAAAGCAGACAAACGAAAACTCAACTCTCTTTTGAAAAAAGGCATCAGGGTCCTTCTCATCAAGACCAAATCCGGCAGGGTTGACCTCAACTGCCTTATGGACGAACTCGGCAGGCTTGACATAACAACAGTCATGATTGAAGGTGGTTCATCGGTAGCGGCTTCAGCTCTTGCAGACAGAATAGTAGACAAGGCAATGTTTTTTACTGCACCAAAAATAATCGGCGGAGTTAATGCCATCCCGTCAGTAGGAGGGAAGTCCCCTGCCCTGTTAAGTGAAGCGATAATGCTTAAAGATGTGCAGGTGACCTTGCTTGGCGATGATATGTTAATAGAGGGCTATGTTAATTATTCCTGATAATCAGTCAAGCAAGGTGTCATTCCGGCTTGCCGGGAATCCTTCGATGAATTTATTACTTGGAATTTGGCTTCCCTAATGATTCCTTCAGCCTCCTGTCTGCCTGCAGGACCTTTTCCGCGTCATCCCCGCTCAGTTCCCATGAATAGTCACCGTCACCATTCCGTTTCAATTTGATCTTCACAGGACTTTGAGGTTTTATTTCAGCGATTTCCTGTTCCTGCTTGAAAACAGCCTCCTGTCGTCCGTCATCAGAACGGGAACATGCTGAGATTGCAATAAACAAAATAATGATCAACAGTAGTTCAAGAATATTTCTTTTCGCCATGTAGTCCCCCCAAAAAATAATGTTGTTATGTATGCGTGGTTTTAAGCTGAGAGCTGACAGCTAATAGCTCTTATATTTATTCGTAATCGGGAACCTCCGGTCTTTGCCAAAGGCCCTCGGCGTTATCTTTATACCAGGCGGCGCCTGCCGTCTTTTATATTCCGAACGGTCAATCATGCTGATCACCTTGTGCGTGCATTCAACATCACAACCCATCCTGAGTATTTCGTCCATGCTGCGGTCTTCTTCCACGTAGGCCTTGAGAATGGGGTCCAGCAGCGGATAAGGCGGCAGTGAATCCGTGTCCCTCTGGTCAGGTTTCAGCTCAGCTGTCGGGTCCTTCCAGAGTATCCTCTCCGGTATCAGGTTTGCCCCTGCTCTATGGTTCCTCCACTCACACAACTTGTAAACAAGCATTTTGGGAACGTCCTTGATCACTGCAAAGCCTCCGGCCATGTCACCGTATAGAGTAGCATAACCTACGCTCATCTCGGACTTATTGCCTGTTGTGAGAACAAGCCAGCCAAACTTGTTCGAGAAGGCCATCAGTATATTGCCCCTTATCCTTGCCTGCAGGTTCTCCTCTGTAATGTCCGGGGCTTTACCCTCAAAGCTCACAGCCAGGGTCTTCAGATATGCGCTGAATACGCTGTTTATCGGGATTTCAATTATTTTTATTCCGAGGTTTTCCGCATGGTTAAATGCGTCCTCCCGGCTCTCATCTGAAGTATACTTCGAGGGCATAAACAGGCCGCAAACGTTTTCCTTACCCAGGGCATCAACTGCAATGGTTGTCACCAGTGCAGAGTCTACCCCCCCGCTCATCCCGATAACTACACCCTGAAATCCGTTTTTGCGTACATAATCATTAGTGCCCAGCAGTAGTGCATTATAGACCTCTTCCTCTTCAGAAAAGCGGATTGTCTTCCTTCTTCTGCCTGCAGGCCGGTCTTTAGGAAACGTCCAGGGGATTTTTATCTGATCAACAAACTCACCTTCCCGCATGATCTCCCTAAGCTGCTTCCTGTTTCCGGAAGACAACTTCCTCCCTGTCCCGTGAACTTCTATGTCTGCTATGACAAGATCTTCGGTAAACGATTTCCCTTTTACCAGCAGACGACCTTCAGCATCTGCCACAAAACTGCTGCCGTCAAATACAAGCTCGTCCTGTCCTCCTACCATATTTACATAAACTATTGCCGCCCCGCATTCGAGTCCCCGGGATGTAATGAGCTTCTCCCTGAAGAGTGCCTTTCCCATGTGATAGGGAGATGCATTGATATTAACAATCACTTCAGCGCCGGACAGTGCCATGATCCTCGCAGGCCCTTTTTCATGCCATATGTCTTCACAGATATTGACACCTATCCTTATTCCGCCCAGATTATAAACAGGATATCTATTCCCCGGCCTGAAATAACGCTGTTCGTCAAAGACACCGTAATTGGGCAAATATTTTTTGTGATACACGTCTACAAGCCTGCAGTTGGACATTACTGCAGCAGCATTGAAAATCCCGTCCTGTCTGTCTACAAAACCGACAATTACTGTTATACCCTCTGTCTCGGCTTTTATCTTTTCGAGAGCATCGATATTGTCTCTGATAAAACGTGGCTTCAGCAGCAGATCTTCGGGAGGATAACCGGTAACTGCCAGTTCAGGGAAAGCGATAATGTCTGTTTTGATTTTTCTGGCCTTCCGGATGCAGGTGATTATCTTTTTCACATTCCCTGACAGGTCACCGACCGTGGGGTTTATTTGTGCAAGCGCTGTCCTGATTATTGTCAATTAGAAGCTCCCTGCTTACTGCATTTTATAATGGGTGTATTCAATATTAATTGAAGTAAGTGGCAGAATTCAAATTGTTTCCGCATTGAAACCCCGATCAGCTTCATATTTCCTTCATAAATTTAGCATATCTTTATTCATGAAATCGGCCGGGCCTTTTATTGACTCTAAACAGCTATAGAGATATAATTTACATGTTTCTTAAGACCATATATAAATCTTTCTAAGTATAAACCGGGAGAAGAAAATGTCTTTAATCAAAATCAGATTCAAAAGTGCTTCTATTATTATTTTCTTGCTTTCACTTATTTCTGTTCTGCCGCTTGATGCTTATTCAGCCGGGACTGCAATTTCGGAGGAAGCACCTGCAGGAGCTTCCAAACCAGGCATATCCCAGGAATCAGTAGACTTTCTTACAAAGACGGGCCAGGCCATGGCTGAAATTGCTGAAACAGTCAAGCCCGCAGTAGTTAATATCTCAACAGTAAGAACTGAGAAAGTGGAGAATGCACCTTTATCTCCGTTCCTTGATGACCCTTTTTTCAGAAAGTTCTTCGGAGACCAGTTCAGGCATCAGGAAAGACCGAGAGAGCGCAAATCAGAGAGTCTGGGCTCAGGTGTAATTGTGTCCTCCGATGGATACATATTGACTAATAATCATGTAATAAAAAATGCAGACACGATAAAAGTTCTGCTTTCAGACAAGAGTGAACATACCGGCAAGGTCATAGGCAACGATCCCAAGACTGACCTTGCAGTCATTAAGATAGATGCTAAAAATCTTTCCACCCTGCCAGTAGGCGATTCAGACAAACTGAAGGTCGGTGAATTAGTGCTGGCAATAGGCAACCCGTACGGGCTGAATCAGACGATTACTATGGGAATTGTGAGCGCTGTTGGAAGGGCCAATGTCGGGATTGCTGATTATGAAGACTTCATTCAGACGGATGCGGCCATTAATCCCGGTAATTCCGGAGGGGCACTCGTAAATGTAAAAGGGGAACTGGTAGGTATAAATACAGCTATTTTCAGTACAACCGGCGGTTATCAGGGAATCGGTTTCGCCATCCCGAGCAATATGGTAAAGGTCGTCATGAACAGCCTGATCGAAAAGGGAAAGGTCATCAGGGGCTGGCTCGGCGTATCAATACAGGAAATCACCCCTGAGCTTGCGCGGCAGTTCCAGCTGGACAAGGATTTCGGTACACTTGTGGCCGATGTTGTTGAAGGAAGTCCAGCGGAAAAGGCAGGGATATTACATGGAGACGTGATAATCGAATTCGGCGGGAAGCAGGTTGATGAACCTTACAACCTCCGGAACATAGTGGCAGGGACACCTCCGGGGACAGCGGTCGAAATGAAAGTCATAAGAAACGGCGAGACCATTGCCCTTAAGGTCACTATCGAAGAGCTTCCTGCAGGGGAACAGAAACTCCCGACTGAGTTTAAGAATGCGTTACGGGGAGTCAGTGTTCAGAACCTGACCCCGGATATATACAGACAGCTTAATATACCTGAGAAAATAAGAGGGGTGGTAGTTTCGGATATTGCTGTTGAAAGTCCGGCACAGCGGAAACTCATGCGCGGTGACGTGATTCTCGAAATCAACAGAAAGGCCATATCCGGTATCGATGACTATGAGGCACTGGTGTCCACGATAAAAGCTGACACGAATATCCTGCTGCTGGTCTTCCGCAGGGGATCAACGATTTTCGTGACTGTAAGCGGGGAATAAAATAAGCTGTCACTATTCAGCGTTCGGCAGTCAGCCAATAGAAGAAGCGGGGATTAAGGTCCCCGTTTTTTTGTGTTTTTCTCAGCTGACGGCTGATCGCTGAGAGCTGATAGTTTTAACACTTCCAAGAGCGGAACCTTTAATTTCTTAGCAATCTTCCTGCAGTCTTCATATTCAGGAGATGCCTTTTGTATATCTTTGCCGAGCCGCGATTTCTTCATCCGCACGCTTCCATACTTTGTATTTACTTTAACAATATCACGCTGAAGTGTCTTCCGGTCAGCCCTGAAGAACCTCAGACCTATGCTTGTTGTTTCCCTGAATATTATCTCGGACATGGCGTCTATTTTATCTTCACTGCAGAGCACGCTCAGTTTGATTCCGGGCCTCCCTTTTTTCATTATGAGCTGAGTCAAAAACACATCCAGCGCTCCTGCCCTGAACAATTTGTCCATTACATATTCATAAACCTGCGGATTCATGTCGTCGATATTTGTCTCTATGACTGTCACTCCGCCGTCTGTTGTTTTTTGTCTGTGCTCTTTGTTCTGTGTTCTTTGCTCTGATTTCTCGCCAATAAACACCCTCAGTATATTCGGCTGCCCTTTAAAATCCTTATCACCTGCACCAACCCCAACCTTCGATATGTTCATCGCTGGCATGGGTCCGAATCCGGACGAGAGATATGAAATCAATGCAGCGCCTGTAGGTGTGGTAAGTTCAAATTTCACATCTGAAGCATATACAGGGATATCCCTCAATAATTCAGCGGCTGCAGGCGCAGGCACCGGCAGCCGGCCATGCTCCGACTTGATAGTCCCGGTCCCGAGATTAAGAGGTGATGAATAAACAGTATCAATGCCCAGTATATCCAGGCCGATCAGTGACCCGAAGATATCGACAATGCAGTCAATCGCCCCAAGCTCATGCAAATGAATTCTGTCAAACCGTCCGCCATGCACTACGGCCTCTGCTTCAAAGAGTCTTCTGAAAATAGACAGCCCTTTTTGTTTTATTTCTTTCGAGAGCGCAGACGTTTTGATTATCTTTTCAATGTCTTTCCACTTCCTGCCTTCTGACGTATGACCCCCCTTAAGTCCCCCCTTACTAAGGGGGGATTGAGAGGGGCCGTTTAACAATACATCAACCTTCGTCGCCCTCATTCCTGCCTTGTGAACAGTCCTGGCCGTCAACCTGTATCCCTTAACAGGCAGGCGGGCCAGCTCACGTCTGAGTCTAACAAGAGGAACCCCGGCATCGACCAGCGCTCCCATAGTCATATCCCCGCTTATTCCGGAAAAACAGTCAAAATATGCGATCATAATTTTCTTGTCATTCCGGGCTTGACCCGGAATCCAGAGATAAAAAATGGATTCCCGCCTTCGCGGGAATGACACCTAAATCCTATTGTTTAACCCTCAATATATTTATTTTATGCGCCAGCACTCCTGCACCGAAACCATTGTCGATATTCATAACGGCAATTCCGGGGACACAGGAATTGAGCATGGCAAACAGGGCTGTAAGCCCCCCGAAACTCGTGCCGTATCCAACCGATGTAGGCACCGCAATGATGGGTTTGTCGGTCATCCCCCCCACAACTGAAGGAAGGGCGCCTTCCATTCCGGCTATAACTATCAGGGCATTTGCCTCCCTGAATACCTTTTGGGCATGTACAATCCTGTGCAGTCCTGCAACACCTACATCAGTTACAGTATCAACTCTGCTTCCCAGAAACTGAGCTGTAACAGCCGCCTCTTCAGCTACAGGCATGTCCGAAGTCCCTGCACAAAGCACGGCTATCCGGCCCTTTTTTTCTGCTGACCCTCCGGCCATTATCACCCCTGATTTTTCATGGAATACTGCCTTTAATCTGTTCCTCCGGCATATGGCGCTTACATCTTTGAAAACCGGTTTAGCGGCCCTTGTTATCAGCACCTTGCCGCTTTTTTTGACCATGGCTTCAGCGATCCTCGCGATGTCCCTCTGCTCTTTGCCTTCAGCAAATATCACTTCAGGAATACCATGTCTGAGCTCCCTGTGATGATCGACCCTGGCCACTCCCAGGTCTTCATACGGCAAGTGTTTCAACCTGTCCATGGCTTCATCAATGCCGGTCTTCCCGCTTTTTACCGAGTCAAGTATTTCCAAGATTTTTTTATTGTCCATAACTCTCCATTACAGCTATCAGCACTCCGCCGTCAATAACGATTAGTACAACAGTTCCTGTCTAACAACTGCTTTTTCCATCTTTTCCCTGATAACTGTCAGCTGAACGCTGACGGCTATCTTTAATATTCAGCCTTCAAACTCCTTGTCATCAGTTCCCTCACAGCATCTGAAGGGTTTTTGTCTTCATTCACCACCTTATAAATCTGCTCGACAATCGGCATCTCCACACTATGCTTTTTTGACAGTTCATATGCTGACTTTGAAGTAGCGACGCCCTCGGCCACCATTTTCATCTTTGACAGTATTTCAGACAGCTTTTCCCCCTGGCCCAGTTTATAGCCGACAGTATAGTTTCTCGAAAGAGTGCTTGTACAGGTGAGTACGAGGTCCCCGAGCCCGCTCAGGCCGTCAAATGTCTTTTCCCTTGCCCCCATTGCAACCCCAAGGCGGATCATCTCAGCAAGGCCCCTTGTTATGAGAGCGGCTCTTGTGCTGGCGCCGAGCCCGAGCCCCTCGGATATGCCGGAGGCTATGGCCATTACATTTTTCAGTGCACCTCCAAGCTCAACTCCAAGCACGTCGGTGTTGGTGTATACCCTGAAATAATCCGTGTTAAACACATCCTGCAAACAGCGGGCGGTATCACGATCATTCGCAGCAATCGTCACTGCGGCAGGCAGTTTTCTGATGACCTCTTCCGCAAAACTCGGCCCTGAAAGCACCGCAATATTCCGCTGCGTCACGTCATGAAGAACTGATGAAACAGTCATCAGGGTCCCATGCTCAATGCCTTTTGAAGCACTTATTATGCGCGCGTCGTCCGGGACATGTCCTGCGACATTACTGAAGACCGATCGTGTAAATTGTGTCGGTACAACATTCAATATATATCCGGCATTTTTTACCGCCTCATGCAAATCCTCTGTTACTGTCAGTTTTTCAGATAAAGTCACTTCCGGGAGATACAGATGATTTATTCTGGTCCGCCTTATACCATCAGCAATATCTTTTTCAAAGGCCCACAGCATGACATGATGGCCCTTTTCCGCAAGAAGATTCGCAAGAGTCGTCCCCCAGCTCCCGGCACCGATGACAGTTATATTTTCCATGTTCATTTATTCTTTAACTGCTCGCGAAGTACTTTCACTTCCTTCCGCAAGTCATACAGTTCCAGGCATTGATCAATCGTCCATTTTACGTCTGCAATATTCCATGGCTTCGTTAAATATCTGTCTATCCCCTTCTCGTTTACCATGTCCAGGATCAGCTTGACATCCGAATGGCCCGAAAGCACCACTCTTATTGTATCAGGGTATAACTCCCTGACCTTTGCAAGCAGTTCAAACCCGTCCATTTTAGGCATTTTCACATCAGAGATAATGACCTTGCAGGGATGTTCAGACATTATTCTTAAGGCCTCTTCACCGCCCGATGCATAAAATGTTTTATATGGCCCGTCCATAAGTTCTCTCTCGATGGAAGTTAAAACTTCACTAGTGTCATCTACAATAATAATATTAGACCTGTTCATAGACGCTCACCGCGGAATTACTTTTCCTGAAAAGCATTTGAAATGATTCAGATGTTAGAAAATGATTAATTTTTCGATACATTAAACGTATTTTCAATCAAGTTTATGATGCATATTTTCATATCAAGCCATCTGCATAATTTAATAATTAATTCATCGAGTTAAATAATTTATTTTTCAATGTCTGCATCAGCTGGGTTCATTAAAATACCTCTGACCATTTTTTACTTCTGCGCATTCTGTATCTTTGCCCACGTATCTTTAAGAGTGACCGTGCGGTTAAATACCGGTTTGCCGGGGGATGAGTCAGAATCGACGCAAAAATACCCAAGCCTCTCAAACTGATATTTAGAACCATGCTTAGCTCCTGCCAGTCCTGGCTCAATCCGGCAGTCAGTTACTATCTCCAGTGACTTGGGATTAATATTAGATATAAAGTCCCTGTCTTCATCTTCCTCCGGATCAGGTTTTATAAATAAATGATCGTAGAGCCTCACCTCGGCTTCAATGGATTCAGCGGCTGAGACCCAGTGAAGCGTTGCCTTGACCTTCCTCCCGTCAGGCGCATCGCCACCCCTTGTTGCAGGGTCATAGGTGCAATGGATCTCTGTAATCTCTCCACGTTCATCCTTTATCACATCAACACAGGTAATAAAGTAAGCATACCGCAACCGCACCTCGCGTCCTGGAGAAAGCCTGAAAAACTTCTTCGGCGGGTCCTCCATAAAATCTTCTTTCTCAATATATATAACCCGTGAAAAAGGGACCTTCCTTGTTCCTGCTGAGGGGTCTTCAGGATTATTGATCGCCTCAAGCTCATCTGTCTGATTTTCCGGATAATTCGTGATTACCACTCTCAGTGGCCTCAGTACCGCCATAACACGGGGAGCACGTCTGTTCAGATCTTCACGGATGCAGTATTCGAGCAGGGCCATATCAACAGTGCTGGCTGCCTTGGCAACACCTATCCGGTCACAAAAGCTGCGGACAGACTCCGGCGTATATCCCCTCCTGCGAAGACCTGAAATAGTCGGCATCCGGGGGTCGTCCCAGCCCCTCACATGGCCGCCTGTAACAAGCTGGATAAACTTCCTTTTGCTCATCACCGTGTACGTGAGATTGAGGCGCGCAAATTCTATCTGCTGCGGGTGATAAATTCCCAGTTCATCAAGGAACCAGTCATACAGCGGCCGGTGGTCTTCAAATTCGAGCGTACAGATGGAATGCGTTATCCCTTCGATGGAATCGGAGATGCAGTGCGCGTAGTCGTACATCGGATAGATGCACCACCTGTCCCCTGTCATGTGATGCTCAGCGTGGAGGATACGGTATATGACCGGATCACGCATGTTGATATTACCTGAAGCCATATCGATCTTTGCGCGCAGTGTGCGCGAGCCATCGGGAAATTCACCTTTGCGCATGCGCTCAAACAGATCAAGGTTCTCTTCAACCGGACGACTGCGGTAAGGGCTTTCCTTTCCTGCCTCAGTCAATGTGCCCCGGTACTGTCTCATCTCATCAGGGGACAGGTCACAAACATATGCCCTGCCCTTTTTAATGAGGTCCACTGCACACTCGTAAAACCTCTCAAAGTAATCTGATGCGTAGTACATCCGGTCCTGCCAGTCAAAGCCCATCCAGTGCACGTCCTGTTTGATCGACTCCACATACTCCACTTCCTCTTTGGTAGGATTAGTGTCGTCCATGCGGAGATTACAGAGCCCATTGAATTCTGCTGCTATGCCGAAATTAAGGCAGATAGATTTTGCATGACCGATATGCAGATACCCGTTAGGCTCAGGTGGGAAACGGGTATGGACCCTTCCGTCATTCTTTCCGTTCTTTAAATCCTCTTCGATAATGTTCTTTATGAAATTCGATGGTCCAGCTGCATCTGGTGCGGTCATAACTCATTTCCTCTGCTCAGGTCTGTCATTAATTATAAAATCGTATTCTAATAAGGAGTTATTTTACCACATTAATGAGATAAGTGAAGGGGTTTCTTTTTGAGCAAGTTGTTTGTGCATGAATGAATTCCCGGCGCTCGGTAGCGTAAAATCTTATGTGTAAATTCTTGAGGTAAAAAAATAAAGGGTGTATTCTCCATTGTTCTGTGCAGGAACAAGAAAGGAGAATACACCCAT
>QZIL01000036.1 GCA_003599025.1 Nitrospiraceae bacterium | reverse complement strand
CATTTTGAAAGTGCCTGGAATAGCGAGATTCCTGCATTCGCAGGAATGACACAAAGCGTATATTCCGCAATTGTGACACAGTCTGTTCGCGGGAATGACGTCTAACGGTAAATATTGTCGAATGAAATTACGAGATATAATTAAGTGTTCCAACCTTTACAGATCCTTATTCCGTCACGGATATGAGGACACCCCGCAGAACAGGGTTTTGCAGGTACGCTCAAACATCTTTCTCCATATCCACCCGGCAAAAATACCCGCCCATGCACTGAAGATCCGCTTTACCTGGTGCCTGGGAGGAATCACATTTTTTCTGTTCATTATTGAAGTGATAACCGGCATACTGCTTATGTTCTATTACAGGCCGGTGACTGAATACGCATATCTTGACATGAAATATCTTGAGTTTGATGTACCGTTCGGGATCATACTGAGGAATCTCCACAGGTGGGCAGCGCACTTAATGGTTGTGACGATCATGCTCCATATGCTGCGTGTTTTTCTCACCGGATCATATAAACCTCCGAGGGAGTTTAACTGGGTCGTTGGAGTAGCACTGCTGGTCCTTACGTTTTTGCTCAGCTTTACGGGGTATCTCCTGCCCTGGGACCAGCTTGCATACTGGGCGATAACAGTGGGCACCAATATGATACGGGCCATGCCCCTGATCGGTCATGAGGGACCGTTTGCAGTGCTGAACAAATATAATGATGTCTGTTTCATAGTCCTGGGCGGCACAGATATAGGCGGCAGCACCCTCCTGAGGTTTTATGTGCTGCATATTATGGTGCTGCCGTTTAGCGCCGCAATCCTCATCGGGGTCCATTTCTGGAGGATCCGCAAAGACGGGGGGATATCGAGAGCACTGTAACAATACGTTGCAACGGTTGCAGCTGTTGCAACTGTTCAAACGGATGTATGAAGTGATTGAAATGGAAAGAGAACGAACCGAAAAAAAATACGTCTGGCCGGACCTTGCGATAATGGAATTCCTGACAGCGGTTTTGCTTACTATTATTCTTCTGGTCTGGGCGCTTCTCGTGAATGCCCCGCTGCTTGAAATAGCCAACCCCGGGATATCTCAAAACCCGTCCAGGGCCCCGTGGTACTTTGTGGGGCTGCAGGAGCTGCTGGTCTATTTTGATCCATGGATGGCAGGGGTTGTTATCCCTCTCATCATCGTTTTCTGTCTCATGATCATTCCATATGTTGACAACAGGCCTGAAGGTGGTGGACAGTATACGTTTTCACTCAGGAAGTTCGCCCTGATCAATTTTAATATCGGGTTTTTAATGTGGCTGGTGTTAATTTTTATCGGTTACTTTATGCGGGGGCCGAACTGGCATTTTTACTGGCCGTGGGAGTCGTGGGAAGCAGAGAAGCAGATCGCGGAGAACCTGTGGAGTCCGCCGGCATGGATCGGGCTTTGCGGTTTAGCGGCTTACGTTGGGCTGGGTATGGGCATACCACTTGTGATCAACAGGGAGTTTTACAGAAGGCGCGGACTTGCAAGATATGTGGTTGTAATGTTTTCGATACTCCTCATGTATTTTGTGCCTGTCAAAATAATTCTGCGGCTTGCCTTTGATATCAGGTACGTACTTGTTACGCCCTGGTTCAATGTATGAAATTATCGATCAGACAGCTCGGCTTAGTGTCTGTCTTATGCACGGCCCTTTTAGGAGTTGTTATATGGGCTCTTTATTCCGAGTATGACCGCCCATGGAAGATATATCAGCAACAATTCAGGCAGCTGAATCCGGGCTCATCCGCAAAGGACAATCCTGCAAGAATCAAACAGATATGGAATGAGGAACTGGGAGCAGTCGACCGTTGCGTGACATGCCACGAAGGCACAGACAATCCTCTATTCCTCGATGCCGGACAGCCGTTTAAAACCCACCCCGGCAGTTACCTGAAGCACCATCCTGTTGACAAGTTCGGTTGCGTGATATGCCATGATGGACAGGGCCCGGCATTAACTGCAGATGCTGCACATGGAGAAGTCGACAACTGGCCAAGACCTGTATTGAGGGGTGCTTTTGTCCAGTATTCATGCATAAAGTGCCACAAGATGGAACAACTGCTTTCAGGAAGCACAGCACCCGACGGCGCCTCTGCCCTTATAGCCGGCTGGAGGCTTTTTACTCAATACAACTGTTCAGGATGTCACCGTATGTCAGAGGTCAACAAAGCGGCCCGCATAGGCCCGTCCCTTACCTTTATCGGCAATAAAGTCAACAGGACCTGGCTGATCAATTGGCTGAGAAACCCCGGGGACTATCTTCCAAAAACAAAAATGCCCCGCTTTAATTTCAGAGATGAGGAAATCGGGTTTATAACGGATTATTTGATGAGCATCCGGTCATCAAGTAGGGGCGTATTGCAATACGCCCCTACAGGTCATATAAGACCATCAGATGCGTTGACGGCAATAGAGGGTAAACAACTCGTCTCTTCGCTGGGATGCCTCGGATGCCACATGATCAACGGAAATGGAAGTAATTTTGCCCCTGACTTTTCAGACATAGGCAACAAAGTAAATCACGGGTGGCTTATTCAATTTCTGAAAGCACCCCGTGCCTATGATCCCAAAACCATTATTCCTGATTTTAAGCTGTCTGATTACGATGCGGAAAAGATCGCTGCATATCTCGTCAGTTTAAAGAAAAATACCGTTATTCCCGCAACAGCGGGGATCCAGAGAAAAGACTGGATTCCGGGCTTGACCCGGAATGACAAAATAAAGACATTTCCAAATCGAAATGATTTATTGTCAGACAGCATTACTAAAGGCAAGAAACTCGTCAAAGACAAAGGCTGCACAGGATGTCATGAAATAGAAAGGCTGCCGGCAGTTTATAATGCTCCTGATCTTTTTAAAGTCGGTGATAAAAGGATAGATGTGCTGACCTTTGGAAATATAAATAAAATAAAGAAGACGCTGAAAGACTGGATGCTTGTTAAGGTGACTGATCCGGGAAGTTTTGCAACAGACAGGATAATATCCAGGATGCCACAATTTGATTTCAATGATGTGCAGGCAGAAGCACTTGTGACATACCTCCTCAGTCTGCGAGAGGATCCCATACCTCCGTCATATAAAATGACTGTTTCAGGCAGAGACAGGCTGAGATATGAAGCAGCTACAGTTATTGATAAATACAATTGCAGGGGCTGTCACGTGATTGGAACCACTGGTGGAATCATCGGGCCTGATCTGAGCAGCGAAGGCAGGAAGTCGAGGCCGGAATGGCTGTTCACTTTTTTGAAGAGCCCTTACAAAATACGGCCACTTCCCATGCTGAAAGCGAGAATGCCTGAGTTTAATTTGTCCGAAAGAGAGATCAATACAATTATTGAATATTTGTCCTCGTTGTCTGACGAACCGTACCCGTACAATTTTGAAACTAAAAAAGAGATCGGCCGCGAAGATATATGGAACGGTGAAAAATTATATCAGGAGATATTTGCATGCAGCGGGTGCCACACCGTAAACGGACGCGGGGGACAGGTCGGCCCTGACCATACAGACCTTGCAAGCCGGTTAAAGCGTGACTGGATCAGGCAGTGGCTCGAGAATCCACAGGCGATAAAACCGGATGTAAGCATGCCGAGGTTCAGGTTTAAAGACTGGGAGCTTGAGGCATTAACAGACTATCTTATGACACTTGGCATACATAGATTCATTGATATTAAAGGGGTGGATTAATAACAGTTCATTTCATGTCCCGGATCTTCCTGATTATCTCACTCGTAGATTTGCCTTCAACAAAGGGGATGGTGCGGGTCTCTTTGGCGATGTCATTTCCTACAATGTTTCCGGGGGCCCAATCTGCCCCCTTAACAAGGACATCAGGCTGAACAGCTTTGATAAGCTCATACGGGGTCTCCTCGTGAAACAGGACAACGTAATCCACCATCCATAAGGCGGACAGGACCTCCGCCCTTTCTCCCTCAGAAATAATTGGCCTGCCGGGCTTGATAGTGGACACGGAACTGTCTGAATTAAGGCCAACTACAAGGACATCGCCCATCTTTTTTGCCTCAGCTAAATAACGAACATGTCCGACATGGATGAGGTCGAAGCAACCGTTGGTAAAAACAATCTTCATGCCCCGGCCTTTCAGCTCAGACACAATGTCCTTTATATTCCCTCTGTCTGCAATTTTTCCCATGTTATTGATTATAGTTAACCCGGCAATCAAATGCCTCATTTCGTCATTCCCGCTTGTCGGGAATCTGGCGGCCTATCTTGCTGAAAACAAAGATAGATTCCGGACGAGCCGGAATGACAGCGTTCCAGTATGTGATTGCCGGTTTAATAATTAATGTTATGACCGGTTAATTCAATTAAAACTCTATACCTTTCCGTGCCTTCACCCCTTTGCTATAGGGATGCTTGATCATCCGCATCTCAGTAACATAATCGGCAAGGGCAATGAGTTCTTTTGGCGCGCCCCTTCCGGTAAAAATCAGCTCCATCTTCTCAGGTTTGGCATTTATGATCTTCTCAGCATCTCTCATCGTTGCATAACCACAGCTGAGAACAGTATTTAATTCGTCCATGATCACAATGTCATATAAACCGCTTTTTATCTCTTTTATGGACTGATTGATCGCTTTCTTTATGGATTTCTTCAGGTCAGAGAGCTTCACCGCCGGGTCGAAGAGAGGCGTGGTCTGCCCTTCAAATTTAATGACCTCTATCCCGGTTTTAAGTGAGGAGACAATCTCACCTGAATTACTGTTCCTGCTCTTGAGAAACTGCAGGACAAGGACACGTCTGCCATGGCCCGCGGCCCGCTTGGCAAGGCCGAAGGCTGCAGTTGTCTTGCCCTTGCCCTCGCCTGTATAAATATGGATCAGTCCTTTAGCCATATGAGATCAGATGCAGGCCGTTTTGCCTGTCTTTATAGTGAACTGCAAATATCTTAGCATTTTATTCAGGGCCGCGTCTTAAGATATTCGTTTTTCTGTTGTCCAGGTGTCTGTCCCTTGTATGTTCAGCTGCAGTCTAAATGCACATGAAGATCTTTATTTGAAAAATAAATAAAGATATCTCCGAATTGTTCCGATTATCCTATTAAACATCCGGATGAAATAGACCAAATACGGGGCTGTCCTGGAAAGGGGTATGTACATGAATGAGCTGTTATTAGAACAAGGGATATACATTAAGCGAAGCAGGGGCAGCTTCGGGACCGGTGCAACAGCAAGAGAATGTCTTATAGAGTCCCTGTGGTTTCCTTACAGGGCTGAAAACGGAGTTGTAGAACTTTTTCCGGTCATGGATAATCTTCAGAGTATGCTATGCATTAAACAAAAGATTTCTGCCGAGGTTTTTATAAAAGAGTATGAGCTGAAGGAAAACAGCAAAGAAATTTATCTCGATTTAAAGAAGAAGCTCCCGAAGTAACAGCTCACATATTTTCTTCTGCTTCTGCAACAAGCTCGTCAATCAGTTTTTTAACAGGAACTATTTCAGTGCATCTGTACGCATTGGATCCGGCAAACACAAAGCCCTCGTCCACATTCCCTTCTGCTGCGCTTGTCAGTGCCTTGGCAATACAATAGGGTGCAGTTTTGGGGTTGCAGGTCTTTAAACAGCGGTAGTTGCATGCTGCCGGCTTGGTCTTGCCGCTGATAATGTCGTCAACAAATTTGTTCTTGATAACCCGGCCGGGCATACCCACAGGGCTTTTTATGATCATGATGTCTTCTTTCTTTGCATTCAGGTACGCCATTTTAAAATTTACATGGGCATCACACTCATCCGTACAGACAAAACGGGTCCCCAGCTGAACACCTGCTGCACCTAATTTAAGAAAATGGGCCACATCCCGGCCGTCAAAAATCCCTCCTGCAGCAATGACAGGTATCTCAGGGTCAAAGGTCTTTGCATAGGCGACTATTTCGGTGATCAACTGATCAAGCGACGGCGCTGTTCCAGCAACTACTGCATCGAATTCATATCCGATATGACCGCCTGCCTTGCTCCCTTCAACTACCACCGCGTCCGGCAGCCTGTTGAAATTCCTTTTCCATTTATCACAGATAATTTTAAGCGCCCTTACCGATGAAACAACAGGCACAAGTTTAATGTTCGGCTTGTCTACAAACTTCGGCAGTTCCAGGGGAAGCCCTGCACCTGATATGATCATATCAATATCTTCATCCACTGCTGTTCTCACGAGCGGTTCGTAGTTGGAAAGGGCGACCATCAAATTTACACCTATTATGCCCTTGCTCAGGCTTTTTGCCCTTCTAATCTCCACCTTTAATGCCTCATTATTTACGGCCTCAAATTCTGACCGTGGCAGGTTCTCAAACTTACCCAGACCGACCCCTGCAATGACCCCTACACACCCTTCATTGGCAACCGCAGCTGCAAGCCCGGAACGCGATACCCTTACTCCCATGCCGCCCTGCAGGATTGGAGGATTTATTGTTAAATCAGCTATGCGTAGCGAAGGCAATTTCTTTTTCATTTAACATCCCTTACAAGAGAATCTGTCAACCGTAAAAGATTCTTTATCAGCTTGACAAAGACAATCCACATTAAATTATTAATCCAGGCACTCTAAAAGAAACCTGCTTGATACTATAGAAATATATGTCTTTAAAACAATGCATTGAACTTCTACATTCTGATAAAGAAATGCGTCCAGATATCAAGGCCTAATTTTAACATTTTTCTCATGATTAAATAAAATGACCAGTAAAAAGCTTATACCGTAATAAAATATTGCAATTAATGCCCTGTTATTATTTATAATCAATATGGATTATTCAGACCGTTCACGCCGGTCAGCGCATAAAGACAAGCTGCGCAGAAAGAAACTATGTCTGAGCAAAGGACTTTTCAGAGATTCGATATCATCACTGTTCTGGAATTCAGGCTCCTGACAGCCCTTAGCGGGGTATTTGCGGGGATCACAAGGAATTTCTCTTACGAAGGGTTTTGCCTGGAGACCCAATGTGAGGCCTTTGAACCAGGGGACAACATGGAGGTAAGGTTAAAGCATCCTCACAGTGAGATGGCTGTAACCGTTCCGGCATATGTGGTGTGGAAGAAGGCTGCTGACAAGTTTGCCTGCCTGATGGGAATAAAATTAAAAGAGACTGAGTTGGGCAACAAGTTAAAAATGCTGGAAATAATGTCTGCAGCCGGAGATGTCCCGGTCGATTCGTTTTTGTCCGGAGGGGCTGAAAAGGCGGACCATTATGAAGAACCAGCCGCTCCTGCCCTGGATTCGGATCAGATAAAGAAATATCAGACTGCTCCGGCACAGGCCGAGTTTATCGATGAGAATGCCGGTTCGAAAAAATTTGAAGACGAGGGATTACTTGCCACCGAAAAAGACATGATTACCGGAAAGGAATCAGGATATCTGTTTGATGAAGTCTTTAAGGCAGCACAGAATGAAGGTCAGGAAGAATCAGACATGCCTGAAGCAGAGTCTGTGGAATCAGACGTCCCCTGGCCAAGAGACAATGCCCTTGAAGATGACTCAGGCCGGGCCCCCGGTTACGCCACCCGCTCTCTTAAGCAGCTACTTGAGAACAGGTTGATTATATATTCCTCTATTGCTGCAGTCATTATAGGGATTTCAATTTATGCTGTGTTTATAATAATGCAGAGACCGGATATAGTTAAAAGCCAGGTCTCTGTGCCGGCACAACTGCCTGAACAAAGAGCATTTCAGGAGGATGAGGAACACCGCCCTGTCGGACCGCCGGTCCGGGATGCCGGTGAAAATAAAGCAGAAGCGCCTGCAGCACTGCAGCCGGAAGAAAGTACTGTTTCAAAAGCAGTAAGTACTGAGCCTATTGAGCAGGAGGCCCCGGCAATACCCTCAAAACCGGTGCCTGCTGATATAAGGACTGCGGCTGATCAGACAAAGTATATTCAGGTCGGTGCCTGGAAAAACCCCGACAATGCACGCGAAATGCTCCAAAAGGTGCAGAAATATTATCCTGACGCCTATCTGACTTCCGGGAAGAAATTAAACAGGGTCAAGATACCTGCACTGAACCAGGCACAGGTCAACAGCATAATGAAAGACATAGAAGATAAATTCCAGATAAAACCATTGATCTCATCTGAAAAATAATGTCTTCGCACCTTCTGTTTTAATTGCCTGACCTGCATGATTTACCTTACAATTTGAGAGGACAGGAATTTTCCGTTATGGACTTTAAGAGCAAAACTCAGAAGAAGAAAGAGGCCACATATTTACAGGACCTCGGGGAGAGGCTTGTGAATTTATCTGCTGAACAGATAAAAGGCATTGAGCTGCCTGAGGAAATCCGCGATGCTGTCCGGTTTGCAAAGACCATTAAAAGCCACGGCGCTCACCGCAGACACATGCAGTATCTCGGCGCACTGATGAGAAAGATTGATGCGTCACCTGTTCAGGAAGCCCTTGATAATATAGAACAGGGACACTACAAACAGACCCTGTCATTCAGGGAAATAGAGAGCTGGCGTGATGAGCTGATCGCAGGGAATGTCCCCCTCATGGAAGAAATCCTCGCAAAATACCCTGAAGCGGACAGAAAACAGATGGAACGTCTTGTTGAACGGGCCAGAAAGGAAAAAGAGCATAAGAACCCTCCCGGGGCGTCGCGGGCCTTGTTCCGATATCTGAGAGATGTAAGGACCGGACAGAATTAGTTAAAGTATTATTTTGCTCACGCCTTCCTTGCTGCCCCCAGTTGCTTAAGAAAGTCACGCGCCTGACGCGGACTGATTTCTTTCAAATCCATACCAGCGGTTTTTGACAACACATTCAATCTGCACAAAAACTCAAACGTCAGGGTCATATTGACCGCCTCTTCAATAGATCCGGCAAAGGCGACTACTCCGTGGTTTTCGAGAAGCAGTACATCGGCCTTCCTTGCACCCTCCGCGCATTTTTCCGCGAGTTCAACGCTGCCGGCATGCCGGTATTGGACCACCTCTATTTTTCCGATATAGGCAATAGCTTCAGGGATGAGAGCAGTCTTTATCTTTTTGTCTTTTGCACAGGCAATAAGGGTGCTGTATAGCGGCTGTGAATGAAATACAGCATATGCGTCATTGCGCTTGCGGTAAATCCCGGAGTGAAGCCCCCACTCCATAGAGGCTTTTTTACCCGGCCTGTCTTTATCTATCCTGCAGCGGACAATATCCCTGCTGGTTATATCTCCGAGGCTTTTCCCTGAGGCAGTTATGAAAAAGCTGGCCGCATCCGCCCGCATGCTCATATTCCCGCTTGAACCCCGGACAAGCCCGAGGTTAAATGCGTGTTTTGAATGTTCTTCAAGAAGGGCCCTGATCTTGTTGACTCTGTACGTTTTTCTGTTCAATTCAGCACTGCTCCATATGAAAGTCATTGAGTGTACCTGTCTATACTCTCCATCACTTTTATTCGTAATTTTAGCATTTTGATATTCGGCTTGCCTATCATAGCAGGGGTAAACCGCCTGCACTTGCCAGCTTTTGCACTGATGCCCCGCAGAACTGTAATATAGTACCCATGTATGACTATCAGAAAGATAAACTCTTTTTTGCCCAGATAGCAGACGGATTGAAAGAGTTGGGAGACAGGGAGCTGTCCTCCCTTGGAGCCAGGAATACCAGCCAGGCTTATGGAGGGATTTATTTCAGCGCAGGAATGGAAGAACTATACAGGATCAATTATTCAGCAAGACTGTCCACGAGGATACTCGCACCGCTGGTGACATTTGACTGTACCTCTGCTGATCAGTTGTATGAAAAGGCGGTCCGGACCAACTGGACAGACTTTATCTCAACAGAAAACACCTTTGCTGTTTTCAGCAATGTATCAAACAGCACCATAACCAATTCCCATTATGCGTCCCTGCGTTTGAAAGACGGGATTGTCGACGCCTTCAGGGAAATGACCGGGAAGCGGCCTGACATTGACCCAGTAAATCCCGACTTGTGGATAAACCTGCACATCCGGGACGACAGGGCCGTTATCGGCCTTGACACCTCGGGCGGGTCTCTTCACCGGCGCGGGTACAGAAAGGATGCTGTGTCTGCTCCCATGCAGGAGACCACTGCCGCAGCAATTATCAGGCATACAGAGTGGAGCGGCCGGGTCCCGTTTTATGATCCCATGTGCGGCTCCGGCACCCTGCTCTGTGAAGCACTGATGCATTACTGCAGGGTCCCTTCCGGTTTTCTCCGTGAACACTTCGGATTTGAATTCCTTCCAGACTACGATGAGCAGCTGTGGACAAAGGTAAAGGAAGAAATTGATAACCGGGTCCGTGCATTGCCAGCGGGACTGATTAGCGGAAGTGATTCATCCGGGGAAGCTGTCGGAATATCAAAGGCAAATTTATCAAGTCTTCCTTACGGGGACAAAGTAAATCTTGAAGTCCTTGATTTCAGAAAGCACAGGGGCCTTGAGAACGGGACCATCGTAGTTAATCCACCATACGGTATCCGCATGGGTAAAAGGCAGGGGCTTGAACTCCTTTACAAATCACTTGGAGATTTTCTTAAGCAGAGATGCAGGGGCAGTGCTGCTTATATTTATTTCGGCGACCGGCGGTTTATCAGCAATATCGGGCTGAAACCTGCATGGAAAAAACCGCTGAAGACCGGAGGTCTTGACGGCAGACTTGTTAAATATGAGCTCTTTTAAAGCAGCAAATTGAATTGAAAGCCTTTTCTCAATCAATATAGCCCCTTAGTTATAGGGTGCAACACAACCGGAGTTGTCATTCCCGCAAGCAAAGCGCGTCGGGAATCCTCCTGGGAGAAGATTCCGGACAAGCCGGAATGACGGCAATCCCCACCCTTAATTGAGGAGTTCTGAATCAATGCAGCTTCTTGCTGACAACAAGCGTGAAGTCATACGGAATCCGGCCCTGTTTAATAACAGCATGAGGCGACAGATATTTCAGTGCAAATTCAAACAGTTCTTCAGGATAGACATAGTGGAGCTGAAAGTCCTTATTCGGATCGTGGGCTGAGAGCGCATTAAAGGCCAGTGCCCTGCTGCAGTGATCAAACAGTCTTTTCAGCACGTTCTGGATCGTTTCATCAAGCCCCTCAATATTCAGATTAAATACTCCGCACAAAATGATATAGTCGAATTCCTCTTCAAGGTCTTCCTTTTCAATATCAAATACTTCAAACCTGCATTCCGGGAATTTCCTTCTGGCAATGTGGACCAGATTTTTATTGATATCAAATCCCGTATATAATACCGGGATGTTTCTGTCCTTAAGAAATTGATAAAAATCCCCTTTGCCGCACCCGTAATCAAGGACCCTTTTCCCTTGTAGTTCCGTGTCGATATCAAGCACGGTCTCAAAACGCATAAGCTGTCCTTTTGCAGAATAACTGAGGGCCTCGGGCCTGTCTCCATGTATCCGGAGCTTTTTGTCAAAATACGAAATTACATATTCTTTATACAGTTCATCCATTTCAATTTGACCTTATATTTAGCATATGCTCTGTCAGTTTAAGTAAGCGGTCTTTTACTAAGAAAAGTATATCAGAACAATTTCATCGGTCAAGGAAAAATATCAGGTTGCCTGATCGTGAAAATAAATTTGGCCCTCATGCCAGCAGGGGGTTGATTCCGTACAAAATGGAGTTATAATGTAATTAGAGAGTGCGATATCCTGGGTATGATTGAGCTAAGAACCGGGTAGATCGGTTAGTGAGCGGTAGGCGACGGTGGATCATCCTCCTCTGAAAGCAGATGGAAGGGAAAACACCTTATCTCTCACAATAAAGCTTTAGGGTTTAACCCTTCCAGGACGTCGCCACTTTTTTTGTCCGAGACTTACGAACAAGTGCTTGCCTCGCCCGCTCACGGGACACTTCCGGTTTTCTGGCAGGTCTTTGAATTTTGTCCCCGAAGGGATTTTACCCTGTTTTTCTAATGAAGCATTGCCCTCATGTCTCTTTCAGCTTCTCCTGTGAACTTCAGATTAAAGTTCGCCTGCAGAACCTTTAAAACAGCAGGTGTGACAAATTCAGGAGGTTTAGGACCGAGATATATATTCTTTACGCCAAGACTGAACAGTCCAAGGAGAATGGCGACTGCCTTCTGCTCAAACCATGACAGGGCTATGGTTAAAGGCAAGTCATTGACAGAACACTTAAATGCCTCTGCCAGCGCCACGGCTATTTTAACGCAGGAAATTGAGTTGTTGCACTGTCCGAGGTCAATATAGCGCGGGATACCGTCAATGCTCCCGAAATCAATATCATTGAACCTGAACTTGCCGCAGGAGGTTGTAAGGATCACGCAGTCTTTTGGCACAAGCTCGGCCAGCTCCCTGAAGTAATCGCCTCCGCTGCCGGGTGCATCACACCCAGCTATCACGAAGAAGCGCCTGATCTTTCCTGACTTGACCGCATCAATTATCTGAGGAGCAAGATTCAGGACAGTCTTGTGGTGAAACCCGGTGGTCATGGTCTTGTCTGATTTAACATCAGCAGCAGGCAGTGAGAGGGCCTTGTCAATGAGCGGGGAAAAGTCATTTCCTTCAATATACGGGGCTTCCTCGACCCCGGTCACGTCATAAGTAAACAATTTGTGCCTATACGTGCCCCTTACAGGCATTATGCAATTTGTCGTCATGAGAACTGCACCCGGGTAATCATCAAACAGCCTCCTCTGGTCATGCCATGCCTGGCCCACATTCCCCTTGAGGTGGCTGTATTTCTTCAGCTTTGGATAGCCATGAGCAGGCAGCATCTCTGAATGTGTATATATATTGATGCCTTTGCCCTCTGTCTGTTTAAGCAGCTCCTCGAGCGCGAGCAGATTGTGCCCGGACACGAGGATGCTCTTTCCTTCAACCCTGTTTTCAGATACGGTGACCGGTTCGGGGACCCCCAGCCTGTCTGTATGGGCCTTGTCAAGCAGGTCCATCACCTTGATGGTGGCCTCACCGACCTTGAGCACTGTATCCACATTATCATTAAGGGCAAAGTTGACATTTGTGAGTGTAGAGTAAAGAGTGTCGGCCATGATCGTGTCTACATCAGAGCTTACGGCCCCGAGCTGACGAGCGTGGTGTGCATAGGCTGCGACCCCCTTAAGCCCGAAAATCGCTATGTCCTGAAGACTGGCAATGTCCTCGTTCTTGCCGCATACACCGATCTTTTTATCGCATCCACCTTCTAACGTCTGTTCGCATTGATAACAAAACATGGTGCCTCCTCATTTTTATTGCGTTTTTATTTTATTAATGGTTTAATTGCTGCGTTGATTATATTTTCTATTTATCACGTTATCTATCCGCTGTCAATTATAAAATCGGCATTTGCCTTTTCCTATTGGCCACAGATTATATTGCAGTCTGACCTGATTACGAGCAGGAAGGGGACATGCGGTGAAGGCCTTTATGGTCAATAACCATAAAGGCTTAGCACGATATCAGCTATTATCGCCAGTATCGAAAGGATGAAGATGACATAGTAGTTGATGTCCTCCATTGACTTCTGGATGGATGAAAGGAGATAGCCTACAACTTCCCTGTCTTCATCAGAGAGACAGGCGTTATTATTAATCTTGGCAATGAGATCATATTGCCTGATCGCCCTTTTCCTTTTTCTCGATATGTAATACCTGTAGAGGAAGAAGACAAGATATCCCAGTGCCCCTGCGTACCAGACTGGCCTGACCCACGCTGGTTCAATATGCTGGAAGACAATAATAATACGGAATGCCACAGCTGAGAAAATACCGAGCACAAAGAACCCGTAAATAACCGGCTTTGGTAATGTATGGGGATACCTTCTGTCTTTCATTGGCCCTTCGAATGCACTCATGAATATAATACCACTTGTGCTGATAAACACGACCATCTACCGCCTGTTTTTTAATGCCTCGTAAAAGGGGTTTCCTTCATACCGGGAAGGCCGTTTATTGTCCTTATCATGTCGGGCGGACTTAGGCGGTTTACCTTCTGAACTTTTATTTTTATACTGAATCTCACCTGCCTGCTTCCGGGCTTCCGGACGTTCAGGCTTCCTGTTTTCCGGTCTTGCGCTCTTTAGGGAAAGGGATATTCTTTTACGCTGCAGGTCCACTTCCAGCACTGTAGCAGTGACCTTCTGATGGACCTTAACCGCGTCCGCAGGATTCTTCACAAACCGGTCCGAGATCTCGCTGATATGTACGAGGCCGTCCTGATGTACACCGATGTCCACAAAGGCTCCAAAGGCGGTGATGTTAGTGACTATACCCGGAAGCTTCATCCCGGGCTTCACGTCCTCTATCTTTTCAATGCCCTCGGCAAAACCGAATGCCTCGAACTTTTCCCTCGGGTCCCGACCCGGCTTGGCCAGTTCATTTATGATGTCGGTCAGGGTCGGCATCCCTGCTGTATCGGTCACATAGCGTGAAAGGTCAATATGTTTTCTGATGTTTTCGTCCTTCATAAGATCGACCAGCGAGCAGCCCATGTCACGGGCCATGGCGTCAACAATGTGATAGCTTTCAGGATGGACCGCTGAGCTGTCGAGGGGATTTTCAGCATCCCTTATACGGAGAAACCCTGCTGCCTGTTCAAAGGCCTTGGGCCCGAGGCGGGGGACCTTCCTCAGCTGCTCACGCGAGGTGAACGGTCCGTGTTCGTTCCTGTATTCCACAATGCCCTTTGCAAGCTGGGGCCCCAGGCCTGAAACATAGGTGAGGAGCTGTTTGCTCGCGGTATTTACCTCAACACCCACACCGTTTACACAGCTGATGACAACATCGTCCAGGCTCTTCTTTAAAGCGGTCTGGTCCACATCATGCTGGTACTGGCCCACGCCGATGGATTTAGGGTCGATCTTTACCAGCTCTGCGAGCGGGTCCATAAGCCGCCGCCCGATCGAGACCGATCCGCGCACAGTAACGTCATGATCCGGGAATTCCTCCCTTGCAACATCAGATGCTGAATAAATAGAGGCACCGCTCTCATTGACCATGACTATTTGTATCCCGCCGGGAAGGCCAAGCCCCCTGACAAAAGACTCGGTCTCCCTGCCGGCTGTGCCGTTGCCTATAGCGATCGCCTCGATCCCGAAGCGGCCGCAGAACTCCCTGATCTTTTCACCAGCCTCAGTGACCTTTTTTTCAGAAAAGGTCGGATAGATTGTATCATTATGAAGGAGCTTTCCCTGCCGGTCGAGACAGACCACCTTGCAGCCGGTCCTGAAGCCGGGGTCAATGGCAAGAATGTTCTTTCCTCCAAGTGGAGGTGATAGAAGGAGCTGCCTCAGGTTTTCTACAAAGACGCGAATGGCCTCTTCATCCGCCCGTTTCTTGGCAGCGAGGCGCGTCTCGCCTTCCATTGAAGACATCAGGAGCCGTTTATAGCTGTCATGAACAGCTGTCCTCACCTGTAGAGATGCCGGACTGCTTCCCTTTACCCCGTTAGAAATAATGCCCCTCTGTTCTCCGGCAGGGGATGATGCCTCGCTGACATTTCTAACGGGGTGAACAAACAGTCCTTCGAGCAGGGCGAGGGCCTCTTCCTCAGGAGGTAATATGCGGAAGGAGAGAAACCCCTCGGTCTCTCCGCGCCTTATCGCAAGTATCCTGTGTGAAGGGGCCTTTGAGACAGGCTCCTCCCATTCGTAATAGTCCTTGAATTTAATCCCCTCCTCCTCTTTGCCCGGGACGACCTTTGACTTCATCATGCCTTTTTCCCGGAAAAGGGCGCGCATCTTTTCGCGTGCCTGAGCGTCTTCACTTACCCATTCAGCGATGATGTCCCTGGCACCGGCAAGGGCGTCCTCAACAGACTCAACCCCCTTTTCAACATCCATAAAAACTGCTGCCTCTGCCTCAGGATCAATTTCTCCCTGTTCAAATAACATTACTGCAAGCGGCTCAAGCCCCTTTTCTTTCGCGACAGTTGCGCGTGTGCGGCGTTTCGGGCGGAACGGGAGATAGATGTCCTCAAGCGCGGTCATCGATTCTGCTGCATCGATCTTCACCTTTAATTCATCTGTAAGAAGATTACGCTCTTCAAGGGACTTGATGATCGCCTCGCGACGCTTGCCCAGTTCCCTGAGCTGTTCCAGCCTGTCTCTTACAGCGGCAACCGCGACTTCATCAAGGGTGCCTGTGGCCTCTTTCCTGTACCGTGCTATAAACGGGACCGTTGCCCCTTCATCAAGCAGTGAAGCCACTGCCATGACCTGCGACGGCCTTACGGACAGTTCTTTTGCGATTTTCTGAATATGTATTTCGTTCATTTATTGTCACCTGCACTGCAGGGGCGGGGTTGTCCCGCCCTTTGGTATTAATTATTCCATTATTCAATCTGAATTAGGGGGCCACATCTTATCAGGGCGAGAAGACCTCGCCCCTACTTGACCCCGGGTCTGTTTTTTGAAGGGTACTTTCTTTTGGGGCGGCGGCGACCGGCATTTTCAGGTCTGCCGGATGTATTTTCCGTTCGTAATGCGCTGTCTTTCCGGCGGGGCGGCCTTGACTCATGAGTTTGCGGACCGCGTCCCTTTGTGTGTCTCTTCGGTTTCCCGCCATGGGAACGTTTTTCCGGGGCAGGTCCTCTCGTCCTTGCCCGTGCCCTGTGATAATCTGTGACGATCATTTCATCAGTAAGGGGAGCAACCGGGACCTTCTGCCGGATGTATTCTTCAATGTCAGGGAGAGAATGGACATATTCCTCGCAGGCAAGACTTATGGCCCTGCCCTTTGCCCCTGCCCGGGCGGTCCTTCCTATGCGGTGCACATAGTCCTCAGGGTCCTGGGGAAGATCATAGTTGATCACATGCGTCACGCCGTCGATATGGAGCCCCCTGCTCGCCACATCCGTGGCAACAAGGATAGGAAGTGTGCCGTCCTTGAATTGCGACAGCACTTTCATACGTTTTCTCTGGTCAATATCTCCGGTGATAGGGGAAGCTGCCAACCCATTGGCGTTCAGGAACAGCTCGATCCTCTCGACCGCTGCCTTGGTGTTGCAGAATATCAGATAACGGCCTTCGGGTTCACGTCTGATGATCCCGAGGAGAAGCCCGAGTTTCTCGGACTTGCCGACGTGGTACAGCTCCTGCTCGATCTGTTCCACTGTGATATTTTCAGGGGTCAATGATATCTGTACCGGCAGGTTCATATGCTCATAGCAGAGCTCATGAACGCGGTGTGAAAGGGTAGCGGAAAAAAGCATGGACTGGCGGTTTTCATAAGAAGACATCCGCCTCAGCATAAACCGCAGGTCAGCTATAAAGCCCATGTCAAACATGCGGTCAGCCTCGTCAATCACGAGGAACTGGGTCTTTCTCAGGCTGTATACCTTCTGCTTCAGATAGTCTATGAGGCGGCCGGGTGTTCCGATAAGGACATCAACTCCCTTGGCGATCTCCTCACGCTGCTTTAAATAATCTATACCTCCGAACACAGGGAGTATCCTGAAACCTGCAGCGCTTCCCAGCAGTTTTGCCTCGGCAGCTATCTGGCTCACAAGCTCACGAGTCGGTGCTATAATGAGCGCCCTCGGTGAAGGACCGCGCCCTGTTGCGGGCATATTGAGCATGCGTGAAAAAACGGCGATCAGGAAGGCCGCTGTCTTGCCGGTGCCTGTCTGGGCCTGGGCAGCAATGTCCTTTCCGCTCAGGGCCTCCGGTAAAGTTCGGGCCTGTACCGGCGTGCATTCGGTGAATCCGGCGGCCCTGATTCCCTCCATGATTTTTTCGGGGATATTCAGTTCTTCAAATCTCACGACTTATACTATACATTAAATGCATGTGATTCTTATAGATCAGGCCTGTTATATACGGACATTTTATCATGTCTGAACCGTTTCAATCATTTTTTCTATCAGCACTTCCATACTTCCATGCGTTTGTTTTATTTTGTGATCGTCACCAGGAGCTTCAGGAACCCGGAAAGGAGATCCCCCGGAGAAGGCGGACAGCCCGGGATATAATAGTCCACAGGAATAACATTCGCGACACCGTTAGTGACTGCATAGCTTCCTTTGTACACACCGCCGTCAATCGTGCAGTCGCCGCAGGCAACGACAATCCTCGGCTCAGGCGTTGCGAGGTACGTCTTTTTCAGTGCGAGCTCCATCTGCCTTGAAACAGGGCCTGTAACAAGGATCAGGTCAGCATGTCTCGGGGACGCGACAAAGTCTATCCCGAACCTCTGGATATCGTATACCGGGTTGGTCAGCGCAGTGCATTCCCATTCACAGGCATTGCACGAACCCGCATCCACCTGCCTGATCCTTAACGACTTGCCGAAGATCCTGTCAATGCCCTTTTGCAGGTCGATAAGTTTTTTCTCTTCTTCTGCAGACAGGGCCGGCAGATCCGCCTTCGAAATTACGTTCTTTCCAGCTGCAAGGTTTTTAAATATTTCTTTTATCATTTTTCTAACCTGATCGTTCAGGGCGGGGGCACCCCGCCCCTACATTTATCACATGTCACATCCTGAATAAGACAAATTGAAACTTTTATTGCATAACGGAAAGTCAGGGACGATATTCCCGTGCACCGCAAATGGGACCGCCGGCCAGTTGCAGAAAGACGGGGACCTCAGCTTGACGCGCAACGGTCTTCCGTTTTTGTCTGACATCACCCAGTAAAAAAGGGACCCGCGCGGCGATTCAGAGTATCCCAGCGCCGATGCATGCTGAGGGATTTCTTTTACCTCTTCTGCAAGCCCTCCCTGATAGCTGCTCTCAAAGAGCGCCTCGATCATGGATATGGAGCACTCCGCCTCCTCCGCCCGTACCATCATCCTCGCAAACACATCTCCCCTGGCTGATGAATGAGCTTCAAACACAAGCCTGTCATAAAGCAGGTGGGTATGCGCCTTCCTGATGTCGTCATTTGATCCGGACGCCCTTGCAGCGACACCTGTGACACCCATCTTCATGGCTATGTCCTTTGACAGCCTGCCCGTGTTCTCCAGCCTCTCGACATGCGAGACCGTTCCAAGCAGGAGTTTCATTAATCCTTTATATTCTTTTGTCACCAGGTCAAGTATGGACAATATATCTTCGGCATATATAAAAATGTCCTGTGTCACCCCGCCGACAATATTGATGCCTCTCAAATACCTGCTTCCGGTAATCCTGTCATTGAGCTGCATCAGTCTTTCCTTAATGACCGCACCGCGCGAGTAGCCGACTGCCAGCCCTGTCCCGGCGCACATATTGCCGATGTCGCCTATATGGTTATAGAGCCGTTCCATTTCGAGTAAAAGGGTCCTCACTGCTTTGGCCTTTTCAGGTATCTCGATCCCGGCCATCCTCTCGACAGCCATGCAGTATGCAGATGAATGGGAAAACGACGACGTCCCGGAAACGCGTTCCGCAAGACGCACGCCCTCCGTAAAACTCATGCCCTCAAAATGCTTCTCCGTCCCTTTGTGGGTATAAAAGAGCCTCGGCTCAAGAAAGAATATGGTCTCACCGATTGCGCTGAACCTGAAATGCCCCGGTTCAATGATTCCGGCATGCACCGGCCCGACCGGTATTTCATAAACTCCCTCTCCCTCGACCTTCATGAATTCATTCTTTTCTTTTCTTGCTAATCCCTCGCCCCACTCCTTCAGATCGTCATCGCTTATGCCCCAGTCTTTCCTCAGCGGATGAGACTGCGCAGGAAAGGCCTCGTGCAATAAGAGCCTTCTGGGGTCAGGATGACCTTCCGGCACAAGGCCGAACATGTCCTGGATCTCACGCTCATACCAGTGGGCTGACGGTATCAGTTCAGTGATCGAAGGGAACGAAAGATCATCCCCCTTCAAAGAAATTAAAGGGATGAAAAACCTGTCCACCCCGGGTATTGAAAAAACATAATATACCCTGAAGCTCCCGTCAATCTCTCTCTCATCCGAGGCAAAGATAAGCCGCAGCAGGGCATCCTTATTCTCGTAAAGATACATGCATACCTTTTTCAGATGCTCCTTACTGATCTCGATATAGAGTTCATTCAGATGCTCCCTTGTCTTTACAGCCTTATCCAGGACTTTCTCTATCATATTGCTCCAAGGACATGAACACATGCCTTTATCGTCTTTTCAATGCTCTCAGGGACAAAGACCCCGAACAGCACAATGAGCGCTGCAATGAAAATCATCATGCTGTAACTTAATACCTCAGGGAATCCGGGGGACGTGCGTGTCTTCGTGGTCACACTCTCTGGTGAAGCCCCGCTGCTGTCAAACATCATCCTCCCAAACCCCATGAGCATGCCGTAAAATACGATAGCCGCAAATAAAAGGAACATTCC
>QZIL01000104.1 GCA_003599025.1 Nitrospiraceae bacterium | reverse complement strand
TCTTTTCGGTTTTATATCGCTTGGCCAGATACTCTGCCTTTTTATGATATTGACGGGCATGGGTATTTATTTTTTCAGAAGAAACAGTCAGCAGAAGACAGAATAAATGTGTGTTATAATTGGGCATTGTTATCAATTGCCCGCAATAATTGAAAAAAAGGAGATACTTCATGCAGGCAAAAAAGGGAGATAAGGTGAAAGTCCATTATACTCTGAAGGATATAAATGGAAATGTGGTTGAATCATCTGTAGATTTAGTGCCGATTGAATTTACTATCGGTGAGGGGAAGGTAATAACGGGTTTTGAGAAAAATATTATAGGAATGAAACCTAAAGACAAAAAAACGGTAACAATCCTTCCTGAGGACGGTTACGGGTCACGCGACGAGAAAAAGGTCTTTGAATTTGACAGAAAGAGGGCACCTGGAGACTTTTCACCCCAGATTGGACAATCAATCCAGATGCACAGACCGGATGGGAAATCCGTTGTTGTTACAGTCCTGAGCCAGACGGACAAAGGGTTTATGATGGATGCAAACCATCCCCTGGCCGGCAAAGAGCTTATTTTTGATCTGGAACTGGTCGAAATAGTCAAATAGGGCTGCAGAGGCAAGCCGCATGCGCCATTGTATCTGAAGGGAACATTAAAATGTCCAGTTTTACCATCCATGACTTTCTGAAAAAGAAAAAAGACGGCAGAAAAATCTCCATGCTGACAGCATATGACTATCCCTTTGCCCGTATCGTGGATGAGGCCGGGATAGATGCAATACTTGTTGGAGATTCTCTGGGCATGGTAGTTCAGGGTCTTGAGAACACTCTGCCGGTGACCATGGATGAGATGATATATCACACCAGGATGGTGACCCGGGCAGTAAAAAATGCAATGGTCATAGGGGACATGCCTTTCATGTCATATCAGACAGGGACAGATGATGCCTTGCGAAATGCCGGGAGGTTCCTCAAGGAGGCAGGGGCAGCAGCTATCAAAATGGAAGGCGGTGCTGAAATTGTTAACCATATCCGTGCCATGACAAAATCTGACATCCCGGTAATGGCCCACATCGGACTCACTCCGCAGTCGATCCACAGGATGGGGGGCTATAAGGTCCAGGGCAGGACCGAAGAAGCGGCAAATAAACTGATAGAAGAGGCCCATATGGCTGAAGATGCAGGGGCCTTTTCTCTTATACTGGAAGCGATACCTATGGACCTCGCAAAAAAAATATCAGAGGACATTTCCATCCCTACAATCGGGATAGGCGCCGGACCGCATTGCGACGGCCAGGTACTTGTCCTTCATGATGTGATAGGCCTGTTCGACAGATTTGTCCCGAAATTTGTTAAAAGATACTCTTATGTCAAAGAAGATGTATTGAAGGCCATTAAAACATACAGAGTAGAAATCGAACAGGGGATATTCCCTTCGGACGAACAGAGTTTTAAGTAGAAAATATGTAAATAAATATCCCCATTCCCAGAATATTAGCAGTCTGAGACAATGTTATATGTGTTTCGTAATAATAATCTCATCTGCTCTTACTCACTAAAGTCCATTGACTCAGTTGTAAAACAATTCAATTTGTATATAAAATATTACACGCAGTGTAAGCAAAAATATATGATCTGATACGTTTAGGTGCCTGGTAGATGGCCAAACCGAAAATACTGATAGTTGAAGATGAATGGATCATTGCTAATGATCTGAAGACCAGTCTGACCCAATTAGGATATATTGTCCCCGCAATTGCCGCAACCGGAATCGAAGCGATCGAATATGTAAAAACAAAAAAAATAAACCTTGTGCTGATGGATATTGTGTTGCAGGGAGAAAAGGATGGGATAGAAACTGCCAGAGAAATAATATCCGAAGGTGACATACCTGTTATTTTCCTGACAGCATATACAGACGATGCCATTATGAAGCAGGCTAAAAAGTCCGGAGCGTACGGATATCTGGTCAAACCGTTCAGGGACAGAGAAATGCAGGCGACGATTGAACTTGCACTCTACAAGCATGAAATGGAAAACAGGCTGAAAGCGAGTGAAAACCATCTTTATACGACACTTGTCAGCATTAATGATGCGGTTATATCCACTGATAAAACGGGGTCGATAATATTTATGAATCCTCTTGCAGAATCATTGACAGGATGGAAACTTGAAAGTGCCAGAAAAAAAGGGCTTGAAGATATATTTGATATCAGGACAGAGAAAAAAGGCAGGGAGAATGTAAATCCTGTAAGTGCTATTATCCGTGAAGGATTAACGATCACCCAGGCCAACTATGTATTATGCCCTCATCAGGGGAAAGACATAAGCATTGAACTCAGTTCAGCTCCGATCAGAAATGGAAAAGGTAATGTCAACGGGGCTGTTATTGTATTCCGTGATGTATCCAGGCGTATTCAGACCGAGAAGGAGCTTGATGAATACCGTAAACAACTCGAGCAGATAACAGAGGAGCGCACTGCAAAACTGAAGCTGTTTTCTGAAATTGCGGAGAAATCCCCTGACGGTATCCAGATCCTGGACCTTGACGGCAGTATTTTTTACTCTAACCATGCCGTTGAGGAAATCTGCGGTTTTTCACATGAAGAACTGGCAGGTCAAATTATTCAGGAGATTACCTTTGATCCTGAATTTGCAAACAATGAAATAATGCCCGGTATTAATAAAAACGGGCGCTGGGACGGTGAACTTCTGCTGAAGCATAAAAAAGGCAAAGTTATAACTGTATGGCTGGCCGCTTTCATAGTTAATGATCAGAATGATCAGCCCATGGGGATAATAAGCATCATAAGGGACCTCACTGAGCGCAGAATGGCAGAGGACGCATTAAAGGAAAGCGAGACAAAATTCCGTACTCTTTTCAACCAGGCTTCAGACAGCATTTTTCTCCTGTCATTTGCAACAGAAGGCTTAATTATAGAAGATACCAATGATGCTGCAGTAACCATGCATGGTTATTCCAGAGAAGAAATGATAGGCAAGCCCATATCTTTTCTTGATGATCCGGATACAAAGAAGCATGTACAGGAAAGAAAAAGACGCGTGCAGAAGGGAGAAACTTTATCTTTTGAAGGAAGGCATGTCAGGAAGGATGGAACAACTTTTCCTGTAGATGTATCAGCCCAGCTTATTTGTATTGGTGAAAAACGCTATGTGCTTGCAATTGACCGTGATATTACGGAACGTAAACAGGTCGAGGAAAATCTTTTAAAGCACCAGGAGCAGCTTGAAGAACTTGTTAAAGAACGTGCGCGTGAACTGCTGGAGGCCAATAAAAATCTGAAATTGGAAGTCAATGTTCGCAAGACGGCAGAGAGGAAACTGCTTGACTATCAAAAACAGCTTCAGTTGCTAACCTCCCAGTTGTCTTTGATTGAAGAAAATGAAAAGAGGCGAATCGCAACAGAACTGCACGACTGCATAGGACAGACACTGGCACTCTCAAAAATCAAGCTTGGACTGCTGAACAGGGCCGCCCCTTCAGAGGACCTGAGGAAGAGTATCAAGGAGATTCTGCATCTAATTGAACAGACAATAAAGGAAACTAGAACATTGACTTTTGAACTTAGCCCCCCTATACTTTATGAATTGGGTCTCGGTCAGGCCATTAAGTGGCTGATTGATCAGTTTCGTGAAAAACATGGGCTTGATGTAGAGTTGATAGATGACGGCCAGGACAAGCCGTTCAGCAATAATACACGATTTTTCATATTTCAGGCGATAAGGGAACTACTGGTCAATATTGTGAAGCACGCACAGGCAACGAAAGCAAGCATAATTATGAAAAGAGATGATGGTCTGCTTCGCATTATTATTGAAGATGACGGGATCGGGTTCTCAAAACCTTCACTTAATTATGATGGTTATGGATTGTTCAATATCAGAGAGAGAATGAATCATATAAACGGGCGATTTGAGATCAAAACTGTATCAGGCAGGGGGACCAGGGTTACTCTGGTTGCTCCTTTAATGATAGATAATAAATTAATTAAAAGGAGTTAATATGAAGACAAGAATTTTATTGGTTGATGATCACAAAATTCTTCGTGACGGTATTTGTTCACTGGTAAAGGGCTACGATGACATGGAAGTCATAGGAGAGGCTGCTGACGGGAGGACTGCCATACGTCTGGTACAGGAACTCTCACCTGACGTTGTTATTATGGACATCAGCATGCCTGACCTTAACGGTATAGATGCGACACGCAGAATTATTGCTGATTACCCTAATGTCAAGATCATTGCTCTGTCAATGCATTATGACAAGCAGTTTGTATCGGAGATATTCAAGGCAGGGGCATCAGGTTATTTGATTAAAGACAGTGCCTTTGATGAACTTGAACATGCTGTGCGCATTGTCATGCAGGGAAAAACTTACATCAACCCCCAGATAGCAAGCCTTGTTGTTGAAAGTCTTGTCAATCAGACAACTCCCACAAGTCGGAAAGCCTTTTCATTGTTGACTGAAAGAGAGCGTGAAGTGCTTCAGCTTATATCTGAGGGCAAATCAACAAAACAGATTGCTACAGACCTGCACGTAAGTGCCAAGACTGTGGAGTCTCATCGCAGACAGGTCATGGGTAAACTGAATATCCGTAATGTAGCGGAACTGACCAAGTATGCTATTCGCGAAGGGCTGACATCAGTCTAGTTAGTATCTGTTGCGGAAATTGATAATTGAATATAAACATGTCATTTCGAGCGAAGCGAGAAATCTCAACCTCTTGCAAAACCGAAAGATTTCTCCCGCTGGTCGAAATGACAATCCAGCTAAGGAAGTAATTAATAGTTTCCGCAATATGAATTAGTTAGTCATAGTGTTGTATCCAGATTAATAAGTCCAAGACATATTTATTTCATAAACTGATAGAAGTAAAACATGTAAATACGTTTAAGGATGCTGACCACTGAGTAAAAGGTGTTTATTCCTGCCTGCTCTAATAGCCCAACCTTTTCAGTCGCCATGTCACGTAAATGTGGTCAGTATCTTTTATTTAATGTTCCTCATTTAGTAATCTGCAGTCTTCCAATCATATGTATATCTTTTGCATAGTGCTACATTATTAGTGAATGGTTGATGTCAGAGTAATATAATATGGCCTACTTAAGTTCTAATGGATATTACCGATATAAGACTAAGGGAAAAGAGTAAGGTAAAGAAATTTTGATAGGGGGTTGCCTTAAGGATGTTAAAATGGTAAGATAAACTTTAAGAAGTAGGGAATATAGTAAATATGAGTTGTTTTTAAGGGAGGTTACGGATTCAATTACAATGTGAATAAAACATAAATAAAGCTTGGATGCTGACCTTTGGTTATAAGTTTTCCCGCCTAAAACGAGAGCCCACATAAACTTAAACCATGTCCCCTCAAGAAGGTCAGCATCCTCTTAAAAATAAGACTATGGGTGCTGATCTTTGGTTATAAGTTTTCCCGCCTAAAACGAGAGCCCAAACAAACTTAAACCATGTCCCCTCAAAATGATCAGCACCCGTTTTTTTTGCGTAATTCTGGACAGACCTCTTTTATTAAATAAAAGAAAAAACGTTATGGAAATCTAAGAAAAATCTGGAAGTTGGCAGGTGTAACAGGGCTATTTTAAATGACAACTGGGTTTTGACTGCTATGCGCTTACACCTCTAATTCTTGAAAGAAGCAAGTCACGCATAATATCAACCGGAGGTTTTACCCCTGTCCAGAGTTCAAAGGCGAGTACTCCCTGCCATAATAGCATGCCTGAGCCGTCTATAGTCCTGGCCCCCCTGAGTTCAGCCTCTTTTAAAAGGCCGGTTTTCTTATAGACCAGGTCGCAAATGACCATATTGGAGTTAATTAAATCAGGATTAAAGGGAAGGGGGTCATCCGGTTTAAGTCCCAGAGGGGTTGCATTAATGACGATATCAGACTTTAATGGGTTTTTGATGTCCTTTGCTATAGTCACATTTTTGCGTATAATGCTCAGGTCACTTACAAGTCTGCTGGCCTTTTGCATGTCAGTATCAAACAGGGACAGTGATGATGCTTTTTCACTCAGGTAATAACTTACAGCCCTCGATGCCCCTCCTGCGCCGATTATCAAGATGTTTTTATCTTCAATGGAAATGCCTTCTTCTGCTAATGAACTCAGAAAACCCCGGCCGTCAGTATTATAGCCGGTCAGAATCCCTTCTGTATTAGTGACAGTATTGACCGCGCCGATGAAAGATGCTTCCCTGTGGACTTTGTCAAGCAGGGGAATTACCTTTTCCTTATGAGGGACAGTAATATTGACCCCGATCATGTTTAAACTGCGTATGGCCATAACAGCGTCTCCCAGTGCCCCGGGTAGGACCATGAAAGGGACATAACAGATGTCGAGACCGAGAGCCCGAAATGCGGCATTATGCATTAAGGGAGAAAGAGTGTGCTCAATTGGACATCCGAATATGCCAGCAATTTTAGTTTTGCCGTTTACATCCATCTGTTATCCCCCTTAAAAGCCCCTCAGGAGTCGGATCGATTGCCCTGACATTCATTCCAAGACTCTCTGCTATGTCTTTCAGAGTGACATTATCAAGAAACATATCGGAGCCTTCCCTGAGAGTGACATTCGGCACCAGCAGGCAGTCGGCTTTTGTCTTGCCTACAATTGCCTTTAAAATATCTTTTCCGGTAAGCAGACCTGCAACTGTAACGGACGGACCAAAGAACGTATTTACGACACTAAAGACCTCAAGACTGAGTCCCTCTATTGTATTCAGCCTTTTGGCAAACTCTTCAAGGTAGGGCACAAACGAAACGCCTGTTATTACAGCGGCCTTTACAGGTTCGATTTTCTTAGGCAATTTTAACTTCTTTGAGCAATGTAAAAAAACCGGGACCAGACCAACACCGTTTTCTATCTGGGGAAGGTCTCCGTATTCTTTGACCGGTGGAAAAGGGACCTCTGCCTTTATATAAAATTCATCGGCGAGGTGAACGAGTGGGTCTCCGTGACGTCTGTTGCAACGCTGTCTGAATTTTCTGACATCCTCGATTACTCTCACTGCATCATTTCTTTCTACATGCCGGATAGTGCTTTTTCTGTGACGAGTAAGTCCCACAGGTACGACTGCAATGGATGCTACATAAGGATAAAATTTTTGCAGGTCTTTAATAGTGTTAGACAGTTCTTCACCGTCGTTTAATCCGGGGCACAGGACAATCTGCACATGAAGTCTTATTTTATTTGAAGCGAAGTCTCCTAATTCCTTAAGAATGTCGGGCGCTTTAGGATTGCCCAGCATTTTCCTTCTGATATCATTATTTGTTGTATGGACGGATATATATAAAGGGCTGAGTTTCTGCTCTATGATACGCTTCTTTTCTTCGGATGTGAGGTTGGTAAGGGTTATATAATTTCCAAAGAGAAAAGACATGCGGTAATCGTCGTCTTTGAGATACAGGGTTTTTCTCAGGTTTTTCGGGAGCTGGTTTACAAAACAGAACACGCACTTGTTTCTGCAGGTTTTTGTCCTGAATGATTTCAGTTCTATTCCAAGAGGTACACCCTCTTTTTTCTTTGTCTTGAAAGTGTGTGTTTTTTTGCCGCGCTGAACCCTGATCTCAAGGACATCGTCTCTGGAATAAAACATATAATCTATGACATCCCTTACCGGATAACCGTTAAGAGTAAGCAGTGTGTCCCCTTTCTCAAGTCCTATGTCGTGTGCAACAGAATCTTCAGTAATGCTGTTAATTATTGCGTTCATAATTCAATTACTTTCACAAAGCAGTTAAGAGTTTCCGTTGTTGGCCATTTTCAGCCCTTTATAAACATAATGGATTCCTGCGAGCGATGTAACAGCTGCAACCAGAGAAAACAGCGTCTGCGGGACCGATATTGACTTTGCCAGGCTACTGTACAAAAGGACGAGTCCTACAAGGAAAAACTGGCATGCGCTTGATGCTTTGCCTAATAAGCTCGGTTCAATATTCAGTTTATGGGTTACTAAATAAAGGATAACGGATCCGGTAACCACTATAAGGTCCTTGCTGATTACTATAATAGCCAGCCACTTCGGAATCAGTTCTATGCTGCTCATTAGTATAAATGATGTCACTAAAAAAAATTTGTCTGCTACAGGATCGAGAATTTTCCCGAAATCCGTTATCTGTCCGGTCACCCGTGCGATGAACCCGTCAAGAATGTCGGTAACAGATGCTGCTATAAAAATGATCAGGGCATATCGATACTGGTCGTATATAAGCGTAACAACAAAAAAAGGTAAAAGTAATATCCTGGTAAGAGTCAATATATTGGGGAGATTCCCGACCATATAAGAAATAGCTCCGTGTATAAAACTATAAGGAGATTGATTTTATATTATAGCGCTAAATATCTGCTGCCGGCTGAATAAAAAATAAAACTGACAGCCCCAGTTATTTTAAACAGAGGCTGTCAGGTATTTTGTCTTAGAATACGCCCTGTACCTTGCCGGTCTCTACGTCCACGTCAACTCTCTTGAATGCAGGGTTGGAACTGGTCCCCGGCATAAGACTTATAGCGCCTGCAACAGGAACAATAAACCCGGCGCCTCCGTATGTCAGGACCTCCCTGATCTTCAGCTTCCATCCTGTGGGTACTCCCTTGAGGGCAGGATTGTCAGAGAGTGAGAGATGCGTCTTGACCATACAGAGTCCCAGCTTCGCAAGCTGGGGGTCCTTCTGGATCCTTTCGAGGGAAGAGTTTGCCTCTGGAGAATATTCAACTCCGTCAGCGCCGTATACTTCCCTGGCGATGAGTTCGATACGGTTTTTAACCGGCATATCAAGCTCATAGAGGAACTTGAATTCGGTCTTCTCTTCGCACGCTGCAATAACTGCTTCAGCAAACTCGATCGCACCGGCACCTCCCTTTTCCCAGTGTCTTGAAAGAGCGACCTTTGCACCTGCAGCTTCTGCTAGCTCGCGAACTTTTGCTATTTCAGCATCTGTATCAGTATAGAATGCATTTATGCATACAACCGGGCTGATGCCTGCTTTTCTGACATTCTTGATATGATGAAGAAGGTTGGCGCAGCCCTTTTCAACCCAACCTACATTCTCACTGCTGTATTCTTTCGGCATTGGTTTTCCCGGCACGGGAACAGGTGCACCTCCGTGACATTTCAGTGCCCTGATGGTAGCGACTACTACTGCTGCATCAGGAACAAGCTTGCTGAAACGACATTTCAGGTTCCAGAATTTTTCAAATCCTATATCAGCTCCGAACCCGGATTCTGTTACATGGTAATCGGAAAGCTTAAGCCCGATCTGGTCTGCAATGATCGAGCTCTGACCGATTGCGATATTGGCAAACGGGCCGGCATGGACGATAACAGGCTGTCCCTCCAGAGTTTGCATCAGACTGGGGTTCAGGGCCTCCACCATCCATGCTGTCATTGCTCCGGCAACCTGCAGGTCTTCTGTTGTGACCGGTTTTCCTTTTTTATTGTAAGCAACAACTATTTTACCCATACGTTCGCGCATGTCCTTGAGGTTGGTGGCTACTGACAGGATTGCCATGACCTCTGATGAAACAGCGATCCCGAATTTTGATTTCATCATGAAGCCATCTTTATTGCCGTTAACACCGTCAATGCCGATAATGATATTCCTGAGTGCCTGAGCACAGAAATCAATTATCCATCCCATCTCAACCTTTGTGGGGTCAATATCAAGTCTTTCCATATTGCTCAAACGTACAAGCTGCTCATCGTTGTAATTGCGCTCATGCTGCATCCTTGAGGTGAGAGCAACCATCGCAAGGTTATGGGCATTCATAATTGCATTAATGTCGCCGGTAAATCCAAGGGAGAAAGGTGTCAAGGGAATACACTGTGCAAGTCCGCCTCCTGCAGCAGAACCCTTGATGTTCATGGTCGGTCCGCCGGATGGCTGTCTTATGGCAGCGCTTACACGTTTGCCGAGCTTTCCCAGTCCCTGAACGAGGCCCATGGTTGAGGTCGACTTGCCTTCTCCCAGTGGAGTAGGAGTAATTGCAGTTACGTCAATGTATTTGCCATTGGGCTTGTCCTTGAGACGGTCCAGGACGGCCCTGTAATCAATTTTCCCTATGTAATGGCCCTGGGGAAGAAGCTCATCCTTGGTCAACCCAAGGCGGTCCCCGATTTCATAAATTGTAGCCATTGACTTCTCAGCAGCCTCTGCTATTTCCCAGTCAGCATGTTTTGTTGGATCAAGCGGCATAGTATATCCTCCTTAAATTAAAATTGGCTGTCCCGTATGTTTCAGGGTAAACCCATTGATTTATTTTTTGATGATCAGTGAATATTATGCTTCCCGGATTATATATCCGATCTATGCGTTTTTAGTTGAAAGAAAGCATATAAAATACGGAAGTCTACCAATTTAGCATAGAGATGACTATACTGTCAAACAATATAATTGGCTGAACGATATATCTATTGGAAACGCAATAACGCCCAGTATTGCTGTAATTCACCTGTGCCATTATAAGCTATTATTAATCTCTGAATAAAGAATGTAATGTGAATATCACTTGACATCTCCCATATGTATTAGCTATAACATACCTAATAAAGGGGAGTAGCTAGGTCAGCGGTTATCGTCAGCACGGCTAAAAAGCCCGGTACCGCTGGTTAGATAAAAACTAACAAGCAAGACCTTTATCGTGATAAAATTATTTATCGCGGTAAAGGTCTTTATAGTTTTGAAAGAAAAACAGGAGGAAATAAAATGAACGGACTCAAAACAATGGCCCTAATGGTCACCTTAACACTTATGCTGGTGTTTGTAGGAGGGCTCCTCGGTGGAAAAACCGGGATGACTTTTGCCCTTATTATGGCATTCGGCATCAACTTTTTCACTTACTGGTTCAGTGACAAGATCGTCCTTAAGATGTATCGTGCCAAGCCGGTAAACGAGTCAGAAGCGCCTGAGCTTTACAATATGGTCAGAAGGCTTGCCCAAAGGGCACAGCTTCCGATGCCCAAGGTTTATATTATGGAACAGGACCAGCCCAATGCCTTTGCAACCGGGAGAAATCCGGAGCATGGTGTTGTTGCAGTAACCACAGGCATTATGAGAATACTTTCAAGTGAAGAGCTCGAAGGTGTTCTCGCGCATGAACTCGCCCATATCAAGCACAGGGACATTCTTGTGAGCACTGTTGCTGCTGCTATTGCAGGGGCTATAAGCTACCTTGCACAAATGGCACAGTGGGCCATGATATTCGGCGGCAGAAGTGATGATGAAGAGGGGGGCAGTCCCATTGCTTCTCTTGTTATGATGATTGTCGGCCCTATCGCGGCCATGCTGGTGCAGATGGCAATTTCGCGTTCACGGGAATACGGGGCAGATGCAGGAGGGGCTAGGATTGCCGGTAATCCGCTCTATCTTTCGAGCGCCCTTAAAAAGCTCCATATGGCGTCACAAAGGATCCCTATGGACGCAAATCCTGCTACATCACATATGTTTATCGTAAATCCTCTTACAGGCGGGGGGTTATTAAAACTCTTCAGCACACATCCTCCTATGGAGGAGAGAATCGCAAGACTCGAGTCAATGAGGTCAGGATAGCAAACAAGACAGCTTATTAATAAGTCAGGATGGAACACTGAACACAATATGAAATTATTCCAAAAAGGAGGGGAAGCAATGAAACCGAGTGAACTGGAAGCAGAATTTATAGCAAGAGAGGAGTTTAACAAAAGAAAGAAGGCTGAGGAGGAAAATCACAGAAAACTTAAAGAAGACGAAAAGAAAGCACTGAAAGCACTTCATAATATGAGATGCCCCAAGTGCGGGATGGAACTGATAGAGATCGATTACAGGGAAATTAAGGTCGATAAGTGCTCTGAATGTGATGGCATCTGGCTTGATGCAGGCGAGCTGGAGGCTGTGTCAAAACTTGAGAAAACAGGTCTTGATAAATTGTTCAGTGTGTTCAAGAAGTAATTTGACACGCAATCATTGCATTAATAATTGAAAGCCTTTGCAGCATCGCTTTTATTTGTCGTACTGGCTGAAATGGGAGATAAGACCCAGCTTCTTGCCATGGCCTTTGCAGCGAAGTATCGCTGGCAGACCGTGTTGTGGGCGGTATTTGCGGCAACCGCCGTAAACCACCTGATGGCAGCTGCTGCCGGGAACTATCTTGCGTCTGTTGTTCCGATGGTATACATAAAGACAGCGGCAGCGGTGTCTTTCATCATCTTCGGATTATGGACGATAAGGGGTGATACGTTAGGCGATGAGGACAAGAGATTCAATTTCAGCCCGTTCTGGACAGTAGCGGTAGCATTTTTTATTGCGGAAATGGGTGATAAGACCCAGCTTGCCACCGTTTCACTTGTCGTTGAGTACAATTCGGTCGTCCGGGTATGGATGGGAACGACAATCGGGATGGTCATTTCAAACGCAATAGGTATTATTGCCGGAAATGTAATGGGCAAACACATACCTGAACGCGCAATTAAGTGGTTTTCAGCGGTCGTCTTTATCGCCTTTGGAGTCTATGGGTTATACGATAATCTGCCGAAGGACATCTGGAGCCCTTTTGTTATTACGGGGGGCATATTACTCCTGTTTTCGTCTTTGTATATGATGGCCCGAGTGAGTGAAAAAAGAGAAATGAAAGGCTGACATGCCGAGAAGCATATGTCGGATGGGTAGACAGTTAATATAAGTTAATGAACTCAGGAGGAAGAAAATGCTGAAAAAAATAATGTTAGTTCTATTCATAGCAGGGGTGTGGTTATCGCCACTGCATGCAGATGCGGAAACTGACATCAAGGGTAAATATGAAAAATTGCAGGGCTTTGAATTCAAGTATGACGGCAAGACAGTTGAGGTGATAGAATTTCTGAGCTTTTACTGTGACGGGTGTTATACCTTTGAAAAGTCGATACCGGTCATCAAAGGTAACTTTCCTAAAAAAATATCATGGAAAATATACCCTCTTTACTGGGGAAAAGGGTCTCCCAAACCCGGAGAGGCATACTATCTGGCGGAGGAAGCCGGCAAGGCAGAACAGATGAAGGCAGCACTATTCCACGCCCATTTTGTTGAGAAAAAGGACATCGGGAACCTGGACGTTCTGGAAGGCATCGGCGCCAAATTGGGGCTTGGATTTGATTTCAGCAGGAAATTAAGGGCGGGTGAAAAGGCGAAACATGCCCAGCTGGCGCTGTCTATGGCAGAGCTTTACAGGGTCAATGAAACACCTACTTTAATCATTGCCGGCAATATCATGACAAACATGCATCCCTTTCATCATAACGCTGATGCATTAAGAGATAATGTTATCACGATTTTGAAGAGCATAATAAAATAAGTTATAAAACAGGGGAAACGGGAGATCATGGCCTGTTTCCTGAGCATGGCACATCACAATAAAACGTATGAACTATACGGGAAGGCTATCAATGAACTGGCACCAAAAAAAAATAACAGATGCCCTAAAGGATTTAAATTCATCAGCACAGGGACTTTCTTCTGAGGAAGCTCAGCGGCGACTCGAAGAATACGGCCCTAATGAACTGAAGGAGAAAGCGAAGAAGACCGTTTTCATGATGTTTCTTGACCAGTTCAAGGACTTTATGATTATCGTCCTTATAATAGCAGCCGTTATTTCAGGATTTATCGGCGAGCTGGCTGACACAATCGCAATCATTGTAATTGTTGTCCTTAATGCGATCATCGGTTTTGTACAGGAATACAGGGCTGAAAAGGCAATGGCAGCGCTTAAGAAGATGGCTGCCCTGTCTACCACCGTAATCAGGAACGGACTTCCGGAGACTATCGCGGGATCAGACCTAGTTCCCGGTGACGTTGTTGTTCTTGAGGCTGGAAAGATCGTGCCTGCGGACATGAGGTTCATTGAAACCGCGCTGCTTAAGGTGGAGGAAGCGGCCCTCACAGGTGAATCGGTGCCTGTTGAAAAACATTCGCAGGAGCTTCACGACAGGGATCTGCCTCTGGGCGACAGAAAGAATATGGCGTACAAGGGGACCTTTTCAACCTATGGACGGGGCACCGGAATAGTTGTCGCTACGGGTATGAGCACGGAGCTTGGAAAGATCGCCAATATGCTGCAGGAGGAAGAAGAGGTCAAGACGCCTCTCCAGAAAAGGCTTGCTACCTTTGGACAGAAACTTGCGATTGCCGTCCTAGCCATATGCGCCTTAGTCTTCGGTATAGGAGTTGTCAGGGGAGAGCCGGCGCTTTTGATGCTGCTGACCGCAATTTCACTCGCGGTTGCAGCGATACCTGAGGCCCTGCCTGCTGTCATAACGATATCCCTTGCCCTCGGGGCCAAGAAACTGGTAAAGCAGAACGCGCTCATCAGAAAACTGCCTGCCGTGGAAACCCTCGGCTCGGTCACATACATCTGCTCAGATAAAACAGGCACGCTTACTCTTAATAAGATGACGGTTGAAGAGATGTATGTGGATGGGAAGCTGGTAAGCACGAAAGCGGGTAAGCTGGAAAGTAAAGAAGATGTAACTTCCTCACTTCCGCACTTTCCCGCTTCAACTCTTTTCACTGCCCTTGCCCTGAGCACGGACTCTATTAAGGACAAGGACGGCAGGCTGATGGGAGACCCCACCGAGACCGCGCTATTTGATATAGCGGACAAAAACGGATTTAACAAGCAGGAGCTTGAAGAAAAATTCCCGCGTGTTGCTGAAATACCGTTTGATTCGGACCGCAAGTGCATGACGACGTTTCATGGGCGGTCAGCGGTCAGCGGTCATCAGTCATCAGTTCCCCCCCCCATCCCCCCCTTAGTAAGGGGGGGTGAAGGGGGGGTAGTTTCCTACACCAAAGGCGCTATAGAGGTCCTCATTGATAAGGCGGACAACATCATGACCTCTGAAGGGTTGAAGCCGATAGACCGGGAGGATATCTTAAGGGTCAGCGAAAAAATGGCCGCTGACGGGTTGAGAGTACTTTGCATGACTATGAGAAGCTGGGACCGCCTTCCTGAGGACATGTCTCCGGACAATGTGGAGACCGGCCTCACGATTTTGGGCCTTACCGGCATGATGGATCCTCCGAGGGAAGAGGCGAAAGATGCTGTAAGCATATGCAAGGCTGCCGGAATTAAGCCAGTTATGATAACAGGCGACCATCCCATTACAGCAAGGACTATCGCAAAGAGGCTTGGCATTCTGGAAGATGATTCAAAGGCGATAATTACCGGAAGGGAGCTTGAGAAATTATCTCTGGAAGAGTTTGAAGAAAAGGTGGAACATATAAGAGTTTATGCCCGGGTCGCGCCGGAACAGAAAATAAAGATAGTGAAGGCGCTTCAGGACAAGGGGGAATTTGTTGCCATGACCGGTGACGGCGTTAATGATGCCCCGGCATTAAAGAGGGCAGACATCGGCGTAGCAATGGGGATTACAGGCACTGACGTCTCAAAAGAGGCCTCCCACATGATTCTCCTTGATGACAATTTTGCTACCATCGTCAAGGCTGTTAAAGAGGGCAGGCGGATATTCGACAACATCCGCAAGTTCATCAAGTATACAATGACAAGCAATTCCGGTGAGATATGGACGATATTTCTTGCGCCTTTTCTGGGGCTTCCAATCCCGCTTTTGCCCATTCACATCCTCTGGATCAATCTGGTTACAGACGGGCTGCCCGGGCTTGCCCTTGCTGCCGAGCCTGCTGAAAAAGGGATTATGCAGAGGCCGCCGCGACATCCCAGGGAAAGCATCTTCGCCCACGGACTTGGCACTCATATAGTCTGGGTGGGGCTTTTGATGGGCGCAGCTTCACTTTTCACGCAGGCATGGTCCATAAGGACAGGTCATGCCCACTGGCAGACTATGGTCTTTACCGTGTTGTGTCTGAGTCAGATGGGTCATGTTCTTGCCATACGGTCAGAGACGGAGTCTTTTTTCAAACAGGGGTTTCTCTCAAATAAACCCCTTCTGGGCGCCTTCGCGCTTACCTTCGCACTGCAGATGGCAACCATCTACATCCCGGTGTTAAACCCGGTATTTAAGACAGAGCCGCTGACTCTGAATGAACTGGCGTTTACACTTGCACTGTCATCCGTTGTTTTCATCGCTGTGGAGATTGAGAAGTTGTGGAAGAGAAGGGCTAAGAGACGGTAGAGAAGGTTCGACCGGTATAAAGTAAGCATATATGGCGAAGTTATGCCTCATTCCGGCTTGTCAGGAATCTGCTTTCTTATCCCCCGCCGTGAGATTCCCGACGCAGCGGGAATGAGGGCGGAAGAAGAATAGAAGTCTAATAATGGATATTTCATCCAAGAAGTTTCTCTAGCTCTTCGAGTTCTCATGTGCCTGCCCCATCCATCGTGAGCAGCGGTTCGCGTCAAGCGGGATACCAACAGGTGAAATATCCATTTTGATACACAGCCTCATTCCTTCTGCCAGTTCAGGTACGCAGGCAATCCCCAGCGCTCCGACGCTTTGATGTTCAGCCCGTATTTTCTTGAAGAGCTTATCCAGGTCAATGCTGAGGGATATGTACGGATGAATGGCGTGTTTTTTCAGAAGGACACTCCCATGATGGATGAAACATTCCTTTGTGCAGCCCCTGCAGACCGACTCAATGTCACCTGCAGATGAGCGGCAGTCCGGTCTGAAGTCCCGCAGGCAGTGCGCGATCAGGGCGAATTTGTAATCGCTTTTCCTGAAGGCCTCTTTGTATATCCTGTTAGTAAGCTCGATCTCGATCATGTACAAATGGTACTGCACTTCCTTTGTCCGCAGGATGCTGTCGAGCCTCTGTGAAAGCGGGAGGGTCCTGAGGTGCTCTTTAACACCTGTCGTATAGAGAGACAGGGCTTCTATTAGTGTTTTTTTAATGTAAGAGATGAGAGCTTTGTCATGATCTCCTGCTATGGATACTCTGTTGCTGCCGGCCTTGCGGACATGCAGAAGCAGCCTCTTTTCATCAGGGCATTGCCTGAGGAACAGGCCTGTCAGCTCTCTTATGACGTGATAGTATCTGTCTGAGGTCCTGCAATTGCCTGTAAGGGAATACGTACTGCCTTTAACACTCTTACTGTGTCTGCCAGTCATTGCTTAATTATAAATTGTTTACTGAATGTTAGACCAGCATATGCAAGTGTCAGCGATATGGGTTTTCTGTGGAGTGCTGTGCCGGCTTTACATTATGGTGCAAAAGGACATAAGTAGTTTTACATTCATATATCTTAAGGCGCACTAAACCGTAGACATAAACAATGTAGCCATAGTACATATTTAATTCCCCGAATTCAGAGATATCACCGCTTGACAGGTTCCCTTTGACGCCATTTATGACTGCAAATCCGGCGTCTTCCAGGAAATGCGCTAACTGAGATAATGAAAATATTGCTGCTGCTGTTAATATGAACCAGCGTGAGGGCAGAAAATATCGGACTATCGGATTTCTGATCTTATGCAGTGCCAAAGGCAGAATCACAAAAAAACATATTGATGCTGCATCTACAATCTTTCTTAAAATTCTGACGTTTGATATTCCCTCGCCTTTATTGTGCCAGTTACGCTGACCAGCGGGGACCTGATTCTCGATTTCAATTCCCGAGAAATATTCATAATAATGCAATCCGTAATCTATTTCCTCAAGAAAAATAAATGTGGATATCATGATGATCATCACTGCTATGAATCTTTCAAGAAAACTTTTGTTTTTAATCAAGCATGCGATTCCAAGGGCAATAATTATCAATAAATAAATATTTTGCATGTTTTCAAGTAAACCAAGTTCCCTCCAGCTGTTGCTTTGCATGGATGGTATTGTAGGCGCAACAATCTGCTGAAGTGATGCGTGCCCTGAAAAATACATCAACATCAGCAGGAGGCTGACTGTCACAGGTATAATAAAATAAACTAATAAGTTTCTCATAAGAAATGATAAAGTCAGAGACATATATATCTCATTAATAAATACATAAAATCATTATACGGTTGCATTGTCAATATACATGTAAATATTATCACTAGTGGTCCTGAAATGATATTTATTTATAATGTCTAAAATGTATCATACCTGATGTAAACATGATGGTATCAAAACTGTTTGAGCCATAGAAGGTGGTATCATTCAGCTTATAAAAGAAAGAAAGTTGTCTGTTCTATGCTGGTTGATGTTCTTTTTCCCATACATGCTGATGCATTTACGTATTTCGTACCCGAAGATCTTAAATATAAGGTCGGGCCCGGAGTACGGGTCCTTGCACCCTTTAAGAGAGGGAAGAAGGTAGGGATTGTTCAGAGCAAAGAACCAAGAGCACAGAACCAAGACTTGAATAAGATGAAACTGAAATCAATTGAGTCGGTCCTGGATGACGAGCCTCTTGTCCCTGAGAAAATACTGAAGCTTATCAAGTGGGTAGGGGAGTACTACATGTCGACATCGGGACTGGCACTGAAAAACGCGGTCCCGTCCGCCTTCTTTACCGGCAAGAAAGCGGGCAGGTCGAGGATTGTCTATGATGAAGAAGTAATAAAGGCAAAGGTCGTCGATCTGAATGATGAACAGACGAGGGCACTTGGTGAAATAAACAGTGCTGACAAAGGTGTCTTTCTTGCCCACGGGGTAACTGGAAGCGGCAAGACCGAAATATATATAAGGGCAATAAAAGCGCTTCCGCCTGAAAGAGAGGCGGTTGTCCTTGTGCCTGAGATTGCCATAACCACCCAGATGATCGACAGGTTCCGCGCTCATTTCGGAGAGAGTGTGGTCTTCTTTCACAGTGGCCTGTCTGTCGGCGAAAGGATAACGCAGTGGCGCAGGATGAGGAACGGTGAGGTCAGGGTCGTTATAGGGGTCAGAAGTGCTGTCTTTGCTCCATTTAACAATCTCGGGCTGATCGTTATTGATGAAGAGCAGGAGGCGTCGTACAAGCAATTTGAAGGACTCAGATATAATGCAAGGGACACGGCCCTTGCAAGGGCACAGCTTGAGGGTGTTAAAGTCATCCTCGGTTCAGCTACCCCCTCCATGGAAGCATATTTTAATGCCAGGAGCGGCAGGATCAGGTACCTTGAGCTGACGCAGCGTATAGAGCAGAGGCCTCTGCCCGGAGTGGACATTATAGACATGACAAAGGAGGAGAAACAGACGTTTTCCCTTTCAAATAAACTCCTGGAAGCCTTAAAAGAAAACATGGGGAACAACCATCAGTCGCTCATAATGCTCAACAGGCGAGGGTACTCGCCTTTTTTCATGTGTACTGACTGCGGACATACCTATAAATGCCCGGCCTGCAGCATCACGCTTATTTATCATAAGGACACCAATACGCTGAACTGTCATTACTGCGGTTCTTACCTCAATCCTCAGGCGATGTGCCCGACGTGTAAAGGTACCAGGATAAAACACCTCGGGACAGGCACACAGAGGGCAGAGGAGGAGATCCAATCGTTAATGCCGGGTCTGGCCTTTAAGCGGATGGACAGGGACACCACGCAGAAGAAGCTCTCTCATTACAGGATCATCAGGCAGATGGAAGAGAAAAAGATAGATGTGCTTCTTGGTACGCAGATGGTGGCAAAGGGTCATGACTTTCCGGATGTGACTTTATCAGCAGTCATTTCTGCAGACATTGCGCTCAATATGCCTGACTTCAGGTCAGCTGAAAGGGCCTTTCAGCTGTTTACCCAGCTTGCCGGCAGGGCAGGGCGGGGTGAAGTGCCGGGCAGGGCATACATCCAGACATATGAACCTGAGCATTATGTGTTTGATTTTGTGCGGAGCCACGATTACAAGGGCTTTTATGATAAGGAGATAGAATTGAGGAAGGAACTTTCTTATCCTCCCTTCAGCAGGCTCCTGAGGATTATATTCAGTTTTAAAAATAAAGGCGATGCAGGTAAAACAGTCAAGGTTATATCAGGCAGAATAAGGCGAATGAACCAGGCTTCGTCACCTCTCGCCAGGGGAGGAGTAGAAATCCTCGGACCTGCGCCGGCCCCTGTAGAAAAAATCCGGAACCTCTGGCGCTGGCATATTATTATGAAAGGTAAAAATGCAAAAGCACTCCGTCAGGCAGCTGCGGTCATTCTGGAGAAATTAAAAGACGTTAAAAATATGAAAATTGATATTGATGTAGACCCGATAAACATGCTGTGAAGAGGGGAACAATGGCCCCTGCGGCAGGACATGTCTTTCTGCCGCAGGGGTCATCAGATTAGAGTTCGCAGCACAGGCGCTTCATGCTTTTCTTGCCTGATGCGGAGACGGACATTACAACATCGATCTTGTTTCCGCAGGAGCTGCAGAGTTTTACTGCAGTCTTGGCCCCGGTCCTTGCAGCCACGTCTGTTTTTGATTTTCCAGCCATCTTTGTTTCCTCCTTTCCGTTTCATCAATTCATATGTAAGGTCACGCAGCTTACCTGCGTACATTTGCTATGCACAAATCTTTCTCCCTGTATTTCCTCTTCCTGGATTTGGTTAAGGCGAGGGCAGCGATGAGGCGAAATCGCAAACGTTTTATGATACTTATTAAACACAGATATTGTCAATCCATGTCCTGAAATGCGAATTGACTCAAATAAAATGTTACCGTAAGGAAACCTGAAAGGGTATCGTTGACTCATAATGCATGTTACCGAAAAAACATGCAGCTAAAAGGAG